>JBDLWB010000106.1:0-14114 GCA_039804425.1 Verrucomicrobiota bacterium
TATGGCGACCGCATTTGCTCGATCGGCATCGATACCTGGGGCTGTGACTTCGGCCTCTTTGATCGCAATGGTCGACTGCTGGGCATGCCGCACCAATACCGCGATGAACGCTTTGAGGGCATGGCCGAGGAAATGCATCGCCGCATCAGCGAACAGGAAGTGTTCCAGCACACCGGCGTGCGCACGAATTTCTACAACAGCTCGCTGCATTTGCTCGCCGAGCAAATCCGCCAATCTCCCGAGCTACTGGAAGCGGATCGTTTGCTCTTCATCCCCGACCTTCTTGCCTATTGGCTCACAGGGGAAATGTGCAATGAGCGCACGGTCGCTTCGACCTCGCAGTTGTTCGACCCGAATACCAATGACTGGGCCTGGCCTGTCATCGATGCTCTCGGCCTGCCACGTCGGATTTTTGGCAAGGTCGTCGCCCCCGGCACGGTCGTCGGAAACATCCGCGCGGAAGTCGCCGACTACATTGGCAAAGCCGATATCCCGGTCATCGCATCGGCCTCGCACGACACCGCCTCTGCCGTCGCCGGCATCCCGATGAGCCAAGGCGACAATCTCTGGCTCTCTTCCGGCACTTGGTCCATCATGGGTCTTGAGTCGCCGCAACCGATCACCTCATCCACCGCTTTTGAAGCAGGTTTTTGCAATGAACTCGGTCACAGCGGCACGGTTCGCTTCCTCAAAAACATCTCCGGGCTGTGGTTGATTCAAGAGTGCAAACGCCAGTGGGCCATCGATGGCGAGGACCTCGACTACGCCGCTCTGGCCGAACTCGCGATTGAAGCACCGGCTTTCACGGCCTTCATCGATCCCGACCACCCGAGTTTCTCGACGGCGGGCGACATGCCAGAAAAAATCCAAGAATACTGCCGCGCCACAGGTCAGGACGTGCCGCAAGTGAAAGGAAAAATCCTCCGCGTCGCCACGGATTCGATCGCCCTGAAGTACCGCATGACCTACGATAAAATTTGCAGCATGACGGGTTCGTCGTTCAAACGACTCCACGTCGGCGGTGGCGGCATTCAAAACACCTACCTCACCCAAGCTACCGCCAATGCGCTTGGCATCGAAGTCATCGCCGGTCCCGTCGAAGCCACTTCCTGCGGCAACATCGCCGTGCAAATGATCGCCACTGGTCACTTGCCCTCGATGGTGGAGGCCCGCGAGCTGATTAAAAATTCCTTTGAGTTCAAAACCTACCTCCCCCAAGACAGCGCCGATTGGGAAAAGGCCTATGAACGCTTTTTGAAGGTGATCGCCTGATCTCTCATCCGCAAAGATCCTCCACGGGGGCACTAGCATCTCCAACCAGCGCTGCTGCGGCGCTGGTTTTTTTCCTTCTCTTTCCCACCACGCCGCGTGGTGATGTCTTTTATTTTCCCTGATGGCCCTCACTGATATGCCTTTTTCTTCTCTTCAACAAAACTGGTTCTCGAATCTGCGCGGCGATATCCTCGCCGGGATCGTCGTCGCTCTTGCTCTCATTCCTGAAGCGATTGCTTTTTCTCTCATCGCGGGTGTCGATCCCAAAGTCGGGCTTTACGCATCGTTTTGCATCGCCGTGGTCATCGCCTTTGTCGGTGGCCGCCCGGCCATGATCTCGGCTGCCACAGGGGCGATGGCTTTGCTGATGGTCACGCTGGTGAAAAATCACGGTCTTCAGTATCTGTTAGCGACCACTTTGCTCACGGGCGTGATTCAAATCATCATGAGCTGGCTGCGCATCGGCAATGTCATGCGCTTTGTCTCGCGGGCGGTGATGACGGGATTTGTCAATGCACTCGCCATTCTGATTTTCCTCGCACAGTTGCCCGAACTGGATCTCTCCGTGGAGCGTGTCTCGTGGATCACCTATGCCATGGTCGCGGGCGGTCTTGCGATCATTTACTTGCTACCCCGCCTCACCAAGGCCGTGCCCTCGCCGCTGGTTTGCATCATCGTGCTAACGATCGTAGCGATGGTCATGCAGCTCGATGTCCGCCGCGTGGGCGACCTCGGTGAACTGCCTGATACCTTGCCCATTTTTCTCTGGCCAGACGTGCCGCTGAATTGGCAAACGCTGCAAATCATTTTCCCCACCGCCATGGGCCTCGCCTGCGTCGGATTGCTGGAATCGCTGATGACGGCGCAAATCGTCGATGACATGACGGAAACGAAAAGCGATAAGAATCAAGAAGCTCGCGGGCAAGGCATCGCCAATATCGTCGCCGGTCTTTTTGGTGGCATGGCTGGTTGTGCGATGATTGGTCAATCGGTGATCAATGTGAAATCCGGCGCTCGCACCCGCCTCTCGACTCTCATCGCAGGGGTGGTGCTGTTGATTCTCCTTTTGATGCTGGGGCCGTGGGTCAAACAAATCCCCATGCCCGCCTTGGTCGCGGTGATGGTGATGGTCTCGATCGGCACTTTTTCTTGGGCCTCTTTGAAAAACCTTTTCATCCACCCCTACACCACCAGCTTGGTGACGATTGTCACGGTGGTCACGGTAGTTTGCACCCACAATCTCGCTCTGGGCGTGGGCGCCGGAGTGCTGCTTGCATCCCTGTTTTTCGCACGAAAAATCGCTCAGGTGATTCGTATCACTCACACCGACCACGACAAAATCCGCACTTACACCGTGCTGGGGCAGGTGTTTTTTGTCTCTGCCGAAACCTTTTCGCAGGCCTTCGATTTCTCGGAAAATCACGAGAAGGTGATCATCGATCTCACGCACGCTCACTTCTGGGATCTCACGGCCGTCGGCGCGCTGGATAAGGTTGTCCTCAAGTTCCGCCGCACTGGCACGGAAGTGGAGATTCAGGGCATGAATGAGGCCACGGCCACTATCGTCAGCAAGCTCGCCGTGCATGATAAAACGGAAGCTCTCGACCGCTTGCTCGAGCACTAAGGCCCCAGAGATTGCACCGATTTCGCTTTGTCCATGAAAATGGCGCGATCCTTGCTTGAAATGTTTGCCGTTTCTGCCTATCCTAGAGCGCCGCTGCTCCCATGACGGCCGGAATTGGCTTTTTCCCACTATCCTAACATGTCTCAGCATCCTTTTGTTCCCGACGACGCCCCCTTCACACCCGAACAACGCCTGTGGCTCAACCGCTTTTTCGCCGCTCATTTGCCACAAGCAGCGGGAGTCAGCGCCGTGGCCGGACCTCCTGTGCCCGTGACGGTGCTTTACGCATCGCAAACGGGCAATGCCGAGGGCCTCGCCAAGAAGCTCGTCAAGGATCTGAAAAAAGGAAATTTCCTCCCCACGATGTCGGACATCGCACAATACGATGCCGCGAAACTCCCTTCGGAAAAACACGTGCTGCTCATCGCCAGCACTTACGGCGATGGCGAACCTCCCGACTCCGCTGCCGATTTCCATAAGTGGCTGATGGCGGAATCCGCACCCTCTCTCGCTGGGGTGAAATACTCGGTCCTCGCCCTCGGCGATTCGTCTTATCCCGATTTCTGCCAGTGCGGCATTGATTTCGACCTGCGCTTCGAAGCTCTCGGCGCGGAACGCATCTACCCACGCGTCGATTGCGATGTCGAGTTCGATGCCGAATATAAGGCCTGGTCGCAAGGCATCATGTCCCTGCTCGCCCCCGCCGGAGCTGTGGCTGCGGTGCCGATGGCTCTCGAACAAGAAGAGGACGGCTATTCGAAAAATCGCCCCTTCCCTGCTCCCATCATTCGCCAATACAACCTCAATGGCAAAGGCTCGGAAAAGCGCACGCATCACATCGAAATTTCACTCGATGGCTCAGGCCTGAGCTACCAAGTGGGCGATGCCCTCGGCGTTTACCCGCAGAACAGCGAGGCACTTGTCGATGAGCTTCTCAGCTATTTGCCATTCAACACCAAGGCCGATGTCACCACGCCCGATGGCCATGAAGTTTCGCTCCGTGAGGCTCTCATCCGCCACTACGACATCCGCACTCTCACCAGTTCGTTGATTGAAAAATGGCAAGCTCGCAGCGGTTCGCCGTTTCTGCGCTCGCTCGTTGCCGCCAATGATAAACAAGCCTACCAAGATTTCATCTGGGGCCGCGAATTGATCGATCTGGCGCTCGACTACCCTGCCGATTTCACCGATGCCGAAGATTTTGTCGCCATTTTGCGCAAGCTTCAACCACGGCTGTACTCGATTTCCTCCAGCCCACTCGCCCACCCCGGCGAAGTGCATCTGACGGTTGGCGAAGTCACTTACCGCACCTTCGGACGTGAGCGCGGGGGCGTTTGCTCGACCTTCCTCGCTCGCCTCGCCGCAGGCGACACCACGGGCGTCTATCTCCACGAGAACCCCGCTTTCCGCTTGCCTGAAAATCCCAGCACGCCGCTGATCATGGTCGGCCCAGGAACGGGCATCGCGCCCTTCCGCGCTTTCCTCGAAGACCGCCAAGCCACTGGAGCCAAAGGCCGCAATTGGCTGTTTTTCGGCAATCCTCACGCCGCCACGGATTTCCTCTATCAGGAGCAACTGGAGCAGTTTTTCAAAGATGGCCTGCTGGAGCGCATGGACACGGCTTTCTCCCGCGACCAAGCGAAGAAAATCTACGTGCAAGACCGCATGCGAGAGCAAGGCGCGGAGTTGTGGAAATGGCTCGAAGAAGGTGCCGCGTTCTACGTCTGTGGCGATGCCTCACGCATGGCCAAGGATGTCGACGTCGCACTCCACGAAGCCATCCAAACTCACGGCGGCAAAACCGCTGAGGAAGCCGCCGCCTACGTTGCGCAGATGAAAAAAGACAAACGCTACCAGCGCGACGTCTATTGATAACATATTGCGATTCTTTTTACGAATGACCACAGCATAACAGCTGTGGTCGTTTTCGTTAGAGGGTTGTCGAGGAAATCGTTTTTTCCTGCTTACCCCAATACCAGCCCCAAAATGCTTTCCAGCGATCGATGCCACTTTCGGTAATCAGATAGAAGGCAGGAATCAAAAACAACGTAATCACTGTCGAAAACAGAATGCCAAATGCCAGGGAAACAGCCATGGGAATCAAAAATTGCCCCTGTACGGACCGATCGAGAATGGTCGGAATGAGACCAACAAAAGTCGTCAGAGAGGTCAACATGATCGGTCGAAATCGCTTCGTACCCGCACCCACGACCGCCTCGAACCGATCCATCCCTGCAGCTCGATGTTGGTTGATGTAATCAATCATCACAATCGCGTTGTTCACCACAATCCCTGCCACCGCCAGAATCCCAAAAGCGGAAAGGAAGGACGGCACCACGCCCATGATCAAGTGCCCTAACAATGCACCAATCACGCCAAAAGGAATGGCCAACAAGATGTAGCATGGCTGAAGCAACGACTGAAAGGGAATCACCAGCAGCAAGTACAAAGCGAACAAAACGGCAATCCCACCAAGAACAATGCGCTCATTGGTTTGCTCGTGCTCGGCCAGATATCCGGTAAATCGCCATGACAGCTCGGGGTGATCGACAAACACTTCTTTCAAGCGCTTTTCGAGATCTCGCCCGATCTCCACAATATCGACACTCGCATTTTCTGCCTGCGCCCAGATCGTGATGGCCTGCGCCCCATTGGTGCGATTGATCTCCGCACGCGCTTTACCAAAGGAAACATTGGCCACCGAACGAAGCGGAGCCTCACCACCATTCGGTAAGCGGATGCGCATTTGTTCTAACGTATGCAGCGACTGACGCTTCTCTAAGGGCAATCGCACCATCACCCGAATGTCATCAATCTCTCGTTGTACCCGCTGCGCTTGTTCTCCAAAAAAGGATGATCGCACTTGCCGCCCCAATTCACGTTGCGTCAAACCTAAGGACTCGCCCTCGGGGCGAATGGAAATGACCAACTCATCTCGATTTCTCGATAGATTGCTCCCCGCCGAACTGATGCCTTGATACGACTTCAGAAGTAGCTCGATTTCCTCAGCTAACTGGTCGCGTGCATCGGAGGCATTCCCGCGCAATTCCACCAAAATCGATTCCTCACCACCACCGCCGCGAAAACCACGACCGCTATCTACGGAAACATAAAATGACTGCGCTTCCTGCATCTGACCACACAACTCACGCCAGCGCTGTGCCACTTGCTTGTGCGATGGGCCTGGCTCACTGCGCTCGGAAGCATCGACCACAGTCATGACCACAAAACCCGATCTCGGATCAACCCATGGTCGCCCCGGCCATCCACCCGCAGAAGCAAGGATGTCTTTGATGTATGACTTCCCTGTCACGGGATCAACCAACTCCTTTTTCAACTGCTCTGCCGCTCGCTCGGCTCGCTGCACTAACACATCGGTCTCTTCTACTTTGGCATCCCGCGGCATGGTCAGGCTCGCATAAAGTCGGTTTTTTTCCATGTTCGGCATCGACACAAATCCCAAACGACCACTCTTGATCAAGCCAATGGACCCCATCGCGAATGCCAAAAATACGCAACAAGTCGAATAACGGTGTCGCGTAGTATACTCGATGAATGGCTTGAAGAAACGCTCAATGAAATTCTCTAAGCCATCCGCAATTCGTTTCTGAAATCGCGCAAAGGGACCAGGCTTGTCACCCAAAGGCTTGAGGAATTTCAAATGCGCCGGTAAGGACAACTTCGCCTCTAACAAGGAAAATAACAAAATCCCAATGATCACGGGTGGCACTTGCTTGGTGTAGGTACCATAAAAGCCCTCGAAAAACATCAACGGCAAGAACGCGACAATCGTTGTCAAGGAGCCGAAGGTCACTGGCAGCGCAATCTCCTGCGTGCCAGTAATCGCTGCTTCTTCGGGACTCATTCCCTCGTTCATCTTGCTATAGACATTTTCGGATGTGACGATGGCGTCATCCACGACTAAGCCCACCGCAATGATGAAGCCAAACAACGACATCACATTCACGGTCAAACCAAAAAATGGCATGACCCACAAGGTACCCGCAAAGGACACGGGGATTCCCAACAAAACCCAAAAGGCAATGCTCGGACGCAGGAATAGTCCTAGAATGATCATGACCAACACGCAGCCTTGCAGTAAGGTGGTAATCAATGAATTGAGTCGACCTTTCAACTCAATCGTTGAGTCGTCCCACACATGAAGGGAAACTCCGGACGGAAATCGCTGAGCCGATTCGGCGACATACGCTTTCACGCGATCCGCAATTTCTAACGCACTCTCGTTGTTCAAGCGCAAGCATTCCACCAACAACGCAGGTTTGCCATTGAATCGCATGATTTTCCGACTCTCCTCAAAGCCATCTGTCACGCGCGCCACATCGCCCAATTTGATCGCAGCTCCACGATTGTTGAGCAATACAATCTCCGCAAATTCGCGCTCACTGAAGGCTTGCCCACTGGTGCGAATCAACAAACTGCCCTCATCGGTCTGAATCTGCCCCGCCGGGATGTCGAGGGATGTGCGCCGAATCGCCTCGGCAATGTCGTTGTAGGTTAAACCATAATCCCGCAAGCGCTCAGGATCAGCCTCGATCGCGATTTCAACCGGCGATGCTCCCTGCAGTTCCGCCTGGGAAATGCCCGGCAATGCCGTGAGATCATCGCGCACCCGTCGCGCCGCCTTGAGCAAGTCTCGCTCATCCATTTCTCCCGTAATGGCAAGTTTGATCACGTCGAACCAACGCGTGCTGTTGGGCACTTCCAATCGCGGTGGCTCAATCTCCGCAGGGAAACTCGTAATCCCCGTAACTAATGGTCGCAGTTGCTCCATCAGTTTTTCGGGATCGGTCAATTGATCGGCTTGCACAATCACCCGCCCCGATCCTGTGCGCGCTTCGGAAGTGATCGCCGCGATGCCTGGCACGTTTTCGATCGCTCGTTCGATGGGAATTACCACACCGCGCTCGACGTCGGTCGGCGTGCCGCCGCGATACTCCACAGTGATGTGCACTTCATCAAAACGAAATGCCGGATTCACCTCCAGCGTCGTGCGCTTCCAAACGGAATACGCACCCAACACCAAGATGAGGGCGATCATCAAATTGGCGGCGAGGTGATTGCGGGCAAACCAGGCGATCATAAATGGTGAAGGATACGCAGAAACGTCGGCGATGTTTCGCAAGATGACACGGTATCACGCAGGCGCAAGAATGGCTTCGTCCCAGTCTTTCCACACCGGATCCATCTGCTGCGCCCGCAACATGGCCTCAACCTCCGCCGCACTACGCTGATCGTTGATGCGAAATTGCTCAGTCGCTTTCTCGCATCCGGTTTTTTGCGCAAGCTCGACGCGTCGACCCTTGGTCGTCAAATGCAAGTCTTCGCTACCTGCCCCCGTGTATCCACCAGGCTCCGTACGAGCCCCGGCGGACATGTGCGTGACCCCCAGCGGCACGAGCGCATCTCGCAACTCCGCAGGTTCACGCGTGGAAAGCACGATTCCCACGGTCGGGAAACAAATGCGAAATGCTGTAATCAAACGCAACAAAGCCGCATCAGAAAGATACAGTTTTTCATCGGGTGTGTATTGGTAGTTCCCCGCATACGGCCGCATGCGCGGAAATGCCACCGTGAGCTGCGATTTCCAACAATGCTTGAGCAGATATTCCAGGTGAGTCGCCAGCGCCTGTGCCTCACGCTTCCAGCCAGATAGACCGAACAACGCACCAATGCCAATCCGCCGGAACCCACCCGCATACGCCCGCTCGGGACAGTCAAGCCGCCAGTGGAAATTCTTTTTCGGGCCCGCCGTGTGCAAGGTCCGATAGGTGTCGAGGTCATATGTTTCCTGATACACCACCAAACCCTCAGCCCCATGTTCGACGATTTCTGCATACTGCTCGTCCTCCATCGGTCCCACCTCAATGGCGATTCCAGGGATCAATGGCTTGAGCAAGTCGAGACACTCTTGCAAGTACCCTTCGGAAACAAACTTCGGATGCTCCCCCGCCACGAGTAATACGTTGCGAAATCCCAACTCATGCAAATGCCGGGCCTCTTGCAACACTTGCTGCGGCGTTAACGTGGTGCGCAAGATCGCATTGTCACGCGAAAATCCACAGTACGAGCAATTGTTCACGCACTCGTTCGAGACATACAATGGCGCAAACAAACGCATGGTTTTCCCAAAATGCCGACGCGTCACTGCCGCACTCTCCCGCGCCAGTGTCTCAAGCGAAACATGGGACTCCAACATCGCCATCAAACGCCGCACCAATGGCGACGGGCGCGACATGAGATCATCGAACTGACTAGCAAAACTCACGGCAGCGCAATCAATCACAGTTTTCGCTACGATGCTACTTTTTTCCCGCAAATCATCGTCAGCGATGATGGCATTCTCCTTGCCAAAATGAGCTCTTTTTCCCTAGTTTTCATGCGTGAAGGATTTTCTCATCTGCAAACCCACCCGCTGGTTTTTCGAACGCGCCCTCGGCATGCTCGCCATGTTTCTCTTTCTCGGCGGTTGGTTTTATCGCGATGCAAACACCGGCTATCGTCAGCAAAATCTCATTTTCGCCTACCACGCGACCTTTGTTGAAGCCGGCAAGACCTACAAAGAACAAAAACATCAGGGCATCTCCGCAGCGCAATGGAAAGGATTCGCTGAAAACCAAAGCGTTTCTTTCGGCGATGACTCATCGCTGGTCCCGACGGAGGCTCAAGCTCCCACCCCATGGCCTGCAGAACTCTGTGAGGCATCTCTCCTCGAGGAAGGGCATCTGAAGGCATGGGAAGCGTTCACCGGACGCATGAAATGGAATCGCAAGCCTCCCGAAAAATGGCACGACGCTGGCTCCATCCGCGAGCAATGGATCGTCGGTCACATCCTGATGGCTCTCGCCGCCATCACTCTTTTCCTTTTGCTCCGCACGCTGCGACGTACCATGGTCCTCGATGGCGATACCATCATCACCCAAGATGGACGCAAAGTCCCCATCGCAGATCTCACGCAACTCGATCTCCGTAAGTGGTATACCAAAGGACTCGCCTTTGCCGAGTATCAACAAAAATCCGGCAAAAAGGGGCGCATTCGCATCGATGGCATGACCTACGGCGGCTTCCAAAAGGAAAAAGGCGAACCCGCCGAGCAATGGATGACTCTCGTGCGCAAACAATTCCACGGCGAACTCATCGAATACGCCAGCGAAGAAACGGAGGAGCAACCCACCCAACCCTAGTTCATTTTCCCTCATTTTCGCTATTGCCAAGTCTCCTTTCCCTCGCTATGCCTTGCGGCGGTAACAACCAAACCATTCCAACCATGTCAGAAAAGAGTACCGAAGAACGTGTAAAAGATACCATTGTGGAACAACTCGGCGTTAGCGCTGACCTTGTCACCATCGACGCCAAATTCATCGAAGACCTCGGTGCCGACTCTCTCGACACTGTGGAACTCGTGATGGCTTTCGAAGAAGAATTTGGCATCGAAGTGCCAGATGAAGACGCAGAAAAACTTCTCTCCGTGGGAGACGTCGTGCGTTTCATCGAGTCCAAAGCGTAATCTGCCATGGACTACGCTGAGCCTCTCGCGCTCAGCATCTCTCTCTTGACGGGGCGGTTTTCTTCCAAAAACCGTCCTGTTCTTTTTCTCGCTCGTGCACCCCATCGTTGATTTTTCGCAGGGCTGCGCCAACTTCTCTCATGAATCTCTCACGCGACCATTTCCTCTATGCCATGGAAAGCAGCCGGGTTCTCCATGAACCCGATCGCCGCATTGCCACGTTTGGAGAAACTCGCTTCCAATATCAATTGGTCAGCGAACTCATGGATCGCGTCGGTGAAGTACGCATCCGCACGGGTGAAATGGAGGCCTGCAAACCCCTGCTGATCAAACCTCATCCCGATATGGAATGGGAAGGCTTCGGCGAGGAAGCGCGCGAACGCATCGGTCGACTCATCGAGTCACTGCACCGTCAAGGCATCGACCTCGCCTTTCTCCAATACGGCTTCCGCTTCCGCCGCTCGGATGTTTCGGAACAAATTGTCCATCAACCCATCGAAGAGGTTCGCCAACAACTGCTGGCCGATGTCCGCCAAACGGGCAATCCCATGCTCGCCATCCTCGAAGGCGTCGATGATGCCTGGGAAATTGCCCTGATCAAATTTTCTCTCGAAATGATCGCGCAATCCCACAGCATCAACCGCTTCGACCTCCATCGCAAAAAACTGCTCTAATCCTTCCTCATGCGATTCTGGACGTTCGTGAAATTGATTTGCGCTCTCATCGTTGCGATGATCGTCGCCTTATCGACTTTTTTCACTCTCCACGTCATTGGCCGTCCCGTGCCCGACTCTCTCGCACAACTCTTCCACCAATGGATGCCCGAACCAGAACGCGTCATGGCGGACCCCGCACGCGATTATGAAAAGGTCGCCGACCTCGCCGAAATGGTCGACATCGAACCAGGCGATAAAGCTTTCCAAAAAGCCTCTGAACTTCTCGCCACGGGGAAAACCGCAGAGGCTCGCGAGAAACTGCTGCATCTCGTCAATTATTACCCCGCTTCTAACGCCGCACCCCTCGCCCGACAAATCCTCGGCGAGATGAATATGGACGATTTTCTCTCGCTGCACCGCCAATCCCAACTCGTCGCACACAAGGTCGGCCGCGGCGATTCTTACCTCGGCATTGCGGCGAAAAATGAGACGACGCTCGATGCCATCATCCACTTCAATGGCCTTCTCGAAATGCGCCCCTTGCAACCCGGCGATGAATTGATGGTTCTACCCCTCCATCTCCGCGTCGTCATCGAACCGAAACGCCACGCGCTCACCCTTTGGAACGGCGGCACGTTCCTCAAAGAATACCCGATCCAAAAATGCATCGGACTTCCCCAGAAAATCACCACTCTCAAAATCGCCAATAAAGGCGGTTTGCTCGGACAAAAAAAGGTCGCACCCGGCATGAAGGGCTACCGCGACGCCCTCAAAACCATCACTTTTTCCAACAAACTCCAGATCGTTCCAACCCCCATGAGCGGCGTTCACGGCTGTCATCTCGATGTCGTTGATACCGAGGAACTCGCTCTTTTACTAAGAGTAGGAAATGATGTGGAAATCCGTCCGTAACTCTGCTAATCTCGCCGCACGCCATGACTCAACTGCTCGAATTTGAAAAACCCATCGCTGAAATGGAACGCGAATTGGAAAAACTACGCGCGAAGTCCGATTCGCAAAACATTGATCTATCGGCGCAAATTTCCGAGATGGAGGGAAAACTCCAAAAAACCAAGGCAGAACTCTACGAAAACCTCACCCCTTGGCAACGCGTGCAAATCGCCCGCCATGTTCAACGCCCCTACATGCTCGATTACGTCTCTCTCGCTTTCACCGATTTCATCGAGCTACACGGCGACCGCCACATCGGCGATGATAAGTCGATGCCCGCTGGTCTCGCCATGCTGGGCGATCAAAAGGTCATGGTCATCGGTCACCAAAAAGGCCGCGATACCAAGGAAAACCTGCTGCGCAATTTCGGCAGCGCCCACCCCGAAGGCTACCGTAAGGCCATCCGCCTGATGCGCCTTACCGAAAAATTCCGCATCCCCATCGTCTGCCTCATCGACACCCCAGGCGCCTTCCCCGGCATCGGCGCGGAGGAACGCAATATCGCCGAAGCCATCGGCTATAACCTGCGCGAAATGATGCTCATCACCGTGCCCATCATCGCCGTCGTGCTCGGCGAAGGCGGCTCCGGCGGCGCACTCGGTATCGGCGTCGCCGACCGCGTGTTGATGATGGAAAACGCCTACTACTCCGTCATCAGCCCCGAAGGCTGCGCCGCCATTCTGTGGAAACACCGAAAGCACGCCCCCGAGGCCGCCGAAGCGATGAAAATCGCCGCGCCCGACCTGAACAAGCTTAAGCTCATCGACGGCGTGATCGCCGAGCCCACCGGCGGCGCCCACCACGACCACGCCGCAGCCGCCACCGCGCTAGCAGCCGAAGTCGCCAAGCACCTCCAACAGTTGCAACTGCTCTCCCCTACCCAGCTCCGCCAACAGCGCTACCAAAAATACCGCCAATACGGCGACTGGATCGGCAAAAAAGCTTAATGCCTCAATCAAAAGGTTTTCGCCCCCCCACAAGGGCCAAAGGCCCGATCCCATACCAGCCTAGGCCATCGGCCTAGGACCTCGCCCCCAGACAAAACCAAGAGCTGAAGGCCCGCCCCATACCAGCCTAGGATCGGCCCGGGAAACACGCTCGCGCAAAACCAAGGGCCAAAGGCCCGATCCCATACCAGCCTAGGCCATCGGCCTAGGACCTCGCCCCCAGACAAAACCAAGGGCTGAAGGCCCGCCTCATACCAGCCTAGGCCATCGGCCTAGGACCTCGCCCCCACACAAAACCAAGGGCTGAAGGCCCGCCCCATCGGTTAGTCCCAAACGTAAGCTTCGTTAAATTCGACCCCGTATTTCTCAAGAAACATTCGAAACTCCTCTTGAAAACTCCGTGTGCGATGATGATTTTCCTGATCATCAATGTAGGCGATCAAGGCATCCACATCCTTAGGGCCAACAGAAAAACAGCCATACACACGCTGCCAAGAAAACTTAACCAGTTCAGGCGATCGACGCTTCAACCACTTCGAAGAAGCAGTTTTCAATTCCTCCACGAGTTGCGAGATGGTGATCGTGCGGGAAAGGCGGATGGCCAAATGCACATGATCCGCCACCCCTCCCGCTCGGTAGCATTCACAACCCGCATTGCGGGCCACAGTCGCGAGATACGCGTGCAACTTGGGCCGCAGATCAGGATCGAGAAATGGCCGGCGATCTTTCGTGCTAAAGATCACATGAACCATCACAAGCGAGAGCGACTGAGGCATAAGAATGAATCGGGCTTTCAGCCCTTTATTGATCATAAAACTCGGTCCTGGGGCGATGCCCCAGGCTGATATGAAAGCGCACCGTTGGCGCTCCGATTCACAGCCAAAGGCAGGAAAAAAGAACGAGATTTCATCATAAACAATATTCCTAACAATTAGGCATTCACCCGTCAAGAAGATTCGTTAGAGCAAGATGGGAAATGCTCAACAGCATCAAAATGCCATATCAGTCTATCATTCACGCACCCAAGGACCCGAGCCTAGGCATCGGCCTAGGAAACACGCCCGCACAAAAACCAAGCGCCAAAGCCCCGCCTCATACCAGCCTGGGCCATCGGCCTAGAAAACACGCCCTCACCAAAA
>JBDLWB010000107.1:0-14322 GCA_039804425.1 Verrucomicrobiota bacterium
TGCAACAAGCCATTGTCGACCCACGCTATGCTAATGATGGTTGGCGCAGCAAAAACAGAGAACAGGTTTATGTTGGCGAAACATTAGGACCAGGCCACGAAAGAATCCATTTCGTCGCACCACGCCCTGAAGATCTTGATGAGCTCATGGAGTCTTTTCTTCTGATGGCACGCAGGATGACCGCGCGCAGAGTAAAAACCTCGTCAGGTACATGGCAGGTCGAGCGCTCTGTCGTGCCAACGCTGGTCGCGGCAGCTGTCGTTTCCTTTGTATTCAATTTTCTTCACCCATTTAGCGATGGAAATGGACGGATTCATCGGTTCCTCCTTCACCATGTGTTGGCACAAAATGGCTTCGGCCCAGAAGGCATCATCCTTCCCGTATCCGCCGTCATTTTGAATCGACCGCTTGAATATGATCAAGCACTGGAATCATTTTCCAAGCCGTTGATGGAGTTGGTGCAATACACCATGGACGACCGCCTGCGCATGACGGTGAACAATGATACATGCGACTTCTATCGTTACATCGATTGCACTGAGTTGACTCGCATCACGATCGACCTCATCCGAGAAACGATCGAAACACAACTGCCCACAGAGCTCAACTTTCTCACAGCTCATGATCAGATCCGTGCCGGAATCCGCCATGTGGTCGAGCTTCCTGATCGACACATCGATCTGTTCATCTCGCTGGTCAGTCAAAATGGCGGCACTCTATCGAAGAAAAAACGACAGCTCCCGGAATTTTCCACACTCACTGACGACGAAATCGCTGTCATGGAAAAAACCGTCGCGGATTGCCTGATCGATTGAGGCAACATTTCACCGAAGTCACTTCGACTGCTCCAACATCAACAACAAGGGTGCCTCGGCGCGGGCGCGGATGTCTTCGGGGAGCTCGACCCGAGGACTGAGGTCGCGCAGGCAATCGTGCAGTTTTTGCAGCGTGTTCATTTTCATGTAACGACAATCCGCACAGGCGCAACGGTCGGTCGGGCCGGCGATGAGATTTTTGTCCGGGCACTCGCGACGCAGTCGATGCAACATGCCACTTTCCGTGACGACGATGATGTCTTTCACCGGCGCGTTTTGGCAATACGTCACCATTTTTTCGGTCGAGCACACTTCATCGGCAAGCAAGCGCACGGCCTGGGTGCACTCGGGGTGCGCGACGACCAATGCTTCAGGATACTCTTCCTTGATCTTGCGAATCGAATCGCGCGTGAACTCGACGTGGACGTAGCAAGAGCCCTGCCACAAGTCCATCTTGCGACCGGTTTGTTCCATCACCCAAGCGCCCAGATTTTGGTCCGGCACAAAAAGAATGGGTCGGTCCTGCGGTGCTTTGTTGACAATTTTCACCGCATTGCCCGAGGTGCAAATGACATCGCAGAGCGCCTTCACATGCGCCGAGCAATTGATGTAGGCGATGACGTAGTAATTTTTCTCCGCATGGTCTTGCAGAAATTTCTCCAAGGCCGGGCCCGGGCACGATTGTTCGAGCGAGCAGCCGGCATCCTTATCGGGCAGAACTACGACTTTGCTCGGATTGACGATCTTCGCCGTCTCCGCCATGAAATGCACGCCGCAGAAGACAATCACGTCGGCTTGCGTATCTTTCGCGTGATAGGCAAGACCAAGGGAATCACCGACGTAATCGGCGACATCTTGAATGTCGCCCGTCTGGTAATTGTGCGCGAGAATGACGGCATTGCGCTCCTGCTTGAGTCGCTTGATTTCAGCGACGAGGTCGATGGCGGTGGCGGGCATGCGAGACAATAGCTTACGCGAAGCGTTTGATCAACAAAGAAGCATTATGGCCACCAAAACCGAAGCTGTTGCTCAGGGCGACATCGACTTTTGCCTCGCGAGCCACGTGGGGCACGTAGTCGAGATCGCACTCGGGATCCGCCTCATCGAGGTTGATGGTTGGCGGCACGATGTTTTCTTTCATCGCCATCAAGCAAGCCGCAATTTCCACACCACCCGCTGCACCGAGCAAGTGACCAGTCATCGACTTGGTAGAGCTGACCAGCAAACCGTTTTTCGCATGATCGCCAAAGGTGCGTTTGATCGCTTTCGTTTCGCAAACATCGCCGAGCCCCGTGGAGGTGCCGTGGGCGTTGACGTAGCTGACTTCCTCTGGATTGATCTTGCCATGACGCAGCGCCATGTCCATGCAGCGAGCCGCACCGTGACCTTCGGGATGCGGTGAGGTCATGTGGTAGGCATCGGCGCTCAAGCCGTAACCGATCAATTCGGCATAAATCGTTGCACCACGCTTTTTCGCGTGCTCGAGTTCTTCGATCATCAACACGCCCGCACCTTCGCCCATTACGAAACCGTCGCGACCGACATCGAAGGGACGCGACGCTTTTTGCGGCTCGTCATTGCGGGTGCTGAGGGCCTTCATGTTGCCAAATCCTGCCAGACCGCAGGGGAGAATGCTCGCTTCGCCACCACCGCAGAGGAAGGCATCGGCATCGCCAAATTTGATGATGCGCCAAGCCTCACCGATCGAGTGATTCGAGGTCGCACAAGCCGTCACAATGGCCATGTTCGGGCCGCCAAATCCATACTCCATCGAAATGATGCCGCTGGAAATGTTCGCGATCATCATCGGGATCAGGAAAGGCGATACGCGCCCAGGCCCACGCTGAATCAGCTTGGTGTGCTCTTCTTCCAGCGTTCCCAGACCACCAATGCCGCTGCTCACCATCACGCCGACGCGATCTTTATCGACCGCTTCCACGTCCAAACCGGAATCCTGCAAGGCCATGCGCGCAGCAGCCACGGCCAACTGCACATAGCGATCGGCACGTCGACAATCTTTCGCGTTGTTGAAAAACGGTGCCGCATCGAAATTTTTCACCTCTCCCGCAATGTGCGTGGTGTAGGCACTGGTATCCATCGAGGCAATGCGATCAATGCCGCTACGGCCAGCCTTCATCGCTTCCCAAGTGGATGCCAAATCATTTCCCATTGGGCTAATGCAGCCAATACCGGTGATTACTACGCGTCTTTCATTCATAAGAGGAAAAAAGGATTGCTCCCGACCGTTCCTACACACTCCCGCGGGCGGGCGCAAGCCCAACCCGTCACAAACTTGGCGCTTTTTTATCGAGATCTTTCGCAAGAGCGACCACACTTCGGACAAACATCGACAGGCTCGCGACTCGAATTTTCCCAATGCGATAAGCAAAGTCGGCAAGCAAAGCGTGTGCGCCGACCGCGACGTTCGGAATTCCAGTGAGCAAAGCGCGAAATCCAATCAAATAATCCCACCAGCACCATGGCGGAAATGATGAGCAGCAAGCAAAATTCGGTAAAGCTCAACTCAATCATGCACAACCTCCCAAACCATTTCACCTGCAATCCAACCGAGAGGCACCTGAGAAGGCGAGAATTGCATGCGTTTCGCCCAACTTTCCAAAAGAGCCCATGATCCATCGGTTTCTTTCGATGCAGGCAAAAAGGACACCACTCGCCCACTCGCGTCCACCTCCATCAAGAACTTCACTCCTTCTGCCACACGAACTGGACCAGCATACATAGGCCAATCCGGTTGATCCGCTCCCTTGGGCAGCATGGACAACCATCGGAAACGCGGTTGCCACAAGCCTTGCACAAGCGCTTTCGGCGATTGCTGTTCTTCGATCATACTTGGCACATTCGGCAACCAAGCATCTTGTGAAAATACCGACTTCACCTCCGGCACCCAAACATCACGGAGTTTTTGACCCGGCTGAAAGGCATCGCCCAACTCGGCAAGTAGATATGCATCACTATTGCTCTCCACCACTTCTTCATGCAGCGGCGCAGGAAAGGGCGTTTGCTGCGAAACCTTTTCGAGCCAAGCCCGATGATGAACCGTATCAGGTGCCATGATCAACTCTGCCGAACGATTCAGCGCCGGCGGGGTAAAAAAAACTCTCACGCGAACGATCGTCAGCATCAAGGCCACGATAGGTAGCGCGATCAAAGCCGCAACGAGCAACGACCAACGTCGACGAAAAGCCCGTCGCCATGGGAAAATCCAACGATTCGCCGGCTTAGCCATGAACTCACAGTCTGCCATTTCACCACTCATGGTTCTACCACGTCACCCGGTTTGCCACGACCACTTCCCGCCATCACCACCCGCAATCCTTTTTTCAAACAAATCTCGGCCACTTGACGCAGTTGCTCCGATGGCACAAATCGATCCGCCATGATCACAATCGCCCGATTGGGGCCAGCGCTTGTCTCCAATTGCGCATCGAGCGCCGCATCCAACGCCGCCATCTCCATGCGCTCTTTTCCCAAATACAACCCACGCAATCCATCCGCCGTCATCGTGATGACCGCGGCTTCTTGGTAACGCTCTAACTGAAAAAGCGATGCCGGCATTTGTATGCTCACTCCTGTTTTCTCCTCCAACCGCGGACCCAAGGTGTAGCACATCAAAAGCACCGCAAATAGATTGAAAAGCGGCACCGCATGGAGAAAGCCGACTTTTTCAGGCAAGGTCGATTCAAGTTTCATGATTTCGCTTCTTGCGCTTTTTTCCATTCCAGCTCGTGCTCGCGTCGCGCATCACAAACCATGTTGACGGTCTCGATTCCCGCGCGCTCGAGTCGATGCATCAATCGCCGTGCTCTGCCGAGAAAATACAGATAAAACAAATACATCACCACCGCGATCACCATGCCCAACGCAGTCGTGATGAGAGATTGAAACACCCCACCAGAAAGCTCCGCAGGCCCGGCGAAACCACCGCGCTCGTTCATTTTTTGGAAGACATCAATCAATCCCAAAATGGTTCCCAACATCCCCATCAAGGGAGCTAACAAGGCCACGCCCAAAATCGCCCGCACGTTTCGCTCAAGCCGCGGCACCTCCAATTGCCCTGCTTCTTGCGCAATGTCGCGCAAATCCGCTCTGGGCAAATCCACACGCAACAACACCGCATGAGCCACCCGCGCCACAGGGCCAGGCGCACGTGCCGCCTCATGACGCGCCTCCGCAAACGACCTTTTTTTGATATGATTGCCCAAACCAATGAGCAAATCAGCCACATTCACACGAGCCCGATGGAAGAAAAACAGCCGCTCAAGGATGAAAATGCAACCCATGACCGCCAGAACCAATTGAATCCAAACAATCGGTCCACCTTGCTCGATCACTCCACTTGCTTCCATCACTGCCAAATGCATGCGTCCATCTGTAGCGAATCTCTGACACTCCGTCAATCCCATGGATCACCCCATGGAGCCCATCCATCGCATTGCGGCTTGTTCGACGCCATGGACGGCACTCGATGACGACTTTCTGTTGACAGATGGCCTTTCCACCGATTGATTGAACAAGATTTTATGCCATCCTTTTTCGCACGTTTCTCAGGGTTGATCTTACTTGGATTGACGATCTTCAGCAAAGCCGCAGAAAACCCTCCCACTGCTCAAGAAATGTACCGCTCGGTGGTTCGCATTGAGGTGGCCACTCAAACGCCGAATTACACCACACCTTGGAATGCCGGACGATTCAGCGGTGGCATCGGCACAGGTTTTTTGATCGGACGCAATCAATTTCTCACCAACGCCCATGTCGTCTCAAATGGTCAACGCTTTTTGATCACCATCTACGGCTCTCCAGAAAAACACGCAGCAAAGGTCGACTTCATTGCTCACGACTGCGACCTCGCACTGCTCTCCGTCGAAGATTTTTCTCCTTTTGAAAAACTCCCCGTCTTTTCCATCGGCCAAGCTGTTCCCGCTCTCGAATCGCAAGTTCGCGTCATCGGCTATCCCATCGGCGGTGAACGGTTGTCGGTCACTCGCGGCGTGGTCTCACGCATTGACTTCCAACCCTACTCGCACTCACGCGCCGATTCTCATCTCGTGGTGCAGATCGATGCTGCCATCAATCCCGGTAATTCCGGCGGACCCGTGTTGCAGAATGATTCAGTCATCGGCGTCGCATTCCAAGGTCTTACGGATGCCGATAATACCGGCTACATCATTCCCACACCTGTGATCCAACGCTTTCTCAAGGATGTCAACGATGGACGCTATGATCAGTATGTCGACCTCGGACTAGCCGATTTCCCGCTGATCAACCCGGCCATGCGCGCAGCTCTCTCGCTTCCGAATAAAAATATCGGCGTGTTGGTGACCAACGTCACTCCCACAGGAAGCTGCGACGGCGTGGTCAAAGAGGGCGATGTCTTGATTGCCATCGATGATCACCCCATCGATGCCGCTGGCTCGATTTTGATCGATGGCGAAAAGGTCAACATGCACGAAATCGTCGAGCGGAAGTTTGCGGGCGATCCCGTCAAGCTGCAGGTGATTCGCGATGGTCAACAAGTCGAACTCACGGTCACTCTGAAAACACTTCCTCCTGCGAAAATGTATGCGATTCGCTATGAGGAAAAACCTCGCTATGTCCTCTGCGCGGGCTTGTTGTTCCAACCACTCGACACCAATCTTTTCGCCGCTGCCTCGTTCCGCGACGTCAATGTTCGCCGCGCGTATGCCGATTATGTGAGCAAGGGACTGTTTCAAGAATTGCATGACGTCGTAATCCTTACCGATATTCTCGCCGATGACTTGAATAGCTCCCTGCCACCTTTCAAAGGGAAAATTGTCAAATCCATCAATGGCGTGAAGGTGACATCTTTGCAGCAAGCGCACGATTTGCTTTATCCCGAAAAATCACCCGAATATCTCGTCATCGAACTACTCGGCGTCGAGCGTCCGGTCGTTTTACCTTATGCGGAAATCGCTGCAGCGAACCAACGCATCTCGGAGAGCTACCAAATCAAACGCCTAAGCAATCTCGCTGCACACTAATCTTTATCGTTTTTTGATGATGAAACTACTTTTTTTCACCACTTTCCTTTGCCTCATCGGCTGCCAACAAAAAGCCAGCGAATCACCATCGCTGGTGTCGCCGCAGAGCGATATCAGTCAATCCATGGTGCGCGTCAACTCGACCTTGCAAAGTTGGAACATCGCTCAACCTTGGGAAAAAAATCCGCCACGCCAACGTCGTTCACTCGCTGCCGTTGTGGATCAAAATCAAGTCATCACGACCGCGGAAATGGTCGCCGATGCGACTCTGATTGAACTGGAGTCGACCGATGGCTCGAAGCGCGCACGCGCTGCCGTTGCTTGCGTCGATTACGAAGCAAACCTCGCTTTACTCAAGCTCGATGACCCGAAAGCCGATGCCGATTTTTTCACGGGAAAAACAGCCCTCACCATAGCACCCAACCCTGCCTTGGGGGATTCGCTTGATGTGATTCAAGTCGAAGACAATGGCAGCAGTTTGATCACCTCAGGCCAAATCTTATCGGCCGATGTCAGATCGACGTTTCTCCCCGGACAAAATTTTCTTACCTTCCGCGTCAAAGCGTCGATGCAATCTTCCGCGTCGTCTTACAGTCTACCTGTCGTGAAAAACGGTCAACTCGTAGGCATTCTCAGCTCGTATGACTCGAAAGATCAAATCAGCGATGTCATTGCCACTCCGCTCATTGCACGATTTTTGATGGAAGCAAAAAAATCGAATTACCAAGGATTCCCGAATCTTGGAGTCAATATCCAAGCGACGGATGATCCGCATTTTCGCAAATTCCTCCACTTGCCAGAAGAGGATGGCGGCATTTTTGTGAGCAAAGTTCGCAAAGGATCGGCTGCTGACCTCGCGAAAATCCAGCCGCGCGATGTGATTGTCGCGATCGATGACTGCCCGATTGATCGACGCGGGTATTATCAAGACCCGATGTATGGTCGACTGCCTTGGATGCAATTGGTTCGCGGCACGCGATCGGCGGGCGATGTCATCACTCTGCACATCTGGCGAGAACAAAAGAAATTATCACTGCCCGTCACGCTGACACGACAAGAAGAAGACACGCGCTTGGTGCCCAATTATCAATTTGGCAAAGCACCCAATTTCCTGATCAAAGGCGGCATGATTTTCCAAGAAATCACGCGCCCCCTGCTCGAAGCCTATGGCGATGAGTGGGAATCACGCGCACCTCTCTCCTATCTCCACGTCTTGTCTGAGCCCGAGACTTATCAGGAGAAACATGAACGCATGATCTGCCTCAGCGGAGTGATTCCTACGCAAGCAACTGTTGGCTATGAAAGTCTACGCCACCTGATTGTCAGTCAAATCAATGGCAAGCCCATCCGCAATATGCGAGAGCTGATCGCAGCACTCAACCATCCTCCTCTCGGACAACGCTCACATCGCATCGAGTTCATGGATGAATCCATCGCCATCTATCTCGATGATGCCATTTCGGATCAGATCGATGCGCAGTTGCTCCAGCGCGGCTTGCCACAATTGCATCGCGCCGATTGATCAGGCTGACACTTTCTTCCACTCCAGCATGAGCGCCTGTAAGGGTGAGATGCTCGAAACATGCATACCCTGTTCGATGATCATCGACGTCACAACCCGACCATAGGATGCACCCGTAAGTTGATCGACGAATTCATAACAATCAGCCCACTCCTCATCGCCGATGGCGCCCAGCGGGATGATGACTCGTAGATTCATCATCGATTGCTGCGGATGAAAGTTCACCACACACAAAAATTTCTGACCCGATTCACGATCGTGGCGCAGAAATGCATACACCCAATGACCACTCACAACCTCGCCATCGATGCGACCAAACATCGGGTTGTTCCGATTGGCAAAATTCAGCCCATAAAATTCTCCACGCTCAAAGGCTGGCTCGGCCATCAGGCGAAGTAGCCGACCATACCAATCTCGCAACGCGCGCCTCTCAGGTTCGATGTTATTTTCATCATACCTCTTGCCCGCGATCCAATCTTGCAGTGATGGCAAGGACCAGTAATCGAAAATGGTCGTGCGCCCATTGTCGTCGGCAAAGCCGCTTTTTCCCAGTGCTTGCTCGCCCAGCTCTTGGCCATGATAGATCATGATAGGACCACGCCCCATCGCAAACGATACCGCACACACCGGTCGCCCAACAGCCATACCGTGCCCACCCCACTCGCGCGGATGAGCCAGGCGCACTTCATCGTGATTCTCCCCGTAGCGCAGAGATCGATGAAATCGCTCACCGGTGAAAAGGAAGTCGTCGATGTCGTTGCACCACTTCCCCTCGTCGTAGATGCCCATCAACACATCATACAAGGGATCATCGTACACGGCATCGAATCCCGCTTCTAACAAATCATCCATGATATGCCCATCACTGAGCTTCGCAGGATCGTTGTCGTAAGCCTCTGCCATCCAATAGACCTCTGTCTTCTTCTGACGAGATCGCTGGATCAGCCAACGCCAAAACTCTAACGGAATCATGTGTGCCATGTCGGCACGAAAGCCATCGACCCCCATCTCTTGCCAGTAGCCGATGATTTCATCCATGATGCGCCACGTTTTTGGCACCGAGTCGATACTGGCATCGGCGCTAGGCAGGTGGGTGGTATCGCGACCTTGGGTAAAATCATGGCCGTAGTTCAACTTGACCGTCTCATACCAATCATGGATCCCTGGTTGCCAACTGACGACGTTATTGCCCGTCACGCGTCCTAACCATTCTTCGTAGTGCTGCGTTTCGTTTTGATGCGACAAGGGCAAGCGTAAGGGCGGACCGCCACCAGGATGATCGCTTTGCAAGTAGTAGAAATGATTGTCGCGCAAAAAGAAATGCCGTGGATCATCGCCCAAGCCAAAACTCCACTCGGGCTTGACATCGGATTCATAACTACGCGCCACATGGTTGGGCACGAAGTCGATCAATACCCGAAAGCCTGCCTCGTGACATCGCTGGAGTAGCTCGCGAAATTCTTCTAACCGATTTTCAGGATTCACCGCAAAATCCGGACACACATCAAAGTAATCGCGAATCGCATACGGGCTTCCCGCACGACCTTTCACCAAGCAACTCGGATCCGCAGGCCGATGCGGATATGCCGTGGCCGACGCATGCTCGATCACCCCCGTCAACCACAGGTGAGTAAAGCCCATGTTTCTTAGTGAACGCAAGGCCGCCTCGTTGATATCGTCAAATTTCCCGCAACCATTTTCTTCCATGCTCCCCCCCGGCATACGGTTTTGGCATTCATTGCCAAACGTGCGCACCAGCAGTTGATAGATGCGAGGTCGTGCGCTGGCGGGAGTTTTCATGACGTTGGATTGCTGGATCAGTCTTTGGATGACTTGGGATCAAAAGCATCTCTCAGGCCATCTCCCAAGAAATTCAGCGACAACAAGGTCAGAGAAAAAAACAGACTGGGGAAAAACAACAACCAAGCATTGGTGAGCATCATGTCTGACCCTTCTTTGATCAACACACCCCATGAACTGTTAGGCGGCTTTAAGCCCAATCCTAAGAAGGACAGCACGGCTTCGAATAACATCACGCCCGGAATGGTGAGGGTCGTGTAAACGATGATGGGCCCCACGCAGTTGGGCAGGATATGCCGAAATAAGATCACGCGATGGGATAGCCCAAGCGAACGTGCGGCTTCGACAAATTCCAGCTTTTTCACGCTCTGCACTTGCGCTCTCACAATCCGCGAAATGGTCAGCCAAGACAAGGCTCCTATCGCCAAAAACAAGGGCACCATGGTCACCAATGGCTCGATGGCGGTCCGCACTTCGTTGATCGTTTCGCTCGGCGCATCATCGGCTGTCAAAAATCCTACCAGCCACTCGGACCACTGCGAGGTCATCCGATCGAGCACTTTTCCTAACAAAATGACCACCACCAAAAAGGGCAAGCCGTAGAGCACATCGACGACGCGCATCATGGTCGCGTCGACTCGTTCGCGCGCATAGCCCGCGATCGCTCCGTAACTCACACCGATCAATACCGCCACACAAGTGGTCAGCAGCGCCACGGCGATGGAGATCCGTCCGCCGTAGAACACGCGGGAGAATAGATCCCTTCCCAAGTGATCGGTGCCAAACCAGTGTTGCATGGATGGAGCTAAGTTTTTGTCCACTAAGCTCTGCGCATTCGGATCGGCAAGCCATGGGGTAAAGGGTAGCACGATGCACAGTGACGCGATGACCACCAAGCAATAAAACCCTGCCACCGCCGCGCGGTTTTTGCGCAAGCGCATGATCGCATCTTTGCGCAAGGAGTTGCCTTGTTGTAGTTCCAACGATGTCTTCATGAGGATTGCGAACGAGCTCTCGGGTTCAACCACAGGATCAGCAGATCGGAAATGATGTTTCCTAACACCACCAATCCACCATACAACAAAGCAATGCCCATGATCATGTTGACGTCGTTGGTCTCAATCGCTTTGACGAAATGCCGACCTAACCCCGGCACTTGGAAAACGGACTCGATCACCAGTGAACCGGAAATGATGCCCGCAAAAGCAGGACCGATGTAAGCCGCAGCGGGCACCAAACCACCGCGCAGGCAATGCTTGATCAAGATCCGATGCATCGGTACGCCCTTGGCATGTGCGGTGCGGACGAAGTCTTGCGAAAGGGTGTCGAGCATGCCCGCTCGCGTCAATCGCGCCAGATACGCCGCGTAGACGAGACCCAAGGTCACCATCGGTAGGACCCACGTGCTCGGGTCGACCTCATCCCAGCCCATCACCGGAAACCATTGCCAGGATCGACCCATGGTCTCGGCCAAAATCGGACCGATGACGAAGGAGGGTAAGCACAAGCCTATCATTGCCACCGCCATGACCATGACATCGATGGCCGTATTTTTTTTCCACGCGGAAATGACTCCCGCCGGTACTCCGATGCCTATCGCCAGGATCATCGCCACCAGACCCAGCTGAAAGGATACGGGAAAAGACTGCGCAATCACGTCGTTGACCGGACGACCGGATAGACGAATGGATAAACCCAAATCACCGCGAGCCACGCCACTGAGGCGACGCATGTATTGCTGGTGCACGGGCAAATGATAGCCATCCTGCTCCATCATTTTTTGCTTCACGTGCTCGGGGATCGCTTTCTCACTCTGATACGGCCCACCTGGCAACAGTCGACATAAAAAAAACGTCAAGGTGAACAAAGCCAGCAACACCAGCCCACCTTGCAACAATCGATGAAAAAAAAGTGAGATCATCTGGGTGTCGAAGTTGGCTCGAAATGAACCTGCGAAAAGGGATGGTTATCTAACAACAAAGGATGCCATCCTTGGGCTGAAGGATGGTGGAGGTAGTTGCGCGCTTGCCAAGCAAAAGGCAGGATGGGCATTTCATCCATGAGAAGCTTTTCGGCCTGCTCGAATACTTGCAGCCTCACCCGTGGATCGGCCTGATGGGCGGCTTTTTGCAGTAGGCTTTCATACGCCTTGCTCGACCAACCGGTGTTGTTGTTGCCGTTGCCTTTGGTCCACATCATCAAGAATGTCGTTGGATCAAGGTAGTCGCCGATCCAACCCGCCAGCGCCATGTCGAAGTCGAGCTTCTGCTGCGCTTCGATGTACGACGCCTGATCCATCATGCGCACATCGACGAGAATGTTGAGATGCTTTTTCCACATCGCTTGAATCGCTTCGACCGTGGACCGCGTGCCGCCCGATCCCATGAGGATGGCATAACGCGGAAATCCTTTGCCTCCCGGATAGCCCGCTTCAGCCAACAATTGACGCGCTTTCGCGGGATCGAAGTGCAAGACCGGTGCGGGCGAGTAATCCCCCATCTTGGGCGTGTAGGAGGTGCAGGCTTCGAATCCTTGCATCACGGTGGCGCATAGCTCATCGCGATCGAAGGCACATGAGAGTGCTTGCCGCACTTTGGCTTGGTCCAGCCCCGGGCGTGTCGTATTGAAACGCATGAAGCGCGTGCCGACGTAGGGCTCTTTGCGCAAGTATTGCGGATACTCTCTGCCAATTTTTTCAACCAAGTCGGGCGGAATCTGATAGGTCGTATGCAGTTGCCCCGCAAGAAAAGCGCGTGTCTCGGTGTAGAAGTTTTCGATGGGCAAAAATTTCACGCCTTCGATCTTCACCTCCTGCGCATTCCAATAGCGCGGATTTTTTTTCACCAAGATGTGATCGTTGAGCTTCCATTTCTCTAACACAAATGCCCCGTTGCCGACGATATTGCCGGGCTCGCACCATGCCGTGAAACGCTGTTGCATCTTACCATGACGCAAGATCACATGCTTCGGCACAGGAAACCAAGTGTAGTGCCGCGTCACGCCGGGCAGATACGGCACCGGCTCACGCAGGTTGATTTGCAAGGTGAAAGGATCGATGACTTTTACCCCCACTTGCGAGAAGTCGGTGAGCTCTCCGCGATTGTAGGCTTCGGCGTTTTTGATGAAATACAGCATCTCCACATACGGAGCCGCCATGTCCGGATGCAGCATGCGATGATACGCAAAGGCAAAATCTTCAGCGGTCACGGGTGCACCGTCGGACCACAGCGCTCCTTTTCTCAAGAAAAAGGTCCACTGCGTGTAATCGGCATTGTGCTCCCATCGCTCCGCCGCCCCCGGTGGCATGGCGGTGTCGCTCTGAGCATCGTCGCCGACTAGGCCCTCGAACAAGGTGCCAATCACTTTGCTCTCGATCACTCCAGTGACCAAATGCTGATCGAGTGACTTCGGGTCACCGCCATTGCCGACGAGCAAGATTTTCTCCCGATGGGCCTGCTCGGCTTGCGTCTCTTTTTGGCAAGCCAAGATGAGCAGGGAAAGAATCGTAATTCCCATGTAGCGCACCAATATCATCGATGAGCCAAGCATGCGCCTCCACGACGAATCACGCAAGCGCCGATGACCTGATGCCACAAATTTTCCGCGCTGCTTTGTCATCGCATCACAACCATTTTTCAAACACCTTCGAATGACGACCACTCTGCTCGAGCAATCGACGCCGATCTTCAGGCAAGGACTCAGGTCCCACTTCTTGGTAGCCCAGCCGATCGCGGAAAAAGACCACCGCCCGATTGGTCAAAGCGAACACCCGCGCGATGCCTTTTTGCCGTGCCATTTCTTCTGCATGCTGCACCAAGTCCGCTCCGTAGCCCCGACCCTCATGCGCTTGCTTGACATACAAACACGCCACTTCCGCACATTGCTGCGCGGGGTAATGATGCAGTGCGACACAGCCGACGACGTTGTCGTCGATCAACATCACGCGGTAGTCTTCGATCCGACTTTCGATTTCTTCGTAATTGCGTGGCACCAAAAAACTCCGACGCACCGACCGCCCAATCATACCGAGCAATTCGGGAATGTCTTCTGTCGAGAGCTCGCGAATCACCCGATAGCTGTCGGCGTGCACCATGGTGCCCACACCTTCGTTGGAAAAAAGCTCATCGACCAATACCCCCTGCTGCAAGCCATCGAGCACATGCAC
>JBDLWB010000108.1:0-3171 GCA_039804425.1 Verrucomicrobiota bacterium
ACAAACAGCAGGCCGAGAGTGGCGTAAGCGAATTTGCTGCTGGGATTGAGTGGGTAGAATTTTCTGGCAAGCAGCAAAGCGGCAATGGTCATGGCGGCAGGTTCCGTGATCAAGGAGCCGAGCAAAGGAGCGATGATGAGGATCGTCAGCCACCAAGCGGCGGGGCTTTCCTTGCCGAGGCAGGCGACATTGCTCAACGTTTGTTCCGCAAAGCGTAAAATCGGGCGGGTGGAGGCGATGGCCATGATGACGAAGACAAACATCGGTTCGGTGAAATTCACCGACATCATGTAAGTCTTCATGTCGGTAAAGCCGACCATGCCCATCAGGGCGACGAGTAGAGCGATGACCCAGATGCCGAAGATGGCTTCGACTTCGCCAAAAAAGTGTAAGACAGTCGCTTTGAATGAAACCATCTTTTGCTCCTCAGGCATGGTATGGTGATCCTTGGCGATCTGTTTGATTTTTTCATCGTGCTCATGCTGCACATGGTGTGCATACTTCGTGATGGGAATGGCGGCGAAGGTGTGGAAAATCGCCAGTAAGAAAATGATGGTCGAGACCGCAAGGATGGGTTCCTGTGAGGCGCGGTAGGCGATAATGTCCCAGATGCCTTCGATGTTTTTTGCTTTTTCCTCGGCGGGAAAATCCTTCATGTGCTGCACAAACTTCGGCGGACCAGCGTGATCGTCCGCTGCATGGAGCGGCGCGGAGGCGAACAATAGCGTCAATGCAGACAAGATGGGCAGCAAGCGGTTCATAACGAGGTCAGTTAAGACGAGCTGAACATGAAAGCAAGAATTTTGTCTTTCGCTTGGCTCGAGGGCTGTGCTACACACGGCTCATGCACGTGAGGTTCTGGATCATGCTGTTGCTGGGGATGAGTTGTCATTCTTGTGCGCTGCGGAACAGCAAGAGCCAAGAAAGCGAAAAGCCCTTTGGTCCGACGGGGATCCCGCGAGAGCTCCGCGCCAATCCGGAAGTGGATGATCGCGATGCTGGTACAGCGGCGCCGGAGGTAAGTGTGGCACTCGCCAGTCATCCGACGGCTGACGACATCATGTGGACCGATCCTGATCGCATCCAAGAAGATTTGCCCGAGTTGAAAAAGCTGCTTTCAGGGCCGAAGCGCGAGGTATGGATGAAAAGTGAGACAGAAGCCAAGCGTGCGGCGATGCGAGAGGGCAAGTGCGTGCTGATTTGGTTCACTGACAGCGTGCGCAGTCCGAATTGCAAGCGTCTTAGCGAAGAGCTTTTTGGCGTTGCCGAATTTGGCGATTGGGCGCGCGACAACACCGTGCGATTGATGGTGGATCAGAGTGCGCTGATGGCGCGAGGGGAGAAATATGACAGTGAAGTGAGTGCGCAAGATTACGTCGAGCACATGAAGAAAAAATATCGAGCAATCGGCACGCCACAAGTGGTGATGCTCTCACCGCAGGGCGAGGTCATGGGGCGGTATCGAGGGTACAACAAAGGGCAATCGGAATTTTTCTGGGGACAGCTAAAGCATGCGGTGAACGTGGGACGCAGCCAGTATGAGGAGTGGATGAAAAAACTGGAAAAGCAGGGATATCGGCGCTGGGAAGGGCCGGACGGTCGGACTTTGGTCGCGCGCTTGGTTTCGTATCATCAGGGGCAGATGGTGATGGTAGAGCCGGATGGCAATCGCTTTCGCACGAAAGAATCTTCTTTATCCAAACAGGATCAAGCCTGGCTGGCTGCGGAGAAAAAGAAGCGTGGTATCCCGTAAGCTCGACGTGGCTGGCCTAGTGGTCAAAGCTAGCGCAGCACGCGGGCCCAGATGACTTTGAGATATTGGGATTCTGGGTAATTCGAGAGGGTCGGGTGATCTCCACCAGCTCCCGTGCGGGCGATGATTTGCAGACGCAGATTTTGACGATGTGCGGCGGAAATGATGATGCGCTCAAACTCATCGGGACTCAGCATGCCGGAGCAAGAGCAAGTGACAAAAATGCCGCCGGGCTTGACGAGTTTGAGCACGAGAGCATTGAGGTCGCAGTACTTGTTGTGCCCCAGTCGATCCTCGTCTTTGCCGTGAATGAACTTCGGCGGGTCGGCGAGCACGACATCCCATTGACGACCGTTTTCAATCATCGTGCGCACCCACGTAAAGGCATCGGCATGAGTAAACTTGATTCGTGCTTGGTTGATGTTCGCATTGCGTTTCGCCATTTCCACGGCCTTTTCATCGAGATCGACGGCTGTGACTTCCTTGGCGCCAGCGAGCGCTGCATTGACGGAAAAACCGCCGGTGTAGCAGCAGAGATCGAGCACATCTTGGCCTTGGCAGAGGGTGGCAAAGCGTTGGCGGTTGTCGCGCTGATCGCAGAAAAATCCGGTTTTGTGCGATTCGGCAAAATTGATTTCGAAGGGGATGCCGTGCTCGCGGACTTTCAGCGGGCGGATGCTTTGGTGCAGCGGGTGAGCGCCGATGGGCAACTGCTCAATGCGCGCGATTTCGGGATCGCTCTGAATGCGCACGCGGCTGGTGCCAAAGACTTCATGCAGCAGCGGGACCCAGACATCGAGCCGCTTCCAGACGGCGAGGGCGGAGACTTCGATCGATAGCACATCGGCAAATTTATCGACAATCAGACCGGGCAATTGGTCGGCGTCGCCGTGGATGGCGCGGTAGGCTTCGGTAGCGGCATCCAGTTGGAGAATGTCGCGACGCAGCTGGCCGGCGCGACGGATGGCATCGAGAAAAAACTTTTCTTCGGGAGCCATGCTGCCGTGGGCGGCGATGCGCAATGGGATTTTGGCGCGGGGATTCCAGAAGCCGATACCAAAAGGTTCGCCTTTTTTGTCGAGGACTTGCACCAGATCGCCAGGTTGGCAATCGGACGAAACATCGCCGATCATGCGGCCCCAGATGTTCGGGTGGTAGGAAAGATATTTGAGTTGAACGGTTTTCACAAAAAAGAATCGAGTCTAGCGGAAAACGCCGAGGATGGCGCGGTGATCAGAGGCGTCGTTCCAATTGCTTGGATCGAGAATGCGGCATTCGTTGAGGATGAGATCCTTTTTCAACGCGCTGCTGTAGAGAATGTAGTCGATGCGGGAATACACATCTTCCTTGGCCCAGAAATGAGTCCATGTGAGATCGCGCGAGTCCTTCAGCGGAATGGCCGTCATGGTGCGAGGGCT
>JBDLWB010000109.1:0-12801 GCA_039804425.1 Verrucomicrobiota bacterium
GCTCGGGCCAGGGGCCGCCCTGCGTGCCGATAACTGATTCGCCGCTGTGTTTCATCCATGTGCCCATCGTCGACCAGCAGTCGAGAGCCTCTGTCGGAACACTGCCATCGCCTTTGGGGCCGAGATTGGCGAGCAAATTGCCGCCCCAGGCGCGCAGTAGCACGAGCTTGGTGAGTGCGAGTTTGGCATCATCAAAACCATATTCTTCCGTGTAGGCCCACTTGCGCGAGGGCCAGCAAGTGACACAGCTCTCGAACCAGCCGCGGAAACGCTTGGCGGGCAAGGTGACTTCGGAATCGCCGTAATCTCCGCCGCCACGATTCCGACCGTTGATGACGATGCCAGGTTGAAGTTTCCGCACCTCGTCATTGGAAATTTCCCGTCCACCGCCATCGAACCAAAGCAAGTCGATTTTGCCGTAGTTCGACATCAGTTCGGTGACTTGTTGTTTTACCAGCGCAACGCGTTTGGCTTGATGATCCTTGGGATAAGGAGGGCGAGTTGTCGGTTGATGGTCCATGTCATAGGCCGGTTTGCCACGGTAATTGAAATTTTTGTAATGTCGATCAAACCACCAATCCGGCGGCGAGTAGTAGAGTCCTACTTTCAATCCGTGCTTGCGACAGGCCGTGGTGAACTCGCGCACAAAATCACGACCGCCAAACGTGGTTTTCGTGCCGAGATCGCCGGCCTTCGAGGGCCAGAGGGTAAAGCCATCGTGATGCTTGGTGACCATCACGGCATATTGAAAACCGGCTTTTTTTGCTGCTTCCAGCATACGATCGTAGTTCATGGCATCCGGTTTCCAGTCGCGGATGGTGCCGTAGTATTGATTTGGGGTGATGGTTTGATCGCGCCAGGGTTTGTTCGCGAGCATGCACCAAGAAAGATCGCCCGAGCCACGCGAGGAAACGACGCCCCAGTGGATGAATAGTCCGAGACCTGCATCAGGAAACCACTGCGCATCGGGATGCGTATTGCGCGAGCCAGGGCGGATCTGCGATTGCCCTAAAGCTGCCGCCTGACCTTGGGCGGCGTCATCGGCATGAAGCAAGCTGGTGATGAGAAGAGCAAAGATGGATGAAAGACGCAGGGAGTTCATAAGCAAAAAAAGAGGCGCAACCCCATGGGGATTGCGCACTCAAACGACCAGAGGTCGAGCAAACTGACGAAAAAAGTCAGGTCCTATTCTAAGATTATGCAGAACGGCGTCGGCGCAGGCTGGCGTGTGAATTCCAATCAAGTCTCATGATGCTTTTGATACTGAGATAGGATATAACGCTGATAGAGTCTGCAACCGCCAGAGCGCCAGAGCGATCCTTCGCATCTCACAGCGATCAAGCTGGGGAGGAAATCTTCTCTAATAGGAACGCCAGTTGGCAATCGAGACTGGTTTTGACAGAATTTCAGAATTTTTCAGAATTAGCCATGGCAAGTATTCGGCGATCCACCAGTCTGATCCAACTTCGTTCAGGCTTTCTCAGTCTTGGCTCATCTCTTTCTTTTTCAATTCGGGAAATTCTGAAATTCTGTCAACTTGGCTGCCCTTAGTCGAGAAAGACTGTTGTCCTTTGTCTGTCTTATCGAGCATGGTTTTCCCTCGCATTGATCGCCGATCCTTCGCATCTCTGAACTTTCGACTCGACACAGCAGCATTCCTGTGTTAGTGGTTGCATCAAGATTGCTTTGATGCATCCCATTACTCTGCAGATGAAATTTTTTCCTCCATTCCGTGACCTTCGTTTGATTCTCTCAAGCATCGCTTGTATGGGTGTCGCTGCATTGCTGAATTCTTGTGGTAGCATGGGAGGAAGTGTGGTCGATACTGGATACGGCCCCTTTGATAGTCGTGGCAATTATGTCGAAGACTGGGCTGACACACCAGAAAAATGGAGTCGACGTGCCTCGTATGCGGGCCAAACGGCAGCAGCTGGTTTGGAGCCGGAATTGGCCATGTCTCAGTCATCGACTGCTCCACCGAGCGATCTTAGTCCTATCGCCTCTGGCTCATCACGTCCCGTGGAAGTGACGAGTTTGAAGCGAAGTGGTGCGGCTGCTTCGCGTTCGATCGCGTCAAATTCGACACGTTCGACGGCGACTAAGTCTCAAGTGAAGAGCACCGCTTCACGTCCGCGAACCAAAGTCGTGAAACCCAATGCAACCCGCGTGGTGATTCGGCGAGGCGACACTCTATCGGGTCTTGCGGCCAAGCATCGCTCCAGTGTGCGGGCGATTCAGCGTGCAAATGGCATGCGAGACACCAAGTTGGTGGCAGGGAAAACGTTGCTAATTCCACGCCTGTAGTCGTGGTGGGACACGGATGAATTAGCGGTAGCCGAAACGTTTTTCGATTTCTCTGAGAGAGAATTCAGAGATGGTGGGGCGACCATCCGCGGCGCAATAGGGGAGATCGCAAGTAAATAGTTCTTCCAGCGTGCGTTGCGCTTGTGATGGTTCGATGACTTCTTGCTCACCCGCTTGTTTGGCCATCAAACGAGCGAGTTTGTCGTAGGCGAAGTTTTGATTTGTCGCTGCCGTGGTGATGCGGTCCATGATTTCATGAACAAAACTCCGTGGATCCTGGAGGTGGAGAAATGCGGGCAAGCTGCGGACTTGCATCGTGCCGCCGCCAAAGTCGCCTAGTTCGATTCCTGCTTGGAGTAGTGCGTCGTGAGCGCGCATGACGACATCGCGATCCCGAGGATCGAGTTCAATGAGCAAGGGCACGAGCAATCCTTGGCTGGCGACTCCCTTGTGTTCTCCGGCGAGCAGTTGTTCATAAACGATGCGTTCGCGGGCTGCGCGGGGGTCAAACAAAACCAGACCGTCAGCACTTTCTAAAGCGGCAAAGCGTTGTCGAATGAGTCCCAGCCAACGAAAAGCCGCTGCGCCTGTGAGTGGCGGTGCGATCGTAGACTCCATCGTGCTGGGTGGCTCAGACCATGTGATTTCCTGTTGTTGTTCGCCGGTGAGCCAAGAAGTGCGCGGAGTCAGTTGGAGAGAGGGAGGGGAAATGGAGGGTTCCGATGGCGATGCAACAACCGATTGCTGTTCTCTGCTCGTTGGCGCGGGCATGGACGAAGGAGGAGAGGCATACGAGCGGAGCAGCCCCTCGCGAGTCGGAACTTCTGCAGCCGGGCGAGTGCTGGAACGTCGTTCGTGTTTCTGCAAGCCTTGCGTGACAGCTGTGGAAATGCCCTCGCGGAGTTCGTGAGGACGATGAAAGCGTACTTCGCGCTTGGCGGGGTGCACATTGACATCGACCAAAGACGGTTCCATTTCGATCCACAACCATGCCGCGGGGTGCATGCCTTCCATGAGGCCACCCTTAAAGCCATCGACCAAGCCCCGGGACACGGCCGAATCTTCAATGGGGCGACCGTTGAGAAAGACGCATTGGTGTTTGCGGCCTTTGCGGGCGTGATGAGCCGGCAAAAGAAAGCCTTCCACAGCAAAACCATGTCCGTGGTGCAGTGGCACCTCGATGAGTTCCTCCGCACTTTCGACGCCGAGCAAGTGGCGGAGTCGATCGCTTTTTCGCTCGACGGCGGGGAGTTCGAACACCTCATGTCCATCGCGCCGAAAGCGGAAGCGAACTGGGGGCATGGCGAGCGCGTGAATGCGGACTTCATGTTCCACATGAGCCGATTCGGTGGTTTCCGTTTTGAGGAATTTGCGTCGGGCGGGAATGTTGTAAAAGAGTTGTTTCACCTCGATGCTTGTACCGGGAGCGCAACCGGCATCGCGCACATCGATGATTTTTCCACCGTGGACTTGAACTTCCGTGCCGTGGATGGCGCTGCGTTCGCGAGTGATGAGTCGGAAGCGCGAGACGCTGGCGATGCTGGGCATGGCTTCACCCCGAAATCCCAGAGTTTGGATTTGATGCAAGTCACTGCTGCTGCGCAACTTGCTCGTGGCATGTCTTTCCAGTGAAAGCAGGGCGTCATCGCGGTCCATGCCGCATCCGTCATCCGTGATGCGAATCAATGCGGTGCCGCCGCGTTCGATCTCGATCAAAATTTCTGCAGCTCCGGCATCCAGAGAATTTTCCATGAGTTCCTTCACCACGCTTGCTGGGCGCTCAACCACCTCACCCGCAGCGACTTGGCTGGCGAGGATGTCGGGTAAAACATGGATGCGAGGCATGGTGGCGATACCGTAAAGGTCCGACGCGAAGGCACCAAGTCAATTTTTCCGCAACTTCATGCTTTGCGGATGGTTGAAATTGGAGACAATGCAACAAGCGATTGCAATGACGATTCATGATCGATGCCAACCCAGCCCAGCCTGACCCACGACTCGATGCCGATGAGGTAGAAAACGTCGCATGGATGAAGCGTGCGGCGCAGGGAGATCAAAAGGCCTTTCAATGTCTCGTCGAGAAACATCAGCATGCGGTGGTGGGAACCATTGCACGGATGCTGAACGACGCGACAGAAGCAGAGGACTTGGCGCAAATGGCATTCGTGCGGTTGTGGCATGCCGCACCCAAGTGGCAGCCCGATGCCAAATTTACGACTTATCTTTTCACCATTGTGAAAAATTTGGTGTTCAACGAAAGTCGACGTCGCTCCCGCAAGCGAGAGGTTTCGCTCGATGCCCGTGAAGAGAGTCATCCTGCGAGTCGTCACGCCGCAGTCGTCGTGTCGCCGGATCAAGCCATGGCCAAGCAGGAGCTCTATCAGCAGATCGATGACGCCATAGCGGCATTACCAGAACAACAACGCTTAGCCGTGGTTCTGCGAACTTTTGAAGGACAAGACTACGAAGAAATTGCGCGAGTGCTCGAGACGACAGTGTCTTCGGTAAAGAGCTTGTTGTTTCGTGCACGCACCACATTGCGCGAGGCACTGGCAAATGAGTTGCGGGATGAGTCATCCCATGCGAATGGATCAGGGTGTTAGCTTCTTGACGCGAAGCGAGTTTGCTCTAGCGTCATCTCAAACCATGTGGCATGAAAAATGATTTTCTCAGAGCTTCCATCAGCAAGAGCATCATTGTTCGTATGAGATTCATTCTGATCATGCACTGGGCCGTAGCAAGCGAGGTGATGCCTCAGTCGGAAAAAAGTCCTGCAAACATGATGTGGATTCCTGGTGGTGAGTTTACGATGGGGCTCGACGCATCCTGTCAGCAGCGAGGGTATTGCGGAGATGTTGCACAAGACGCTCCGCTTCAGCGTGTAAGAGTGGATGGCTTTTGGATGGATGCGACAGAAGTGACCAACGCACAATTTTCTCAATTTGTAAGAGCAACGGGATATGTGACTCTCGCCGAAAAAGCGTTGTCTGCGGAAGATTATCCGGATGTTGCACCAGAGCATCTCGTGGCTGGTTCGATCGTTTTTACTCCTACGGAAAAAGCCGTCGATCGCGGTAATGCTTATCAGTGGTGGAGCTATGTGGCAGGTGCGAATTGGCGTCATCCAATGGGGCCGGGTTCGAACCTTGACGGTAAAGATCGCGAGCCAGTGGTGCATGTTGCGTATGAAGATGCGCTGGCATACGCGACATGGGCTGGCAAGAGATTGCCCACAGAGGCGGAGTGGGAATATGCGGCGCGCGGTGGAAAAGAGCAGCGTCTTTTTCCTTGGGGTCATGCATTGGTGCAAGAGGGAAAGCACAGGGCTAATACCTATCAAGGGAAATTTCCCATCCGCGATGGAGACCTGGGAACTGATGGCTTCAAGGGAATTGCTCCCGTGGCGCAGTATCCCGCGAATGCGTATGGGCTGTTTGACATGGTGGGCAATGTTTGGGAATGGTGTGCTGATTGGTATCATCCAGAGGCATTCGCGCGATCTCAGAATCGGACGTCGGTTCTGGTGAATCCGCAAGGACCTCGAGCATCATTTGATCCTGCAGAACCCCATGTCAAAAAACGTTCAATGCGCGGGGGTTCCTTTCTTTGTCATGAGAGTTACTGTTCTCGCTATCTGTTAGGGAGTCGAGGTAAAGGCGATATTTCGGCTGCGACCAATCACATTGGATTTCGCTGTGTGATGTCAAAAAAAACAAGTATGCCGTGAGATCATCGTCATGAAAAATTGAGTGCATCCATGTCAAAGGTAGCAATCACATCTTCGGGCAGGGGTGTCCGATGGAGCACTGATTGGACATGGCGCGTCAGCGGTCGAGCCTGAGAACTGCGCAGGGTGATTTGGAAGCGGAATTGGCCATGAGAGCGGACGAGTGGACTGGGTAAGGGTTCGCTGATGGTGAGGTTGGGCGGGAGATTTTCTAGCAAACGACGATGCAACGTTTGGAGTGTGAACTCGGCACGACGCTCATGCGTGGAGCGCACGGTCAATACAGCGCAGCGGCCAAAGGGAGGGAAGCCAAAGGCGCGGCGGAATTCCAGTTCTTGCTCGCTAAAGCCATCGAAGTCATGGCGTCGGGCATACTGAATGGCGGGCGCGTGAGGAGTGCTGGTTTGAACAATTACTTCGCCTTCAAGCTCACCGCGACCGGCGCGACCCGCCACTTGGGTGATGAGTTGAAATGTGCGTTCCGAGGCACGGAAATCGGGCACGTGCAAACCGATGTCGGCATTGAGAATCCCTACCAGAGTTACGTTAGGAAAATGCAAACCTTTGGCAATCATTTGTGTGCCAATGAGGATGTCGATTTTTTTTGCTTTGAATGCATTCAGTTGATCGCGCAGGCTGTTTTTGCGCCGCATGACATCGGCATCAATGCGTGCGATGCGAGCACGTGGTAAGATTTTTGCGAGCACCTCTTCGACTTTCTGGGTGCCAAATCCCTGCAACGCAATAGCGGGGTCAGAGCAGGCGGGGCAGCGGCGCGGAACGATGGATTGAAAACCGCAGATGTGACACATCAATCGCTCTTCGGTGCGATGATAAGTCAGTGCGATCGAACAATGCGGGCACTGACAAGCTTGACCGCAAGCGGGGCATTGCAGCGATCGAGCAAAGCCACGACGATTGAGAAATAGGATGGATTGCTCCCCGCGCTCGATTCTTTTTTCCATCGCGAGACGCAAAGGGTCGGAAAAAATGGTTTGTGAATTTTTTTGTTTTTTCTGCTCAATGCGCATGTCGACCACTCGCACCACGGGCATCGAATGGGAGTCGGCGCGTTGATTCAATCGCTGCAGTAGGTATTTTTCGTCGAGGCAGTTTTGAAAACTTTCCAACGAAGGAGTGGCGGATCCTAACACGATGGCGCATTGTTCGACATGTGCTCGCAGTACGGCGATGTCACGACCGTGATAGCGAGGAGATGTATCTTGTTTGTATGATGAATCGTGTTCTTCATCGACTAAAATCAATCCAAGATTCGGCAGCGGAGCAAAGACAGCTGAGCGTGCGCCGATGACAATGCGAGCTTTCCCTTGTCGAATCCGATGCCATTCATCAAAACGTTCACCTTGCGAAAGATGCGAATGCAATACCGCGACTTGATCGATGAGTGAAGCAAAACGCGATTTGAAACGTCGGACCGTTTGAGGGGTGAGAGAAATTTCCGGCACTAGGATCAAGGCCGTTTTCCCATGGTCGAGAGCATAGCGTGTCGCCTGCAAGTAAACTTCAGTTTTGCCCGATCCTGTGACACCGAGGAGCAGGAGAGGTTTGGTAGGGGCATCGATCAATCGACAAATGGCATCGAGTGCTTGTGATTGTTCTTCGTGCAGTGCGAGTGGGGTGGATTCGATGATTTGCTCCTGCAAGTCCGCATCTGGTGTGCGACGAATGTCTTCTTCGAAGATGCGAACGAAGCCGTTTTTTTCTAACGATTTCACTGATGCGCTCGCACCTTTGCCGAGTTCGGCGAGCAGGTTTTTCTGATCGGCTTGATCCAGTAAGCGGGTGATGATGATTTGTTGTTTCGGAGCTTTGCGACCTAATGCTTCGATTTCATCAAGCGTGGGAGTGCGCAGCAATTGCACCATCTTTTGTGATTTTGCGCGGTTTTCCTCACTGCGGACGGATTCGGGCAAAAGTGAGCGGATGACGGATTCTAAGCTCGATCCATAGTATTCAGCCATCCATTGAGCGAGCTCCAATAGCGCAGGGGTGATCAAAGGTTCGGGATCGATCAACGAATGCAACGGTCGCGTGGTAAAGCCGAGATCTTGTGCTTCGACCACTGCGAGCACTGTGCCCGTAGCGCTGCGATTGCGCAACGGAACGCGGACGCGACAACCCGGACGCACGGGAAGATCGTCGGGAAACGCATAATCAAAGACGAGCTCCGAAGGGCCGTCGATCAACACACGGGCGTTGGGCACGCGCAGATGATACGAGTGGTCGTTACGCTCGGCAAGAACTATGAGGCAAACCCGCGAGCAATGCGTGCGAGGTCGAGATCAAGCACGGGGCCTAAGGAGGCGTGCTGGAGTTTTTCCGCAATGCTGAGTATGGTCTGGGCGTGGCGATCGGGATGAAAGGGTGCGATGGTGCTGATCGGGAGAGGCGCTTGATCAAGGCTCAGTGCCTCAGCGAGCCATTGGCGTGCATCGATCCGTTGATGGTGATTGATGATTTCAACGCCATGGGGGGCATTGCGGGCGCGTTTCAGTAAACGAGTTTTTTCCGTCAGAGAAGCACACGAAAATGGTTGACCGTCGATGAGGATTTCGTCGTAAAGGAAGGGGTGATCCACGTTGTGAGATCGGAGGTCCGCCGTCACGTGAGCGATGCGGCGCCCGAGAAGTGGACGCTGCCATGCCACGGCTTCGAGAAAAATCATACCAAAGCCTTCTTGTTGAGAGGTCGTGACAAGATGTGTTGCTTGTTGTTGGACTTGCCGGAAATCGACACCACCATGTGGTTGCTCCGTGACGGCCCAGTCGATGGGCAATTGCCATGCATGTGCGAGATTTCTCCAGTGATCATATTCCTCTTGATACCGCGATGAGCCAGGTCCTTGACTCGTTGCAAATTTTGTTTCGGACGGAGCGAGTTGTGCGAGCAACAACAGTTCACCTATGTTTTTGCGGGTAATGGCTCTTGTCGGATAGAGCACATATGGTGTGCGTCTAGTCGATGCCGCGAGCGGTGAGGGGTCGATGGGGTTGATGAGAATCGTGGCTTGTTCTGGAGGCAAACCAGCTTCGCAGAGAATGTTTCGATCTCTTTCTGTAAGAACAAGATAATGGGTGCGCGGTGAATAGGGGAACCAAGGTAGTCCTTGTTGGTGAAGTTGGAGTAAGTTTTTCGGTCTTTGGTCTTCGGCAAAATCATGGAGTTGCATGATGACTCGTTCACCGCGATCGACCAATTGGCGCACGAATTGCGTCATGCGAGGATGACAGCCGAGAGTGGGATTGTGCAAATGCCAAATGCGCGGTTGCGAGCAGTTCTCGATCGCTTGTAGGCATAGGTCGAGATGCAAATTTTCCGCGGTAGGAGATTGGTAGTCCAGCGCTGGAACGCAGGCTGCATTTCGACAAAAACTCGCTTTTTCTGAGCTAAGAACTACGTGGTCGTAGTTCAGTTCTTCAAACGACCGAGATTGCTGTTGGAGCACCTGAGTGACACCACCACTGCGCAAGTGATAGTGAACCAAGATGTGCATCATGAGCCAAGGAGTGAGAGCGCGAAGCCGTTCATCGGTTAGAACGGAATATCATCATCATCGAAATTCGATTCATTGCGCAGTTCCTCTGCGGTGGGCTCTGATGATGTCTGAGCGCGACGTGCGGCGGGAGCGGAAGAGGCGGGGCTTCCATTCCGACGTGGACTTGCAGCAGATGTGTCACTTCCTGCACCGGCTTGGAGCTTCCAACAGGCGAGATTGACATAGTACTTGCCGTTGTATTCATTGCCGCGAATGTCGAAAGAAACCGTAACATCGGTGCCGATAGCGAACTCATCGAGCATCGAGCATTTGTCTTTCACGACTTCAAATTTGATGTCTTGTGGGTATTTGTCATGTTGTGTGGTGATCACAAACTCGCGTTTGGTAAAACCACTGGCGAAAGATTGTGTATCGCCTACCCATTTGATCGAGCCCTTTGCTTCGTACATGAGCGGATGATAGAAAAACGTTGCTTTCGTGTCAACCTTTGCGGTGACGGATGCGGTCGATGATTACAGCGACGACAATGATGGCTCCTGTGATGACCTCTGTCCATGCGGAAGGAATTTGCATCATCGAACATCCACTGCGGATTGTGGTCATGAGGAGTGCACCGACGAGAGCGCCTAGGACCGAGCCTACACCACCCGAGAGACTGGCGCCGCCGATGACGACAGCTGCAATGACATCAAGCTCCATGCCCATTGCGGTGGTGGGGTCACCTTGGGACGACTTTGCCATATTCATGATCGCAGCCAGACCAGCCATGGCACCGCTGATGGTGTAGACGAGAATTTTGATACGAGGCACAGCAAGTCCGCAAAGAACCGCTGTTTGCTCATTCGAACCCACTGCATAGATGTGTCGTCCGAAACGTGTGGAACGCAGCATCCAAGAGAAAAAGATGACCAGACCGAGCATGAGCCACACGCCGTAAGGCACGCCTGCTCCTTGCATCCAGGGTTTCCAAGCCGTGACATTAGTAGGAAGATTGATTGGCGTGCCATTGGTGGTGACCTTGGCAAGGCCGCGGAATACTTGCATGGTGCCAAGAGTTACGATGAACGGCAATAGTTTGAGTCCGACAGATAGTCCACCATTGCAAGCTCCACAGAAAGCGCCGAAGGCAATTGTCATGAGGAATATGACGGTGGGATCCATGCCTTGCGCGACCATCCATGCGCAAAGCACTCCAGTTAACGCAACGATTGAACCGACAGAGAGGTCGATCCCTCCTGAGATGATGATCAGTGTCATGCCAATTGCGGCCGTGCCAACGATGACGGTTTGGGTGAGGATATTCATCGTCACTACGGGTGAGAAAAACCGAGCATCGAGCGCACCAAAAATGGCATAGACCACCAGTAATGCAAGAAAAGGACCAAGAAGTGAGAGCAAAGAGCGTAAGTTCATAGGATTATTCGTTAGAAATCAGCAGGTTCGATTTTTCCCGTTGCGACGCGCATGACATCTTCGGGTGTAATTTCAGTAATAGGCTTTGCTTTGGTCAGTATGCCACGTGACATCACGGCAATACGATCGCAAATGCCAAATAGTTCGGGGAGGTAACTTGAAATGACAATCACTGCCCGCGGGTTCTCGGCGTGGGTGACGATTTCATCTATCGCTTCATACAGACGAGCTTTGGCCGCAATATCAATGCCTCGCGTCGGCTCATCGAGCAGGAGGATTTCCACATCGTGTTCGAGCAGTCGGGCCAGTGCCGCTTTTTGTTGGTTGCCACCAGAGAGTGCGCCGATGGCTTGAGTAGGTCCTTGGCATTTGATACCGAGTTTTTCAATCCAATGTTGAGCATGTTCATTCATGCGGCGCAACGAAACGACACCGGCGCGGCCTAATCGATGAAGTGAGGACAGTGTGATGTTATCGGCGATCGATAAATTCAGTGCGAGGCCTTCTTCCTTTCGGTTTTCGCTTAGCATGCCCATGCCCTGTTGCCATCGAGTAGAGGGAGTGGTGAGAGTGGAAGACTGTTGTTGTATTTTCACTTCGCCTGATTGCACCGGATCGAGTCCAAACAGAGTGCGTAAAAATTCACTTCGCCCTGATCCTACGAGACCAGCGATGCCGATGACTTCACCACGTCGCACTTCGAGAGAGGCGTCTTGAGGTTTCACCTTGCCGGCGAGATGAGAGATGGAGAGAATGGTATTTCCCACTCGACGTGGGCTGCGTGGATAAAGGTCTTCGACATCTCGTCCCACCATCAGTGACACAATTTCATTAGCTTCCGTGGTGGCGACATCACGAGTTGCGATGGCCGAACCATCACGCAAGATGGTCAGCCTGCTGGCGAGGCGTTTGATTTCCTCGAGGAAATGAGAAATGTAGATGATCGAAATGCCCCGATCTCGGAGTCTATCAATGAGGGCGAAAAGTTGCTCGATGTCTTTTTGCGCGAGAGAAGACGTTGGTTCATCAAACACCAGCAAGCGGCAACCCATGGCCAGTGAGCGACCGATCTCAATCAACTGCTGAGCAGACACAGAGAGTCCGCCAGCGAGAGCTTGTGGATGGAGGTCGACGTGTTGAAAATGCGACAGTGCTTCTTCCGCACGAGAGCGCATGGTTTTGCGATCGATCAGAGGTCCGTGCGTAGGTTCCATGCCGAGCACGATATTCTCCTCTACGGTCAGATGGGGAACAATGGAAAGTTCTTGGTAAATCATTCCCACGCCGAGTCGCCGTGCTTCGAGAGGAGTCTTCGGCAGATAAGTTTGACCATCAAGAAACATCTCTCCGGCATCGGGCGCATGAGCACCGGATAGCACTTTCATTAAAGTGCTTTTTCCTGCGCCATTTTCACCAACTAGTGCGTGAACCTCACCTGGCAAGACTTCCAAATCCACCTTTCCAAGAGCAATCGTGGGACCGAAAACTTTTCGGATGCCTTGCATGCGGAGACGTGGAATGATGTTCGGAGATAACATGGACGAGAGGATGGAAGCGAAGGAGTCGGCTGCTGTAAAGCGGGAATTCAGTTCTAATTTACTCGCCTATGCAGCTCAGTCGGATGAGAGATCGGTTTGGTGAAAAAGATGCTGTTTAGGATCGTTGCGCTAGAAAGCAGAAAGAACGAGACTGAGCGCATATTGCTACATAGGGACAGACAAATTATTAGTAATTCGCTTGCATTGATTTCATGTTCCATGTATCTTTGCGCCATGAGACGTGCGCGATGGTTGGCTCCTTGGAAGGATTCTTGGGTGAAACCTGCCATCTACCATTGTGT
>JBDLWB010000110.1:0-14447 GCA_039804425.1 Verrucomicrobiota bacterium
GTGTTTTTTGTGCGTGCTAACTTGCCTGATAGGGCTTATGATTTTTGCATGCTTTACCTGATTCTTGGTGCCGTATTGTTCTTGGTTTTGGTTCTGGTCGCGATCGCGAGAAAATCAGGTCAAGAAGGTCAGTCGTCTCACGCGCATGATGAAGACATGTGGAAGGGCCATTCTGATTGCTGTGATCACGACCACGAATCAGACAGCAAAGAGGATCCGGCCTAAGCGAATCCTCGAAGACGCTTTGCGGATCATGCTTAGTTCGAGCACTCAGCTCTCGCAAATTCTAGCAAATTGCCTCGAATCCGTTAGAGCTCATACGCGACCCCTGGCTCAGGCACGATGGCTTCGGTGCTGGGGAGTTTTTCTTTAAGTTGAGCGGCGAACCATGCGACGGCGTCATCGTCGCCGTGGACGAGGATGGTTTTCTTCGGTTTGACCTTGAGAATGTAGTCGAGCAATTCTTCGCGCACCGCGTGGCCGGAGAAGTCGAAATTTTCGACATCGCAGCGCAAGGGGATGGCGGGGAGTCGTTCATCGAGCTTCACCAAGTCGCCCCGCTGCGCGGCTTTGATGCGGGCGCCGGGCGTGGCGGAATCGGTATAGCCGACGAAATAAATCGCATTCTTCGGGTTCTCCATGAAGCCTTGGGCGGCGAAAGTATTCGACACCGTGTTTTCCGACATCATGCCGCTGGAGAGTGCATAGATGCAGCCAGGGTGAAGAGGAATCGGGCCGCGGCGTTTGCGGTTGCCGGTCTCCAAGGCCATGTCTTCGAGGATTTCAAAGTCGGGGAAATGGCGACGCGAACCGTTGATGTGTCGGTCGTAAATCATCGTCATTTTGGTGCTCAGACCTCCGATGTAGACAGGAGTTTTCCGCGGAATCAGTTTTTTGTTTTTGAACTGATGGATCATCGTCAACAATTCCTGCGTTTTGCCGATGGCGAAAACGGGAATGAGGATGGAACCGCGGCGATCGATCACCTGGCGCATGAGGTCAGCGAGGCGTTGTTCTTCCGACTCGCGCGTATAGTCGGGCCGGCGTGCCTGAGCGCCGCGTGTGGTTTCGATGATGAGGGCATCGACCGGAGTTTCCGGCATCAAAGCGCCTTTGAGCAGGGTGTGGCCGCCGAAGCAAAGGTCACCAGTGTAGAGGATTTTTTTTCCTTCCGTTTCCATGGTGATGCCAACCGACCCGAGGATGTGCCCGGCATCGTGGAAAGTGCCGCGGATGGTACCGGCGGGGTCGAGATCAAAAGGGCGTTCATAACCGCGAGTTTCAAAACGTGGTTCGAGCTGTTCGAGTTCCTCGTGGGTGAAAAATGGATAGTCCGTGATGCCGAGCTCAATGCGCTTGCTGTTCATCACATTCACCGAATTGTGAAGCATCGCCTTAGCAAGGTCCGCTGTGGCGGGAGTCATGAAAATGGGGGCGCGGGGGTGGCGGCGAAGAAGCATCGGCACAGTACCAGTATGATCGAGGTGAGCGTGCGTGAGCACAGCGGCATCGACGCTATCTTCTTCCACAAACTCAAAGTGAGGAGTGGCTTCGAGGCCCTCATGTTTGGGGTGCATGCCCGAATCGAGCACAACGCGGGCTTTTCCGGTATCGATCAGATACGAATTGGCACCAATTCCAGCGTGCCGACACAAACTTTTGAAAATCATCGAATAATAGTCCTAACTGGACATAGGCTGTAGGAGAAAGAAAGAGTTGTCAACTGTGGAAAAGTGAAGAAGCCGGCAGGCCATCAGGCGCATGGTTGCGAGTGAGGCGAGTGAGAGAAATCGATTTTTTCCTTTTCCTTTTCCTCGAGTCTGCGAGAGTGATGCGTATGGAAACACTAACGATCGCGCAACTCAAAGAGCAAGCGGGGGAAACGCCCTTTTATGCAGAGGTCGATGTGCAATTGCAGTCCAAGCAAGCAAAAGTGACGCGTACGCAGAAGCCTTACATGGAATTGGTTTTTGTTGATAGCAGTGGCAGTTTTACTTTGAAGGTGTGGGAAGATCGACCCATGTTTGCGGTATCGAGCGAGTGGAATGCTGGAGTCATGTTGCGGTTATCCGGGAAATGGACACAAAATCAGTATGGGCTGGAGGGCAATGATTTAAGTTCGCGTGGTCTCAGCACGGAAGAGCGCGCTCTTTTTCTTACGGGTGATCCGGAATTGCAGGCCAAACAAGAGGACGATTGGCAGACGATTTTGGCAGCATGTGCATCGGTGCAAGATCCTCGGTTGAAATGGCTGACGGCCGCGTTTTTTGAAAAATTTGGCGAGCTGTTTCGGCGGAGCGCTGCGGCGCGGCGCAATCATCATGCACGACGAGGAGGATTGGTTGAGCACGTGGCGCAGATGATGCGGTCCGCTGAGGCTTTGTGCGGAGTCTATCGCGATTGGAATCGGGATCTGTTGATCACAGGAGTGTTATTTCATGATTGCGGCAAGTTGTGGGAAAATTCCTATCCGCGCGAGGGGTTCTCACAGGCTTACAACATGCGTGGTGAGATGTTGGGGCATATTCCCATAGGGATTGAGGTGGTCAATGCGATTTGGCGTGAGATGCTCGAGTGTGAAGAGAGTCGTGCTTGGTTGGCGTTAGAGCCCCATTCCGAGGATGTGCGATTGCATTTGCTGCATTTGATCGCAAGTCATCATGGGCAGTATGAATTTGGCTCGCCCACATTGCCGCGCACACCCGAGGCCTTTGCGTTGCATTTCATCGACAACATCGATGCCAAAATGGAGATGGTCAAAGATGCGTATGCGCGTGCCAATCAGCTCGCACCGCACATTTATGAAAAGCAATTTCCGCTGCCGGCGAATTTGGTTTCACCTTTGGCGCGCTATGAGGAAGCGATTCGACCAGTAGAGCGAGAAAGCGAAGATCTGGCCGATGCAGAGAGGCAAGAGCCAATACAGGAATTGTGAAAAGCCGAGCGATCAATCCATCGTGGGACTGGGTCTACGTGGGAGAAGGAGCGAAAATAGATCGACATCCACCATTTGTGGTTGTCCAAGGAAATCGAGCAGAACTTTGACTCGTTCATTGCTAGGCAACACCTCGATGATGGAGCCTTTGAGGCCTTGGAGTGGACCGTGGGCGAGTTCGACTTCATCGCCAATTTGAATCGAAGGTGGGATCAGCAAAGTCTCGTCATTCGCTTCGCGATCCCAAGTTTTTTGCAATTCTTCGATAAACCACAGGGGCACAGGGGGAATGATGCTCCCGAATTTGACAAAGCCGCGCACGCCTTGGGTGTAGGCGACGGTCTGTTGCATGGCATCGAGATCAAAGCGTGCTAGCAAGTAGCTGGGGAAAAGAGCTTCTTCCCACCAAACCTTGCCGCGTCGGGTCGCCTTACGGTAGCGGATGACAGGGCAGAAGACTTCGATATCATCCAGCGCGCGCAGATAACCGGCTGCGATTTTTTCGCGCTTGGTCTGAGTGCGCACGACATACCATTGAGCGTGATCATTCATGGTCATTCACCGAGCATGCGTTGGATGAGAGGAAGAACGACGCGCCCGCGAGCCATCCACGAATCGAGCCTGTGGATGCGCGCGCGGTAAAATTTTTTGAGTTCTGGATCGTCGATATCTGCTGTGTTTTTGAGAATTTTGCCGACCTTGGTTTTACCGCTTTCAAGATGGGGCCGGACTTGTTCTCGGATAAAGCCTCCAACAAGCCGTTTGAGGTCGACATCGGGAATGTAGAGCGTCCGGCGTCCGGCGTGGCTCGTGGCATCTTTGACCGCGCCGAGTGCGCGTAACATGCGCAGCCCTTGACTGGCGGAGCCTTTGCTGAGTCCGAGTTTTTGTGCGACATCATCGAGCGACAAGGGCTCGGGAGAAATGAAAAGCAAGCCGTAGATTTCACCAAGCGATTTGGGCAATCCAATGACCTTGACGCCATCGACAAATACATCGATCAACTGACGATCGAGCGCGCTGATCTCAGCGGAGGCAAGAGTGTCTTTGGGCATGGATGGCATATCGTTATCGTATCAGAGGGCTGGTTTTGTTCAATTCTTTTTGAACAAAACTGCGCCAATCGTCGACAGCAAGCTGCATTCCCCGCGCTTTATGAAGTGTTTCCTCATACTCCATTTCAGCGATGGAGTCCGCAACAATGCCGGCTCCGACGTGGTAATGAAGTTGTTGGTTTTCGCGGACGAGAGTGCGGATGGCGATATTGAATTGGCATTCTTGGTTATAACCGAGATAGCCGATGGCACCGCAGTAGAGGCCACGTGGAACGGATTCCAGTTCAGCGATGATCTCACAGGCACGTTTTTTCGGTGCACCGGTAATGCTGCCACCGGGAAAAGAAGCGGCGAGTAGGTCGATGGCATCGAGGTTCTCGCGGAGTTCTCCGCGGACGGTCGAGACGAGGTGAAAAACTTGTTCGAGGGTTTCGAGCTGCAGCATTTCATCGACGCGGACACTGCCAAAATCGCAGACCTGACCGATGTCATTGCGCAGCAGGTCAGTAATCATAACGAGTTCCGCAATTTCCTTCGAAGAAGTTTGGAGTTCATAAGCGGATCGACGATCTTCATCGGCATCGGCAAAGCGGGGACGTGTGCCCTTGATGGGTCTTGTTTCCACATGTCGTCCGCTGATGCGCAAAAAAGTTTCCGGTGACGAGCTGAGGATCTCGCGGTGACCGAGGCGCATCCATGCCGCCATGGGGGCAGGAGAGCGGTCGCGCAAGCATTGATACAGAGCGGCGAGTGAGCCGTGACTCGAGCAGGGTGCGGTGAATTGTTGGGTGAGATTGACTTGGTAAATGTCGCCTGCCGCAATCCATTCGCGAATGCGTTCCACGCCATGGAGAAAATGCTCGCGAGGCATTTGCGGGAGAAAGGCGCCGACCTCACAAGGGGCGAGAGCGCTGGGCTCGTGCATCCATGGGGTCATAGGGCCGATTTCCGTCCAATGGCCTGACTCATGCTGATAGACGAGCAGATGAGGATAGTGGCCGAAGGTAAAAGAGCCATCATAATCGATGCTGCCGAAAAGTCCGCCTAGGGGAAAGCCTGCATCGAGGCTGGGTGCTTGGTGTTCTTGCCAGGCGCGACGGAGGCGTTGTCGATCTTCGGGATGATGAAGATTTCCCTTCAAAACAAACACGGGTTGAGCCGTGATCAGAGAAATGGCTGGACCTGCATTGCTGGGGGTATGGCCTGCAGTATCAAAAAACAAAAATCCTTCACGTTGGCAAAATCGCTGAGCCATCTCCCAAGGGGAGAAGTCTTTCCAGTGATGAGGCATAGCATGGACTTGGCTCGACACGCCCCAACATGCATCAGACATGCACACGGGTCAACGATCGGTTGTGATTGGTCATGAGAAAAATGATGTCGTCACGCGATCATCAAGAGAACCATCGATCAGACGCGCGTGGTGATGTCGACGTGGGATGACTTCGCGAGTTTTTCGAGTTCCCGTGCAATGATCATGAGAGATTCGCGGATGCCTGGGGCGAAGGATCCGTCAACTTGCACAGCAAGAGTCGTGTGCCCGTGGCGGAAAAAATCAATCGAAGAATGTCGATGCGATAAGCGCATAAAATCGGCATGAAAGCCGAGATCGCGAAGCGATTTTTTGAATGAATCGAGCGCTGCCATTTCTCGATGCGGAATGTGCGCAACATGCCGAATGCCGGGCAGACAGCGAGTTCGTTGCAAAATTTCCTCGGCATTCATTTCGCGATCCACGCCAAAAATGGCTCGCAATTCCAGTTGTTGATAGGCGCTGGCGTCATTTTCTGTCGTAGATTGAGGCCTTGGGGAAGGCTCCATGGAGGCAAACAACGGCGGTAAAGACGCTGGCTGGCGAGAGCGAGAAGCAAGAGATGGTTCAGGAACGGGAGAGGCAGAAGAAAAAGGCGACGATTGGGGAGAAGGAAGTGGATCAAAGCCAAAGGGGGCAGCGGAGTCCGCTCCAGAAGGAAAGGGTTGAGCGGGCCCAGGGGGGTAGGGCGTTGTCGGCATTTCCGTGAGGAAAGAGGATTCTCCGCGAGATGGGGGAATGCTCGCAAAAGGCGATTGCGGCACTAGGGGCGGTTCAGAAAAAGGGTTGTGAGAGGCAAAAGGGCTCACCGTGGCCTCAGGAGAAAGCGCAGTGGGTGAATGAAATGGTTCCGAATTAGGATTCATTGCGGAGAGTTCGGGCTGAGATCTGCGCGTGAGCCAAGCGTAGAATCGACTCAGGACCCTACGAAAGCATGGCTGATTTGGCAAGAAAATAGCCATGAGGCATCGAGTTTCAGTTCGTTACAGGTGGGAAGTCACTGGTGGTGGTGCCAATGGCTTTGAGTTGTTTGCGAATCGCCATTTTCGCCGCAGGGGAGATGCGATCGAGAAACAAAATGCCATTGAGGTGATCAATTTCATGCTGAAAGGCACGTGCGAGAAGTCCATCGGTTTCCACGACGACCTCTGAGCCATCGAGCTGTGTGAAGCGACAGCGAATGACGGACGGGCGATTGACTGGTGCGCGAACGCCGCGGATGCTGAGGCAGCCTTCCGTTTCCACCGAGCGCGGGCCATCGAGCTCCAGCTCAGGATTGATGATAACCATGGGCATGTGCTCGGTCATCTCCACCTCTTCGCCATCGATGGTGAGAAAGCTGATGCAATGAGGATCGTGCGAGACATCAATGACTGCCATGCGCAGCGCGATGCCAACCTGAGGTGCTGCCAGTCCAACGCCGTGTGCGTGATACATGGTCTCTAACATATTTTCCGCAAGAGTGGCAATTTCTGCGGAGATCTCACCCACATCTGCGCATTTTTCGCGGAGGACAGGGTGACCGACTTGGACGATTTCGAGTAACATAACGTGGAAAAAATTAGGGATTGGGAGTCGAGACCTTAGCTCGTGTGGGTAAGACTTTGATGCCGAGTTTGCGGAGCGCGCCCCAGATCTCGACAAGTTTGCCGAAGGGGGCTTTTTCATCCGCCTCGACTTCGAGATCGCGGTTCGGATTCACCTTGCGCCATGCTTCGAGATACGACGTCAGAAGTCCTTCTGGAACAGTCGCACCTTCCAGCGCAACTTGGCCACTGGCGTCGATGGCGAGCACGGACATTTCTGCCATGACTGTTTTCGTGGGAAGATCATTCGCGGTCGGCAGCGTGATTTCCATCTGATGGCGTGGCCGTTTGAAATTGGTTGAGACGATGAAAAAGATCAGCAAGATGAAAAGGATATCGATCATCGGCACGATGGGCACGCCGGAATTTTTTTTAGCTGGTCGGGCGAATTGCATGATCAGAGATTAGGCTGCGGGATTTTGTGTCTTTTGGCATACGGTGACCAGCTTGCTGAGGGTCATTTCTAGTTCCGTCGTGTAGCTTTCAATTTTACGATTGAAGAAACTTTGAGCCATCACGCAAGGAACGGTGATGGCGAGACCAAAGACGGTGGTATTCAGCGCGACGGCGATGCCTTGAGCAATGCGTTGGGCGTCGCTCATGTCGCCGGAGCGTCCCATTTCTTGGAAGAGAAACGAGAGTCCGCTGGCGGTGCCGAGTAGCCCGAGAAGAGGGGCGACAATGATCACAACATCGAGGGCCGTCATGCCAGAGCTAAGTTGCAGCACTTCGTGACGTGCGGTGGTTTGGACCGCATCGTTGATATCCACTTGAGATTTTCCGCGATGGTTGACGGCGACGGACGCGAGACGAGCAAGGGTGGTTTTGCCGTGTGCAAATTGATCGAGCAGCGCTTTTTCCGTGCCAGCATGGATGTGAGATTCAAAAGCATCCACTTGCTGGGCGAGGTCGCGCGGAATGATCAAGCTGCGGCGCAGTGTGAGGAATTTGAACGCAATCACGGTCAGGCCTACGATCAGAGAGGCGAGTAGGGGATACATGAAAAAGCCGCCAGCGGCGAAATATTCGACGGCGGTTTGGAGCGCAGAGGCAGGAGCCTGCGGTTCTTGAGCGAGGATGGTGAGCGGGTGCATATTAGAAGTAGAAGTTGTAGGTAATTTCAATCGGATCATCTTCGAGTTCCGCCTTGAGATCGGCGGGGATGGGCGGGATTTTGGCTTGTCGGATGGAATTGAGAGTAAAGCCCTTTTGGACCTCTCCGGCATCGATCATTTCCACGACATTGACTGAGCGGACCGAGCCATTAGGGTCGATCACAAAGCGGATGGTGAGAATTCCTGGGGTAATGAAATCGCGATATTTGGCGCAATTGCGATGCCATTCCGCTTCCACGGCACGGCTGAGAATGCTGTGATAGCGGCCCATGGCAGTATTAGCGACATTCAGCGCCGAGCGGCCTTGGCGTTTGATGGAACCAGTGATTTTTGTTTTCGATTGATTGCCTCGGAAACCCGGCTCTTTTGGCGTTTGCGGTTTGGCGGGAGGTGTGGGTTTGGGAAGTGACTCGGTGGGGGGGGCTGGCGGGGTGTTGGCGACATCAGGCGGGTTCTCGGCCTTTTGCGGTTTGAGGCCTTCTTCTGTCATGGGGCGTTCGACATTTTGATCGCCGGGCAAGGTTGGGACATCGGTAGCGGGGATTTTTTTCGCTGCGGTCTCGGTGATTTCCGAGGGAGAATCCTGTGGAGGTGTTGGTTCCTTGATGGCATCCGGAGGGCTCGGAGCGGGCGGATTTTTCATGACTTCCGCGACTTGCTCCGTCGGACGTGCGGTGCTGGTCGCGGGTGTCGTGGAGGGGCTGGCGATTTGGTCATGTTCCAAGCTGCCATCTTGGACCACGCTTTCGGTCGTCTCGATGTCATCGGGTCGGCGGGGGTCGCGGCCTGCTTGGCTGGGCATGGCGGGGGCGCCTTCGGCGGGCAGGGTGTCACTGGTGGCAATGGTATCGCGATCGCCGATGAAGTCCGGATTCGCTGGGGGCGTGGAAGTGGCTTGATCGGGGCTGGTGCGAGCAAAGCGTTTGGGAGCCTTTTTGTCCGGTTCTGCAGGTGTCGTGGGCGCAGGTGTTGGGGGCAATGGCGCGATCGCGATCACCATCGAATCATCGCGGATCGGTAGAGCGCGAGGAGTCGTGGTGAGGTGGGTATTTCGTAGGCAAATGCCGACGATCCAGAGCATGATGGCGACCATGACACAGGCCATGGCGAGCGATAGCAGCCAAAGCTGCCGCTCGTTGCCATATCCTGGTGTGGCCGTGATCGAGTTCATGGTCGCGTGCAACTTGCCCTAAAGCCTGCGTTTTCTCAAGGAATTAGCGAGCAGAGAAATGGATTTCTTGCTTTTCAAAAAAAGTGCAACCGCTAAGACTGAGCGCATGCGGATGACAACCATGGTAGCGATGACCCTAGCGGTGCTGGGTGCATCCTGTGCGCGTGAGGAAGTGAGCCAACAGGCCAAGCCTCCATCGCCAGTGGGGCCTCCTGCGGTGACAGAAGTGGTGGAGACGCCCGAGGCACCGCCGGAAGAAGTCGATTTGAGTGGTCAATTGCGCGAACCCAACTTGTTAGAGAAATTGGAAGATGGTGCAGAGCAGAGGCAAAAAGCCGCGCCCCCTGCGGCGAGTGGTCCACGGCCTGTGGTGATCCGGGGTGGAGAAGCAACGCCTGTTGCTGAGCCTCCCGCACCGCCACTGGATCAGCCGTCTGCCCCGGATGTGCTCGAAAAATCGCCGCAGTAGTGCGCGAAAAGAAAGTTCTAAGAATCGGCGTGTAGGGTCGTTGTAGCTAGGAAGAGCGTAAGTTCCGACAGGCGCTGTGCCTGGTGAGTGAATGGCGTTCTTCCTTCCATCACAACCCTACGATGTCATGAGTCTGCACGCACAACTGAGTCCCGAAGCCGCAGCGAAACTTGCTGCGATGCAACGTCAATCGACGATCACTTCCATCATCATTGCCTTTTTGGTGATCCTCTTGATGGGACTGTTGTTAGCCATCATCTTGATTGCGCCAACGATTCAGGAGGTGCCCGTATTGGTGAGTTACACCCCTCCCGTCGTGCAAGAACAACAGATCGATCAGGTCAAGCCGACCCCGCGACAGCAGCAAAAGCCGTCTGCTCCGCCATCGGCGCGAACGAGGGTGATTACGGCCGCGACGACTCAATCCTTGGCCATTCCGCAGATGGATGAACCAGTTTCAGAGCCAACTGTAGATTTTGGTGCCGGCGAGGATTTTGCAGAAGGGATCGCTGGTTTTGGAGAAGGCGCTACGGCTGGCAGTGGTGGATTTGGTTCGTCGAATCAGGCATCGGGTGGACTGAAAGGAAGTCTTTACGACTTCAAGCAAACGCCGCGAGGCAAGCCGATCGCCTACGATTTGGGGAATCCGCAAGAATTCATCGAGCGAGTACTGCGGCTGCAACGTTCGCGTTATTCTGATGCTGCTTTGAGACGACACTTCGAAGCGCCGAACTCGTTGTATTTGACGCATTTGGCGATTCCGTTTTCCGCAGCGGCAGAGGGCCCCAGTTATTTTGGGGCGAAAGATCAGATGCAGCCCTCAGGTTGGGTCGCGCACTATCGGGGGCGTGTCAAAGTGCCCAAGACGGGAAAATATCGTTTATCGGGATTGGGGGATGATTATCTTGTGGTGTTGGTGGATGGCAAAGTGCGCCTCGTGGGCTCATGGAGTGACATTCAACCGGCGGTGGCGAATGGTTGGGAGCCGACAGAACCGACGGGGCAACATCGGAGCCCCTTTCATCAAGTGCGATTGGTGTATGGCGATTGGATGTCACTGCGAGAGGGGCAAGAGATCGACGTGCAAATTGCCTTAGGCGAAAGGCCTGGTGGGCATGTGGGTTTTTTGTTGCAGGTAGAAGAACAGGGAGTGAGTTATCGCAGCGACGTGTCGGGTCGGCCGATATTGCCCCTGTTTACGACGGCGCCATTTGCGCCTGAAGAGAGAGCGCGTTTGACCAAGGTGTTTGGGAGTTACGAATTCGAGTGGGAACAAGTGCCGATTTTTTTCCAGAAATGAAGTCGGCAGCAGAACAAAATTCGGTTGGCATCTCTTGCAGAAAACGTACAAATTCCGTGTATGAAAAAGGAAGCATCTTCTAGCAGGCCGAAAATCGAGATCGAAGCGCCGAGCCCTCAGCAGATTGCGGCGGCAAATCGGATGAGGCGAGAAATGCAGATGGGTTTGGCGCCCAAGCCATCGGAAGGTCAGCGAAAACAACGTCGCGCCGGCATCGAGGGCGTGGTGTTGATGACGGCGGGATTGGTCTTAGCCTGGTTCCTGCATCCTCTAGGCAGCACGGGTTGGATTCTTGCGGCACTGCCGTTTTTGGGAGGTGTGATTGTGATGATGAAGGGGTTAGAAAAATGAGTTAGGGCTTTTTTTCTAACATCCAAGGAGGAAGCTCCTGTGGGTCCGTGCGCAACATGAGGGCAGCGTAAGCCCCGGAGTGATTGCTGGCGAGGAGCAGAGTGTAGTGACCTTTTTCCTCGCCGCCGTGGCATTGTCCGAGAGATTTTTGGTGGTGTTCCACATGCCAAGCCGCACCTGACCATTCGGGGACTGCTGCGTGATCAAAAGGTTTCAGTGCAAAAGGCTTGCCGCCAATGTGGAAGGTCTCCCGTTCAGGGCAAAGAGACACAATATCCAGTGTGCGACCACGGGATGTTTTATGTGCTTGCAAGCGTTTGATGCGGATTTTCGGCGGGATGGGTTTGCCATTCGGATCGGTATGATGGCCGAGTTGCTGCAAGAAAATCACGCAGAGAGTGCTGGTATGAGGGGCTATGGTGATCGCGCCCTTCGCGTTTTCCATGCCCTTGATTTTTAGTGTCATGCGATAGCTGCCCTGAGGCACAATGAACCAGCCCGTTGCATGACAAGCTTTCAGGCCTCCGGGCATGAGCTCTTTGTCATCGATCATCACTTCACAAGGAGGATGGGTGGGCACCATGTTGACGAGATTGAGAAATCCAAATTCCTGTGCTTGTGCAGAGCAAATGTGGCTCATGAACAAACAGATCCAGAATGCGAGAAGGATCAGCGGGCGGATCATAAGATGCTTCGATTGTTAGAGCAGATCTTGTTCCGAAATTCCAAGAATCTCGCAAATCCTCCATCGAGCCGGCGAGGCGAATGCTAAGCAAGCAACGGATCGTTAGTGAAGGGAAGACATGGCTAGGAAAAAAACTGCCGGAGCACCCCTGCTCCGGCAGTCAGTTACCTATGAAAACCCCACTTTTTCTGTCTGACGACTTTCATGAATGGGTGCATGCGACAAAGTTGTCGCACACATTGAAAGAGTGAAGCGATGCGTGGATCTTTTCAAGAAAATTTTTCATTACAACCGACCAGTAGGTATTTATTTGTTGTCACGCGTCGTTCCCTGGGGATGTTTTGCGAAAAAGGGAAAAAACTTGCGTGACGACCGAGGCGGAGTAGAGCTAGAGGCATGACAACTGAGTTACAGGCGCTATATGAATTTTTGCGATTTCCGAGCATTTCCACGGATTCTGCGCATGCGGGAGATGTGAGAGCGTGTGCTCAGTGGTTGGTGGCGAAGTTAGGCAAGATGGGGTTCATGGTGGAGTTGCATGAGACGGCGCGACATCCGATTGTAGTAGCGCGGAATCAGCATCGTGCGGATCGTCGGACGGTGATGATTTATGGTCATTACGACGTGCAACCGGTGGATCCCGTTTCTTTGTGGGACAGCCCGCCTTTTGAGCCGGAGATCCGTGAGGGGAAAATTTGGGGTCGAGGTGCGACCGATAATAAAGGGCAGATGTTGGCGCATGTGTTAGGTGTGGAAAAAACCTTGCGAGAGCATGGGGACTTGCCCGTGAATTTGATTTTTTTGTTTGAGGGGGAAGAAGAAATTGGCAGTCCGCATCTTGCGCCATTTTTGCGTGAGCATGCAGAAGAGTTGCGTTGCGATGTGATTGCGGTTTCTGACACGGGCATGGTAGGGCCTGGAGTGCCGACCATGGGTTATGGTTTGCGGGGCATCGCCTGTGTGGAAGTGACGGTGCGTGGTCCGAAGGGTGACTTGCACTCGGGGGTCTATGGGGGAGCGGTCGCGAATCCTGCGACGGCATTGGCACGTTTGGTCGCGAGTTTGCATGATGACGAGGGGCGCGTAGCGATCGAAGGATTTTATGATGACGTCGCGCCCTTGCAAGAATGGGAGCGGGAGATGTGGCGTAACATTCCAGGCGTCGCTGACGAGGATTTTCGGGCAGTCACGGGAGCGCCATCAACCTTTGGTGAGGCAGGCTATAGTGCGGCTGAGAGAGTGTGGGCACGTCCCACCGCGGAAGTGAATGGGATGGGCAGTGGTTATCAGGGAGAAGGTTCCAAGACCGTGTTGCCCGCTGAGGCTTTCGCGAAATTTTCCTTTCGCTTGGTGCCAAACCAAGATCCGCAGGACATCTTGGTAAAAGTGCAGCGTCACTTGGAAAAGCATTGCCCGCCTGGCGTGAGCATCGAGGTAGAGCTCGGACACGATGGTAAGCCCTACCATGCCGATCCGCATTCGACGTATGGTCAAGCGGCGCAGCGCGCTTTGCAAAAAGCCTTTGGACGCGAGCCTGTGTTGATTCGCGAGGGGGGCAGCATTCCCATCATTCAGGCCTTCCGAGAAATTCTTGGCGCGGATACGTTGTTGTTAGGTTTGGCTTTACCCGATTGTCAAATTCATGCTCCGAATGAAAACTTTCCCGTCGCGAATTTTGAAGCGGGGATTTTGTTGAACCAGCATTTGTTGCAAGAACTGGCAAAGTGAGAGGCGACGTGACGTCGCCCCTCCCAGTGGGATTAGTGCAGGTGCAATTCGAAGCGCTCGACAGAGGCTTTGGCGGTGGGGGTGGGTTTGATCATGAGAATCATCGGCACGTGGTCGCCAGCGGGGAGGGCGACGTCGGAGACGAGAACGTTCATGTCGGAGCCCTTTGCGAAAGTGAGTTTCGTTGGAGCAGATCGTTCGCCGGCGATGCCTGTGATGGTGGCTTCTCCTGCGGCGATGGGTTTGTTTGATGAATCGATAAATACGACGTGAGCTTTGCGTTCTTTGTCGACCGTGACTTCAAACGAAAAGCCTGCTTTGGAATGAATCACATGACCGCCGTTAGGGCCTTTCGTGACGTTTTCCTCATGGACATGTTTTTCATGATCGTGATCATGATCATCGGCGGAGTAAGCCATAGTCATGGCGGATAGCGATAGGATGGTGGTTGCGAGTAGGGTTGTGTATTTCATGTTTGTTGTTGGTTTTGGGTGAGGAGATGGATGGAAGTTAATGAGTTGCGGGTGCGTGGAGAGCGATGGATTTTTCTGCAGCTTTTTTGCCGAACAAGCGGAATACGGCGGGGGTTACGGCGAAATCCAGCAAGGTAGAGCTGACTAGGCCGCCGACGATGCAAATGGCGACGGGGCTGAGGATTTCCTTGCCGGGTTCACCCATGGCGATCACGAAGGGAAGGAGAGCGATGCCTGCCGAGAGTGCGGTCATGGTGACAGGAACAA
>JBDLWB010000111.1:0-30845 GCA_039804425.1 Verrucomicrobiota bacterium
TTCGATTCTTGTCCTTCGTAGCTCAACGAGCGAAGTAGGATTCGATTTCGATTTCGATTTCGATTTCGAACTAAGAACTAAGAACTAAGAACTAAGAACTAAGAACTTTCCACGACCAGAAGATGAGCTTTTCCGGTTTTTGATTTTTATCTTAAGGACTTGAGTCGATGGTCAAGGGCGTGCTCGAAACTCAGAAGTTCACGGAGCAGTGAGTTGTATTTGCTGTGGGCTTGGTTGCCGTGATGAGAGAGAAGCTGGTAAAGATCTAGTTCCGCATCGATATCGTGCCGTTGCGATGGCATCATGAGGCCAGCTTTTACTAAGCGCCGCCGAGCCATGCGTACGAGGCAAGAAGCGATGGTGTGACGATTTTCTCGATAATCTTCCAAGCCTTCACGAATCAGGCGAAAACCAGGCAGGTCTGCGAGAATGGATGGCTCTATCAAATTCATAACTCACTATGGCAGAAGGTCTCTACCGTTTCACGAAAACTCTGGGGATCGAGTGCTGGGTAACGGATCAGATTGGGCTCAATTTGGGTAAAAAAATCCAACAGACGCTTTTGATCAATCAGTCGATCTCTGAGCATGGCTTCCACATCGGCAAGATCACGAGAATGCCCACGTTCTAGTTTCGATAGTGCTTGGCTGTAAGGATCGTAATGATAAAAATCAATTTGACCATGACGGGCAATAAAAAGACATCTCTCTCGCCATTCAGGAAGCTCTGGAATGAAGTCAGAAGGACTCGCCAGCTCAACATTTAGGGAAAGTGCGTCTTTTAATGTAGCAATCGCCTCAAAATAACCCGCTGGTTCTGGGTCGGCCTTCATGTCCACATCAACGGTCATGGGCCTCCATCCGTGCAAAAGCGCAGTAGCACCTCCCGTGAAGTAAATGCAGCCTACCCCCTTCGTGTGCTGAGCCATAGCCGCCATGAATGTGTGCAAACGATTGATGTCAAGAGGATGACGCATTCGATGAATCGGAAAGGAAGAGTGATCAGTGGGAAAGGCAACTTTCGATTTCGATTCTTGTCCTTCGTAGCTCAACGAGCGAAGTAGGATTCGATTTCGATTTCGATTTCGATTTCGATTTCGATTTCGATTTCGATTTCGAACTAAGAACCAAGAACTTTGAAAGGAAGAAGAGAACGTCGAACTTTCAACTTTCAACTTTCAACTTTCAACTTTCAACTTTCAACTTTCAACTTTCAACGTCCAACTAAGAACTAAGAACTAAGAACTAGTGATTTTTACGGAGTTGCGCTTTCTGGTCCTGATGATGAATCAGCCCTCTGACAAGAGACCCAGTGCGAGAGCCCATTCTTGCCAACGGCTCATGAGTTGATGACGCATGAGAATTGCATGGAAAAAATCACGATCAAAGATAGGCAGCTCCACAAGGTAGACCAAACGTGCACGATCTTTTGGCCGCCCCACAGTCAGCGCGATGGCGGCAAGATGCTCGGGCGTCATCACTCGCATTCGGTGTTGATCCCACTCGATCACTGTCGCAGCTTCCACCGCTTCTGATTCGAGCCCAGGTGACGCATGGAGAAATTGGATGGGGATCCCGTTGATCAAAATCCCCTCTTCCTCGAATTCATCGTATCCTAACGCGCGGAGTCGGGCAAAAACTGGCTCCAAAGAAATGAGCAATTGGCTGGGAGGGGCATCCATGAAAATGAAGACATCGACGTCTCGGGTAGCCAATGGTTCGCCATGAAAACCGGCAGCTGTTGCACCACCAATGGCGTATCGGATCAAGGTGCCTTCGCGGACGAGTTGCTCCAAGATGTCACAGACTTCATGCATGTTTTTTTAATGGATTCGAGTTTGCGTGTTTCTCTGATGAAGCGCCCAATCAGTTCTATTTTTGTCGCAATGGGCATCGCCCGCTGAGCGGCTCGCCATTGTGGCATGCCGCGGGAAGCTTCGATGTCTTCCAATTTTTCTATTTTCATACCTCACTATTGTCAGTCAAACTAAGAACTAAGAACTTTTCAGACCGCGCTTGGCGGTGAGGAGTTTATCCAACGACGCTGCGGAAGTATTCGATGGTTTGACGGATGCCGTCTTCGAATTTCACTACGGGTTCCCAGTTGAGGACTTGTTTGGCGAGTGTGATGTCGGGACGACGCACCTTCGGATCATCGGGAGGCAGGGGTTTTTGATCGAGAACCAGAGGAATGCCGAAATGACGGGACACGGCTTCTGCAAACTGCATGATGGTCATTTCATGAGGATTGCCGCAATTGACGGGCAGATGATAATCACTCTGCGCCAATTTCCAAATGCCCGCTACCAGATCAGATACATAGCAAAAAGAGCGAGTCTGCGAACCATCGCCAAAAACTGTCATGGGTTCACCGCGTAAGGCCTGCCCAATGAAAGCGGGCACGACTCGGCCATCGTCGAGTCGCATGCGAGGACCATAGGTGTTAAAGATTCGCACAATTTTGGTGTCGACGCCATGAGCCCGATGATAGGCCATCGTTGCCGCTTCTGCATAGCGCTTCGCCTCATCATAGCAGCTGCGAACACCGATCGAATTGACATTGCCCCAATAGCTTTCTTGCTGCGGATGCACCTCGGGGTCGCCATAAACTTCCGACGTCGAGGCCACCAGAAAACTGGCTTTTTTCTTCCACGCGAGATCTAGCGCATGATGTGTGGCATAGGATCCCGCTTTGAGCGTTTCAATCGGGATTTGCACATAATCAATCGGACTCGCCGGAGAGGCCATGTGAAAAACATAATCGACAGGACCGTCGATCTCGTATGGCTCTGACACATCGTGCTGACGAAAGGTGAAATGGGGATGATCCGCCAAATGCTCAAGATTGCGGGCATGCCCTGTGACAAAATTATCAAGCGCAATCACGCGCAAGCCTTCCGCTAAGAGAAGATCGATGAGATGCGATGGCACAAAGCCCGCGCCACCAGTTACTACAGCAGTTTTTTGATTCATGAGGAAAAAGAGTCGGGAGAAGAATAACGCGCGATGAGCTTTTCGGCCTCCGTAAGAGCCATGCCAATGACTTGATCCATGTTGTAGTATCGATAGGTGCCAAGCCGACCGATGAAGCTCACATGAGCTTCTTGTTGAGCAAGTTGCTGATAGCGTTGGTAGAGTTGTGCGGTGGCATCAGTCGGCACGGGATAAAAAGGCTCCTTGCCGGGCGTCCAGTCATCGGGATACTCGCGAACGACAGTCGTCGCATCAATGTTTTGCCCTGTCGCATGTTTGATTTCCACGGTGCGCGTGTAGGGAACATCGAGATCTGGATAATTGACCTGAACGGTCGGTTGCCAGAATCCTTTTTTCCCTGAGATCTCTTGGCGGCACGCTAAATCCTGACCGCGGTAGCTCTCAAATTCAAAGCGCAACGAGCGATAGGGCAAAGAGCCGTAACAGTGTTGGTAGTATTCATCGATGGGGCCGGTGAAAATCAAATGTCGATACTGCCACTGATTTTTTTCTGACTGGAAATCGGAGGACAATCGCAAAGTGATCCGCGGCGAATCTGCGATCATTTTTTGAAACATCGCCGTGTAGCCCGCCGCAGGCATGGCTTGAAAAGATTCCGTCAGATAGCGATTGTCACGATTGATGCGAATCGGAATGCGACCACAGACGGAAGCTTGCAACTCGCGTGGATGACGCTTCCATTGTTTGAGTGTGTAAGGTTCAAAAAACCGCCGATAAAAATCCCATCCGACTTGGCTGATGATCACATCTTCCGAATTTTGAGGATGCTCGATATCGACCTTGTGAGTGGCGAGATAACTCGACCATTCCTCCTCCGATGCCGGACGACCGAGCCATTCTTCAAAGGTATTCAGATTGATGGGAAAGCTCCAATATCGGCCGTGGGTGAAACTTTTGATTTCGTAAGAAACCTCATGCCATTCGGTAAATCGAGAGAGATAATTGACAATGCGTTGCGCATTGGTGCGAAAATAATGCGGACCATAAGGATGAATCAAGACACCTGCTTCATCGACACAGTCATAGGCATTTCCGCCGAGATGAGATCGCCGATCTGTGACCACACAAGAGAAGCCAGCGGCGCTCAATCGCTCTGCTGCGACCAGGCCAGAAAAGCCGGCGCCGACGATGAGAAAGTCTGTTTGAGGGAGTGCAGGCATGCGCGGCAACACACTTTAGATTTTTCTGCGCGCTACCGCCCTTGGTCGCATGCTGCAATTTGCGGCAAAACCTTCCGTTCAGAACTTGGTGGTTGGGTGGATTTCGACACGGGTAAATCGTGGCATTTCCAGCGAAAGAATCATAGAAAATCAGGGTTTTTGTTCAAGAAAAAATGAACAAATTTTTTTCATTAAGGACAAACAGGGCATTTTGATTTTTTGGGGCATCATGACACAGAAAACGGCCCATCGAGCGATTGGACCATTTAGAGCGCTGCCAGCGAGTCGCGATCAGGGCTTGAGCGACTCAAACAGCATGTGAATCAGCGCAGCATCTTCTTCCTCTCCTTGCTTTTTCAGCGCATGCTGGAGATTTCTGAGCACGCGGAGAAGGATTTCCCCTGGGGTGGCAACGCCCTCAATGAGCAGCGCAATGTGATCATCCGCGACATTGTTGCTGGCCATGATTTGATGAATGCTGTGAAGCTCTCCAAGGTGAAAGCAGTCGACAAGAAATGGCTGCCCGCCATGATGGACGCGACAAAGGAAATGCCCGGGATTATTGACCCCGTCGACTTCTAAGCCCAATCGCTGAGCGACCAAAATGAAGATCAGCGCGAGTCCGATGGGGTTGGAGACGCCATTTTCGATGCACCAAGCAAGGTCGCTATTGCGCGGGTCTAAATAATGGCTGTGATTTCCTTGCAGTCGTCCACTTTGGAAAAGGTAAATCCGCAGGCCATCAATGCCAGCATGCTCAATGACGGGACGCGCTTCATCGGCCAGCATGTCCAATTGATCGGGCAAGGGCGGACGGAGCGAGACGCCATCGTGCAGATAATCCGAAATTTGCCGCAAACAGCTTTCGAGGTGCTCCCAATCATCATGCATCACCCGCCATCCGCGTTGCGGCACTTCCCAATCGAGCAATAAATTTTCCCGTCGCGCAGGCTTCAGCAAATCGGAGAGAATCTCTTTTTCTTCATCGGAGAGAGCTTGAGGACATTCGATCAACATTTCGCTAACATCACCGCCATACTCCTGCAATTTCTCTGCGACCATCGCACGCACGGCAGGCGTGTCGTCATCGAGCAAACGCAGGAGCGTCGAAAATGAGATCGTTGTGGTCATGCAGCATCAGCTCAGGGGACGCGGAATTTTTTCTGGCATGAAGGATCGAGCGCCAACTGCCCCGAGCGTAGCCCACGAACATCCATGACATTGTAGGGAGCATAAGGGCTCAGCACCTCGCCCTCGGTGCTGGTTTTTTCCGCATAAGGGTAATCGGTCTTCGCCGCGGGCGGCGTCACTCCTCCTTGCGGGGTAATGCTCGGAGTTTCCGTCTGAATGCTTGGTCCTGCTGCAGGAGGCAGGGAAGCACCGGGAGCCTCAGGAGGCATCGGCTTACCACTCTCTTGGCGATAGGGAGTGCAGGAAACCACAGCGGCGACCCAGGCGAGCGCGAAAAAACAGAAGGTGCTTTTCATAACAGGAAGTATCACGAAGGAATCAGATCAAAGATGCAAGCGCAGAAACCATCATTTTGCTGGCGCGGTCGTCTTTTCGCGAAACAAATCGAGCAGATAGGAGGAAGTCAACACTTCAGGCGTAATGATGGGTTCTCGACCGGGGACGTAAAGCACATTGACGGGAATGGCCGTGCGCCCGAGCTCGGCCAGTTTCTCTTCGATCTCGGGATTCGGCTTTGTTTTATCGGCCTTCAGCGCGACGATGCCACGCTCTTTCATCAGAGCGATGACTTCTTCGCTATAGGCTTGGCTTTTATTCACCTGACAAGTCAGGCACCACTTCGCGGTAAAATCGACATAGACGGGGCGGTTCTGCTCCAGCAGCTGCTCTACCCGCTGTGGGGACCATGTTTCCCATTCCAATCCTTTTTTGATCATGGCCGCATAAGTGATCGAGGCTGCAGCAAGAAGGAAAGAAACCGCCGCCGCAGTCCAACGCGTGCGCACCGATTGCACCAAGGTGCACCAGCGACCGTAGATCCATGCCGCCATCGCCACACCAGTAAGACCGAAGATCGGTTGCAACAAGTGATCCAAGTCAATCAACCCCGCATAGACCCACAGCAAATATCCGGTCGTAGCAAAAAGCAAAAATGACATCCCCTGCTTCATCGTCTCCATCCAAGCGCCGGGGCGTGGCAGCCATTTGACCAAATCAGGAAAAATCGAAAGCACAAGGTAGGGCGCGGCAAGACCGATCGCCATGCAACCGAAAGCGAGGAAAAACTGAAACGCTGGCAGGACGATCGCCGCGCCGATGGCGGCACCAAGAAACGGTCCCGAACAGGGCGTGGCGACGACCGTGGCGAGGAATCCCGAAAAAAACGTGCCCAAGAGACCTTGCTGACTCTGCCACTTCCCACCGATCCCCGTGATCGAGGTGCCGATTTCAAAAACACCAAAAAGATTGAGCGCCATCAGGAACATCAGCATCATCAAGCCCAGAACCACATAAGGATTTTGCAACTGATAGCCCCACCCCAAGTCCGCACCAGTCGTCGCCTGACGTGCCACAAAAAGAATCCCGCTCAAGATCGCAAAACTCACCAAAACTCCCGCCGCAAAGATCAAACCATGAGCCATGATCTTGCGCTGATCCTGTCCTGCTTGTTGCACAAATCCGAGAATTTTAATGCCGATCACAGGAAACACACAGGGCATCAAATTGAGGATCAAACCACCGAGAAACATCCCGAAAATCACAGGAAAAAATCGTGATAACGGCAGTGCTGGAGCAGCCGCACGGGTGATTGGAGTGTTCGGTACGCGCACCACACGCTCGCCTTGCTCGTCGCGGTATCGAAGGAATCCCGAGAGCTCACCCGTCTTACTCGTCTCCGCGCCGCTGAACAATTCGGCACGAGTTTTCAGATCCACCACCTGAATGTCGCCGTCTTGCCGCACCTTCATCGTAGCTAAGGGCGTAATGAGATTTTGATCAGCGATGAAATGCACATCCCTCAGCAGCGGAGCACCTTCGACTCGCAACTGAATCGTCTCACCGTCCTGTATCGCCTCAAAGTCAAACGAAGCCACCGGCGCTTGGGCTGCACGAACCGCGGCAAATCTTGGCTGAGTCGCGGGATCAACCTCGCTCTTTGCCACCACAGGAAGCGTAATCGAGCGCTGCGCCTTCTCGTTTTTACACGATTTCTGACAAATCTGCCACTGCGCATCGGCAACAATCGTCACACTTTGCCCCAGAAGCGACTCATCATTCGGCACAGTCACGTCGACAAGGAAAAAAGCTTTGTCGTGCGAATACGTATAGGAAACCTCAGGCGCAGCAGCATCCATTTGAAACGAAGGCTCCGTTACTTCAGGCACGGGCCATTGCATCGTCCCGGCAACAAACCCCGGCGGCAATTGCCATGAAATCTGCGGCGGCAGCTCAATGCCACCCGGATTCAAATAATACGAATGCCAACCCAAAGGATGCGATAAAACGAAAGCGACAGAAAATGTTTGCCCCGGCTGCACCGACTTGACCTCACTCAGCAACTCCGACTTCGATGTCGCTTGTTTGGACAGCGATAAAAACTGCCCCATGCTGGTGAGGCTCAAGAGAAACAAAATCAATAGCGATCGCATGACAAAAGAATGATGCCAAGAAAGCGAAGACGCAATGCCGAATTGTGTGGAAAATGGTCCGCGTCCCCATGGTCGCGGCCGAGGCCCCTCGTCAATCTTCGACTGCCATCGCCGACTCTCGCATGGCGTGTGCCACTCGATGCATGAAATCCTGATAGTAGATCAACTCCATGCGCCCATCGTGATGCTCGATGATCGCACTGAGACTCTCCACCCAATCACCTGAATTGAGATAATGAACATCACCCACTTGCTTGTCCGCAGGAGTGTGAATATGGCCGCAAATGATGCCTTCACAATCTCTCTGGTGAGCAAGCTTTTGCAACTGCAACTCGTATTGATCGACAAATGAAACCGCTGATTTTACTTTGTTTTTGATGGCCTTGCTAACGGAATAATACTCCTGGCCCAATAGCGAGCGAAGTTTGTTATAAACGCGATTGATCGCTAGCAAGCTATCATAGCCGAACGCGCCGAGCATCGCCAACCATCGATGATTTGTCGCCACGCTATCAAAACCATCACCGTGAATGACCAGATATCGACGACCTTGAGCACAGCGGTGGAGATACTCTTTCACAATCCGAATCGAGCCAAAAGTCAGCGGCAGGAAACGCTCGAGAATATCATCATGATTGCCGCGCAGATAAATGACATCCGTGCGCTCTTTTTCCATGATCTTGAGAATCGTGCGAATCACGCGACTGTGCTTGTTGCTCCAACGCGTACCACGACGTAACGCCCAGCCATCGATGATATCGCCATTGAGCACCAACGTTTCGCATTGAATGTGCTTCAAAAACACCACCAACTCATCCGCCTTGCTTTCCGGCGTGCCAAGGTGAACGTCGGAGAGGAACACCGTGCGACAAGAAAATTTTTGCGGACGAAGTCGCTTGCCTTGATCATCCAGCATGGGTTCGCGGGTGCGAGCACTCGCCGCGAGAATCGACTCAAAGCGCTCGACCACTCGATCCCAAGAAAGCTCTGCCACGGCATCAACAGCAGCCCGACGCAATGACTCAAACGGCGCGAGATCCACCAGCGCGGCAGCCTGCTGGAGCCATGCTGCTTCATCGCCTTTTTCAACGACTAGGCCATTGCGCTCATGCTCGACATATTGCGCCGCGGCCGCGTAGCGATAGGCGAGCACCACGAGACCACTCGCCATGCCTTCAAGGACAACATTGCCAAAAGTCTCTGTCTCGCTGGGAAACAGCAGCACATCTGCGGATGCATAATAGCGCGCCAACTCTTCGCCTCGCTGCATTCCTGCAAAGTGCACCCAAGGTTGCTGAGCTTGCCATGATTCACGCAGCGGACCATCCCCCACCACGACAAATCTTGCCCCAGGATGGGCCGTGCGCAGGAGTTCAAAAGTGCGCATCGCTAGCGGGATGTTTTTTTCCGCAGCCACTCGACCGACGATCAAAAATACAGGAGCATCCGCAGCGGCATTCCATGAAGCTCTCAAGGCAACATCCCGACGCAGCGGCGAAAACAATTGAGTATCGACCCCGCGACCTAACAAATGCGTGTGCTCGATGCCTTCTTTTTTGAGCATGTCAATCACCTCAGTGCTCGGCGCCATGGTCGCAGTCGCGCGACTGTGAATATGACGCAAATAGCTTAGGGCGGCAGGCTGCAAAGCCTTGAGCTTGTATTGCTCCATGTATTGGTGAAAATTCGTATGAAAGCCCGTCGTCACAGGAATCCCCAAAGCAGCAGCAACCGTCACTGCGGAAACTCCCAGCGGGCTCTCGGTGGCAACGTAAATCACATCAGGACGTTTTTTCCGCCATCTCTTGCGCAACTTAAAGGGCCCCGGCAATCCAATGCGCACTTCTTTGTAACCGGGCAGAGGAATCGCGCCAATGCTGGTGGAACTGGTGGCTTGCTCACCCGAGCAGATGACAGTCACAAGGTGACCATTGCGGATCAGCCCAGAACTAAGCCGGCCTAGTGTCATCGCAACCCCATTGATGTCAGGTGCGAAGGTATCGGTAATGATGTCAATGCGCATAAGAATTTGCGTCGCCACGCAGCATGCAACAAAAAGCAAGATCAGCGAGCCTCACTGCGTGGCGGATTTGTCACAGTTGTCTGTGCGGAAACGGAATCACTCCGCGACGCTGTGTGATTTTAGATCCTTGTTGCAAAATCTGCAACCACCATTCGCGATTCTCCAAATACCAGCTCACGGTATCGCGTAGTCCTTGCTCGATGGGGATTTGCGGTTGCCAGTCGTAATTTTTTCGAATCAACGCTGCATCGATCGCATAACGTCGGTCATGACCAGGACGATCATTGACGTGAGTCATCAGTGACACGTAGGGCACACCACGCGGATGAGGCGATTGCTCATCCATCACTGCACAGACTTTTTCTAACAAATCTCGATTGGTGATTTCGCGACCGCTGCCGATGACATATCGCTCTCCAGCTTGAGCCTTTTCGAACAAACAAGCAAGCGCACGACAATGGTCTTCCACGTGCACCCAATCGCGCACTTGCATGCCATCGCCATACAACGGAATCGGTTCGTCATGCAGCATGCGAACGATGGCAAGCGGAATCAATTTTTCTGGAAACTGTCGTGGCCCGTAGTTGTTGGAACAGTGCACAATCACGGTGGGCAACCCATAAGTGTCTTGCCAAGCACGGACCATGTGATCCGCAGCCGCCTTGCTTGCGGAATAGGGCGAGCGCGGCGCGTAGGGCGACAACTCGGTAAACGGAGCCTCCTCCGGCCCAAGGGAACCAAAGACTTCATCGGTCGATAGATGCAGAAAACGAAATGAATCACGCTGCTCTTGAGGCAACTGACGCCAATAGGACTCAACTTCACGCAACAATGTCGTCGTTCCCAGCACATTGGTCTCGACAAAGATGCTCGGTCCATCGATCGATCGATCCACATGGGATTCGGCTGCCAAGTGAACCACTGCTTGCGGACGATGGGTTTCTATGATTTTTTTCACCAATTCCGCGTCGCCGATGGAACCGTGATAAAAGAGATGCCGCGGGTGCTCCAACCAAGGCCCCCAACCCTGCAAATTTCCCGCATAGGTCAACGCATCCAGGTTGACGACTTGAGCGTTCGTATGCTGCAACAGATAGCGAACCCAGTGGGAACCGATGAAGCCGGCACCGCCCGTGACGAAGATGACTGGGGATGAAGCTGACATGAGAGAACGACGCACCTCGCGTGTTGAGACGCTGCAACCATAGACCGATTGCCTCAGCGGACCCAAGGAAATTTTCCTGATCTGTGATTCTTTGATTGGCAAAAGGCAAAAATCTTGCTAAGAGCGCTCAGGGTGGCAGTCAATCAGTTCAGTCGAGGCAATCAGCGCAAGCGCTATATCAAAGTGGAGACGAAGATTGTACGTTTCACCAATCGTTTTCTGTTTTTTATCATCGCCATTGCCACTGCGATCACCGTGTGCCTGTCATTTCTTCCGCAAAAGCAAGCGTATGAGAAGAAATTGGCTGAATTGAAGGATGCTGAAATGCGCGAAGAACTGGCGATTCATCAACTCGATTCGCTGCGCATCAAGCTCGATGCGATCAAAAACGATCCGACTTATCTCGAAGTGCAAGCGCGTGATCGTCTGCAAGTCTATCGTCCCGGTGAAACCATCTTTCGGATCGAACGATGAATCCTGATGAGCTAGGACGAGCGAGCGATGTCGAGCGCATTTTGATTGATGAAAAAGTCATCGAAAAGCGTCTCGATGCTATGGCAGATGCGATCAATCGCGAGTTCCCCGCTGGGCCCATGATCGCAATTGTTCTGCTCAAAGGAGCCATGGTTTTTGCGGCTGATCTGCTGCGACGCATTCCCCGACCGCTAGAAATCGAATGCTTGAACGTCGCGAGTTATCATGGTGCTACCGAAAGCAGTGGCGTTGTCACTTTTCTCGACCATAGTCTGCCCGAGGTCAAAGGACGTCACGTTCTTTTGCTCGATGACATCCTCGACACAGGACGCACGCTGAAGGCGGTGAGCGATCGATTGCTGGCCGCAGGTTGTGCAGCAGTGCATACGGGCGTATTGCTGGCCAAAGATCGACCACGCGAAGCAGCTGTGGAAGCGGATTACATCGGATTCGTCATCGGCGATGAATTCGTGGTCGGCTATGGCCTCGACTACCTCGGTCGCTACCGCAACTTGCCCTTTGTGGGCGTGCTAAAAAGCAGCATCCCCTCTCCTCACTGATAGGTCGGACGTTTGTGACGCGAGAAATAGCCTTGCCCGAGATACATCGATGCGGGGTAATCGGGCAAAGGATCCGCGTTCGGTGGGCGCACAATGCCTTTGCCGATGGTAGCGTCTTCTGGCTGAGTTGCGGCAATATGAACGGGTGTCCCCTCACGCACCAATCGGAAAAATTTGGGGGAAAGATTTTCGTGCATGCGAATGCAGCCATGACTGGAGGGATAGGGCTTCACCCAGCCGGTATGAATCCCGTAATTCGGCTTAAACTCACACCAATAAGGCATCGGCGTGCCCTTAAAGCTCCAGCCTCTCGGCTTTTTCGCAAGTGTTGTTTGGATCACTTGCTTGCCATTGGTCGCGTAGCCGTGGCTGTTCGCGCGCTTGAATTGCGATTTATGAAAAATGCGGAAATTCCCCTGTGGAGTAGGCGCATGGGAAGTGCCGACAGTGCAGGGCGCAATCAACAGAGGCCGAGATCCTTCCATCACATAGACCATCTGGTGACGCAGCGAAATTTTTACCCTCACGGCAGCAGCATGGCTCGGCAATGCGGCAGGCCTATCATACGCTTGGTATGCCGAAACGGAAGATCGCCCCCCACCGGTCGAGGTGCAAGAACTCAACATCAAAGCGGTGGCAGATGCGAAGGTGACAAATATTCCAATTTTCATGATCGTTAGCGGGCATTTTCTTGCAGCTTTTCCCAGGAATCGACAAGCTGATTTTTGAAGGTGATGGTGGCACGCTGGTAGGGAATGTAGGTCACATCAGGCCCCATGAACGGCTGCCAAGCCCCACCCCAACGGCCCGGGCCCCACATCCACGGATTGCCGTAGCCGAAGCCCATTTGATTGGTGAATACCGGCTGTTCGCCAAGATAATCCCAACGCTCGATGTCTTTTCCTTCTTTCGTCCCCGAATACCGCCGCGAAGGATTTCCCCAAGCCAGGCGCACTGCATCGGGTTTCATACCTCGACAAATTTCCCCTCTCCGCACAAGCTCTTGATGTTTCGCAGGCAATGCCAGAAATGCCGCAGCTTGCTTTTTAATGCGCGCCTCCGGTGTTTGCGTTACACAAGAAGACAAGGCAACGGCGACAAGACCGAGAAATAAAACATTTCTTTTCATACTCATAGGCTAGCAGAATCGGCGGCCTACGCAAGCAAACTTCGACCTCTTCGCCATCACTTCTCGCTTTCATCTGCGGATGTGATTTTCCTCAAAATCTATGCTTGACCGACCCGTCTATACCCTTTACGGTCTGTCATACAAATTATGTCGATGCGCGTATTGCTTACCACATGCAGTTTCCAGGACACTCCTGGACCCCACCATCAATTGCTCGAATCTCAAGGCTTTGAGATCGTGCGTGAACGCGGCCCACTACCGGAATCGCGCATGCTTGAACTCGCCGGTGATTTCGACGCCTTCCTCTGCGGCGACGACGCGATCACACGTGCGGTCCTTGACAAATGCGGTCCTCGCTTGAAAGTGATTTCGAAATACGGCATCGGACTCGATAAGATCGATCTTGCCGCGACGAAAGAAAAAAATATCCCGGTGATGTTTACGCCCGGTGTGAATCACACGACTGTTGCAGAGCATACCTTTTGCTTGTTGTTGGCGTTGGTAAAAAACTTGATTCCTAGTGTCGATGCGACGCGTCAGGGTGAATGGTTGCGCCTCACCGGCCACGAGTTGTGGGCGAAAAAAATCGGTGTGATTGGTCTGGGTCGTATCGGCCAAGAAGTCATCATCCGCGCCAAAGCCTTCGGCATGGAAGTTCATGGTTACGGCAATTTCTGGCCCGAAGAATTTTGCCAGCAATATGGTGTGATTCGCCACGACTCCATCGATTCCATTTTTTCCACCTGCGACATCATCAGCCCGCATACCAAGTTGGCTGCGGACACCAAGCATTTGATCAACGCCGAGCGCCTTGCCAAGCTGCCAAAGGGAGCCGTGATTGTGAATACGGGACGCGGAGAATTGGCAGATGCCAAGGCCATCTTGGCCGCTCTCGATGCGGGACAACTCGCGGGCTATGCCACCGACGTGATGGAGCAAGAGCCGCCCGCTGCCGATGACCCCATGCTGCGCCATCCGAAATGCATCGTGACAGCTCACGTCGGCTCACGCACTTATGAAAGTGTGCCGCGTCAGGCAATGAAAGCACTCACGAATCTGATCAACTTCCTGAACAACAGCGGCCCCGTTTTCTGCGCCAATGGCGTCGTTCCTTCCGCTGAATAATCGATCCCATTCCCTACTATGAGCCTTAACATCAAACCAGCCGAATCCTGTGCCTATGATATCATTTCGTTAGGCGAAATCATGCTCCGTCTCGACCCCGGTGATGGCCGCGTCCGCACCACTCGCCAATTCCAATGTTGGGAAGGCGGTGGAGAATACAATGTTGCGCGCGGCATGCGCCGTTGCTTTGGCAAACGAGCTGCTGTCGTCACCGCTTTTGCCGACAACGATGTGGGTCGCTTGATCGAAGATTTCATTCTGCAAGGCGGCGTTGACACTCGTTTCATTCAATGGAAAAAATTCGACGGCATCGGACGCGATGTCCGCAATGGCCTGAATTTCACCGAACGTGGCTTCGGTGTACGCGGCGCCAAGGGCACGAGTGACCGTGGCAATACCGCCGCAAGTCAAATCAAGCCTGGCGACATCAACTGGGATGAGGTTTTCGGCAAACATGGCGCTCGCTGGTTCCATACGGGCGGCATTTTCGCGGCACTCTCCGAAACGACCGCCGCGGTCGTGCTCGAAGCATGCAAAAAAGCCAAAGAATACGGCACCATTGTTTCCTATGACCTGAACTATCGCCCCAGCTTGTGGAAGTCGATCGGCGGTCAAGCGAAGGCCCAAGAAGTGAATCGCGAAATCGCTCGCTACGTCGATGTCATGATCGGCAATGAAGAGGATTTCACCGCCTGCCTTGGCTTTGAAGTGGAAGGAGTATCGGAACACATCACCGGTATCAATGTCGATCACTTCAAAAACATGATTGAACGAGTGGTCAAAGATTTCACCAATTTCCAAGTAGTCGCCACCACGCTCCGCGATGTCCACACCGCTACGGTCAATGACTGGGCCGCAGTGTGCTGGCATGACGGTCAATTTCACGAATCCATCTCTCGTCCGAAGATGGAAATCTTCGACCGCGTCGGCGGTGGCGACTCGTTTGCGAGTGGTCTTGCCTACGGCTTCATGGAATTCAATGATGCGTCAGTAGCCGTGAATTATGGTGCCGCTCACGGCGCTTTGGCCATGACGACACCAGGAGATACCTCCATGGCAACACTCGACGAAGTGAAAAAACTCGTCGGCGGAGGGTCCGCTCGGGTCGATCGCTAACCACAGAATCGTAGCAATACGATGAATTGCGCTTGCCAGCCTGTCATGGGCTGGCAAGATTTTTTTTGATGAGTTCATCACCAACTCGAAGAACCGGATTGCTGATGCCCGCCTTTACCACAAGACGGGATGGCGACCTTGGCATTGGTGACACTCGTGGCATGATCGATTGGATCCGCTGGTCGGCTCAACACAAAATCGGTTTTTTGCAGTTGCTCCCGATCAATCACACGGGCTCCGACGATAGCCCCTACAATGCCATTTCTTCCATCGCACTCGAGCCGCTGTATCTCACCATGGAAGTCGATGAAATTCCTGGTCTGACTCAACAAGATCTCGATCAAGCCCGGCAAGAACTCGGACAAGAAATTCTACAAGCGCGACTCGTCCACTATCCTCAAGTGCGGGCCGCCAAATGGTCACTTCTGCAAAAGGCCTATCAGCGATTTCTCACAGGCGATTTTTTTGCTGAAAAAAAGCAACTCCAAGATTTCCAACATGCAGAAGCATCATGGCTCGAGGACTTTGCTTTGTTTCGATGGTTCATGGACCAAGCGGATGGTAGTGAGTGCTGGGACCAATGGTCCGCGGCCTACCGCACCGCTCGCTACGCCCGTGAGCATTTTGCTCAGCAACGCGAACAACACGGCTCGATCATCGACGAACAATGCCAATTTCATGCATGGGTGCAGTGGCTTTGCTTCCGTCAATGGCGAGAAGTGCGACAAATCGCCGACCAACTGGGAGTGAAACTGATGGGCGACATCCCCATTGGCATTTCCTATCACTCCGCCGATGTCTTCTTTCATCCCGAGATGTTTGACCTAGAATGGTTTGGCGGAGCACCGCCAGAAACCATGTTCAAACATGATCGCTTCATTCAACGCTGGGGACAAAACTGGGGCATTCCTCTTTATCGCTGGGATTTGATGGAGCAAGAAGGTTTCCCATGGTGGCAACAACGCATCCGCAAACTCTGCGAAATTTTCCCTTTGTTTCGCATCGATCACATTCTCGGCTTTTACCGCATGTATGCCTTTCCTTGGCGCCCAACGAGGAATGCTGAATTTCTCGACATGGAGGTCGACAGCGCAAGACAGCGCACGGGGGGGCGATTGCCGCAATGGGCTTGGCGCGACGATGAGACAGAGGAGAATCGCCGAGCCAATCGCGATGATGGAGACCGCCGTTTGCGAGCCATCATCGCCGCAGCAGCAGGAAGTGAAGTGATCGGCGAGGACCTTGGTTGCGTGCCCGATTATGTACGACCGCACCTCACCTCGCTCGACATTGCAGGTTTCCGCATTCCTCACTGGGATCACGAAAACGGCGAAGTGATTCCCGGCGATCAGTTTCCCGAATGCTCCTTCGCGACGTATGCCACGCACGATCACGATAGCATCGCCGCGCTATGGGAGCAGTTTCGCTTGGATGCCATCGGAGCAACGGCCGACGAGGAAGATGCACGTGTTGCGCGATGGAGTATCAAAATGATGGCGGATTTCGCAGGCATCGAGATCGATCTCAACAACCCACCCGCCTATGATTTTTCCATTCAGTGGAAACTCATCGATTCGCTCCTTGCCAGTCGCTCCCGTTATGCGGCACTGATGATCACCGATCTTTTTGGCATGGTCGATCGCTTTAACAAACCGGGAACCGTTGGTCATGAAAACTGGAGCTACCGACTTCCCTTCACGGTAGCCGACCTCAAACAAGATCCCGAAAAACAACAACACATTGTGCGACTATTGCGCAGCATCGGACAAAACCAACGAACACCTGAGCATTCGCCCACTTTTCTCGGCATAGGCTGACATTTTTTTAACCAAGCTCCATCCATCATCATGCGTATCAAACTCAAAGACGTTGCAGAAAAAGCCGGAGTCGCGGTCAATACGGCCTCGACCATTCTCAACCGCCGCCCCAATTCATGGGCCTCTAAGGAAACCGAAGCGCGTGTTTTCGCAGCAGCAGCAGAACTCGGCTATCGGCCCAATAAAACCGCGCGCGCGCTTCGATCGGGTCGATTTCATACCATTGGCTTGATCATCCAAGATCTCACCAATCCATTCTTTTGCACCATTGCCGATGAACTCGAAGCAGCGGTCGAGGAACATGGCTATGATTTGGTGATCGAAAGCTGCCGCTCTTCGCTGGTTCGCGAAAAACATTTGCTCGATGAAATCCGCGATTTGGAAGTTGATGGCTTGGTGCTTTGGTTGAGCAATCATGAAACGTATCGCTCCGAGCTTGCGAAGCTTTATGAAGATCAAGTGCCCATCGTTGCACTCGGAAACGGTGTGCCCGCTCACCCGCTACCAGCAGACGCGATTTTTAGTGACTTCACCCAAGGACTCGAAGATGCTTTAAACGATTTACTTGCTCGCGGACATCGCACCTTTGCCTTCATTAGCGCACAATCTGAGGGAACTTTTGATGGCTCGCGCTCAGAACTTTTTCAACAAATTCTCGCGCAAAATGGCATTCCTCGCTCGGACATTCACCTGCTGCACACGGGGCATCGCGTAGATCAAGCGTTTGATACTTTTCGTGAATTTTTGCAATCCCAACCGCAACCTCGTCCTACGGCACTGATTGCCATGAATGACCTTGCTGCGATTGGCTGCATGCGGGCGGCTTCCGAAGCCGGACTCAAGGTGCCCACCGATCTATCGGTCGTTGGCGTCGATGACATTCCTCTCTGCTCGTATCTGCCGACAACACTGAGCTCCATTCGTCAACGCTATCGCAAAATCACCCAAAAAGCCGCAGAGCTTTTGATCGCTCGCATTGAGCAGACGGATTCCTCGACGGACGCTGAACCTCGCCAAATCATTTTCCCCACGATTTACACGCCACGCGAAAGTGTCGCGTCGCGCTGAGATGCACGACACACGAGAGATCGGGATTTTTTCTTTTTTTGCGATTGCAGTTGGTGCCGATGTTTGCCTAATCTTTGCGCGTCCCTCTCCATCACAAGCCGCTGTAGCTCAGGGGTAGAGCAATTCATTCGTAATGAATAGGTCGTCGGTTCAAATCCGACCAGCGGCTCCATTTTTTGTAGAACTTGGTTTCAGTTCTTTGTGTAAAGATACACGCCAATTACGCGCCATCATTTTTTCTGTTTCGCGCCAAAATTCTGCATTACGCGCCATTTTTTCGGGAATTTACTGATTTTTCTTGCTATTTCGCCAATTAAGCGCCATTTTTGCGCCGTGAAAAATCCGAAAGATCGCAAGTGGCTCGAACCATTTCGCCAATCCGTGAGCCTAACGGCACCGCAATACGGCGCGGCGTTCTCCCCCGCCCTGCCACGACGCACCGCGCTCAATCGACTGCAATACTTGCGCTCTGTCGGCATGATCACCTTACACGGCGCGACGAGAAGTTCGTTCTACGCGCTGACCATGCGCGGAGAATTGGAGCTCAAGGAAAAGCCTTCGGCCGCCCTGCGGGAAGAGCCAGCGCAGAGAGCAGGGGATCCCCGCGTGCTGCTGCGCAAACCTCTTTTCGAACGCAAACCCGTCGGCTACCACATGGAGTTTCTGGAGTCGTATCAGCCGAATGTCAGCTTCTATCTGCCGTTGGATGTACGAGACCATTTGCATGAGATTGGCAAAAAAACGGGCATGTATGCCGAACCGGCAGGCACGTACGCGCGCCACATTTGCCAGCGTTTGTTGATTGATCTTTCTTGGAATTCCAGCCGCTTGGAAGGCAATACGTTTTCGCTTTTGGAAACCGAGCAACTGCTGCAAGCTGGCGCGGCAGATGATCGCGCTCAAAGCCATGAGGCGATCATGATTTTGAACCACAAGGCCGCGATTGAGTTTTTGCTCGAGTCCATCGAAATTGCGGCATTTGATCATCGCACGATTCTCAATCTCCACGCGTTGCTGACGGCGGATTTATTGCAAGACGCATCGGCTGAGGGCGCGCTGCGCACGGTCCCCGTGGGCATTGGCCGCTCTTGTTATCTACCGACAGCCATTCCTGCAAAGATCGAGGCATGTTTTGATCTAATTTTGGCCAAAGCGCAGCAAATCCAGGACCCGTTTGAGCAAGCCTTTTTTGCCATGGTGCAGATGCCGTATCTGCAGCCGTTCTTGGATGGCAATAAACGTGTTTCTCGCTTGATCGCCAATTTGCCATTGTTTCAACGCAACCTTTCACCGCTATCGTTTGTCGGGGTTTCGGAAAGGGATTACACTGATGGCATGTTGGCGGTGTATGAGCTGAATGATGTCAGCTTACTGCGCGAGGTCTTTGTGCATGCCTACGAGCGCTCAACGCAACGCTACACGGTGATCCGTGGTGCCATTGGCGAGCCAGATGCTTTCCGGGTGAAATACCGTCAATCGATCGCCGAGCAGGTGGCCGCCGTCGTGCGTGCACGCTGCACGCGCCGAGAAGCCGTTGCTCTGTTGCGCCGCTGGGCGGAGGAAGGTGTCGTGGAAACGGATCGCAAAAAATTCGTAGCCGTCACGGAGGAAGTTCTGGCGGGGTTGCACGAAGGAAATTTTGCTAGGTATCGCATTCGCCCGGCAGAGTTTGATGCCTGGCACGCCCTGTGGCATGGAGCTTGATTTGCCAGCATGATTCCATTGCGGAAATCAGGATTGCCACCGGGCGCAAAATCGCTCACAGTCGCTCCCTCATGATCATTTCTCCGAAAATTCGTGGTTTCATTTGCACGACGGCTCATCCCGAGGGCTGTGCCGCTCACGTCGCCGAACAAATCGCTCTGGTGAAAAGCCGCGGCCCCATCACCAATGGTCCGAAAAAGGTTCTCGTGATTGGTTCTTCAACAGGCTATGGCCTTTCTTCGCGCATCGCCGCCGCTTTCGGCTCGGGCGCTGCAACGATGGGCGTCTTTTTCGAAAAACCTGCAGAAGCGGATCGCTGTGGCACGGCGGGTTGGTACAATTCTGCGGCTTTTGAAAAAGCTGCTCAGGCGGAAGGCCTCTACGCTCGCTCATTCAATGGCGATGCCTTTTCGGATGCGATGAAGGCAGAAGTCTGCGCCGCGATCAAGGCCGACCTTGGTCAGGTGGACTGCATCATTTACAGTCTCGCCTCGCCTCGCCGCACCGATCCTAAGACTGGCGAAGTCTATAAGTCCGTTCTCAAGTCGATCGGCGAGCCTTACACGAACAAGAATCTCAACACCACCAATGGAGTTGTCGATGAAGTAACGATCGCACCTGCCGAAGGCGACGACATCAAAAACACCGTGGCCGTCATGGGCGGTGAGGACTGGGAAATGTGGATCGATGCCCTGCTGGCAGAAAACCTCATCGCTCCCGGCACGCAGACGGTGGCTTATTCCTACATTGGGCCCGAACTGACATGGCCGATTTACAAAAATGGCACCATCGGCGCCGCGAAAGAAGACGTCGAGCGCGCGCAGCGTGCCCTCGATGAAAAACTTGCCCCGATCGGTGGTAAGGCCTGGGTTTCTGTGAACAAAGCTCTCGTCACACAAGCCAGCTCGGCGATTCCCGTGGTGCCGCTCTACATTTCCCTGCTCTACAAAGTGATGAAGGCCGAGGGCACGCACGAGGACACCATCGAACAAATGGACCGACTCTTCCGCGATCGCATGTATAGTGGCAACCCGCAGCCCGATGAAGCCGGCCGCATCCGTGTCGACGACTGGGAAATGGCACCGCAAGTGCAAGCCCTCGTCGCCGAACGCTGGAAGTCGGTCGCGACGGAAAATCTTGCCGATCTCGCTGATTTTGAAGGATATCAGAACAGCTTCTTGCGCCTCTTCGGCTTTGGACTTGCAGGTGTCAACTACGATGCTGATACCGACCCGAATGTCGCGGTGCCGTCACTGAAGTAATATCTCTTTGAGCTGCATCATCAAAAAAGCACCTTCTCTCGCGGAGAAGGTGCTTTTTTATGCCATGATTCAGAAATCAGATTACGCCCATTCGCCACGCAACGCGCTAGATGAGGGCTTGTCTTTTTTGCGCAGCGCATTGCGCATTTTGGTCAATGCGCTGTTTTGCAACTGTCGAATTCGCTCGCGTGTCACGCCAAACTCGCGTCCTACCTCTTCCAAGGTCAGCGGACGTTTACCGGTCAAGCCGAAACGCTCGTCGATGATCGCGCGCTCGCGACTATCGAGCACCGTCAGCAAGCCATCGAGATTGTCGTGCAAATTTTTATCCGACAACATTTCCAACGGATTGATGGCTTTTTCATCGCCAATAATCTCGCCGTAATTCGTCGACTCCCCTTCGTTGATGGGAGCATCGAGGGAGGTAGGGCGCTGAGATGCTTGTTTGAGCATCGCCAATTTACGACGTGGGATGCCAGTTTCTTCAGAAAGTTCTTCGTCGGTCGGCTCGCGACCGTAGGCTTCGGTGAGCATTGCGGTAATGCGGCGCAATTTGGCGATTTTATCGACCATGTGGACGGGTAGGCGAATCGTTTTGCTTTGATTTGCCAAGGCGCGTTTGATCGACTGCTTGATCCACCATGCCGCATACGTGCTGAGCTTTCCACCTTTCACGGGATCAAAACGATCAACAGCCTTCATCAGACCGATGTTGCCTTCCGAAATCAAATCGGAGACGGGCATGCCATAGCCCGAGTAGTCTTGCGCGATTTTCACCACCAAGCGCAAGTTCGCCTGAATCATCAGGTTGCGCGCGGCTTGATCTCCTTTTTTGATTTTTTTGGCCAACGCAATCTCATCCTCGAGAGTGAGAAGTGGAGTCTTTGCGATCTCCTTCATGTAGGCCTTCATGCTGCTGTCGAATTCTGATGCCATAATGTTTGCTGTTTTGTTGCCCGGAAACATAGCGACACTCGCGAGCCAATTATTCCAAAAATCGGTCAAATGCTCGTTTGTGGCGCAATCACTCGACTGCGCATATTTTTGCAAGCAGGAATCATACCGAATTCTGCAATTTCCTCCCCGTGCCCTGCTGAGCCCAGAGCGTCAATGAATGAGGCCTCAAAGCGTGTCGAGCAAAGGACTCTGATTGGTGAGCACTGAGACATTTTGACGCATGAATCGGTCGTTTTTTGTCACAGCACTTCCTGAATTATGAAAACTTTTCACGCAAATCTAACACGATTTTTGCAAAAGGAGATTGCCAGCATCGAAATTCATTGCCAACCTTTCACTGTTCAGATGATTACTCGAATCTATTCAGCAGCGTTGCGTGGGGTTGATGCCTTGGAAGTCGAGGTGGAGGTCAATGCATGGGGCGCGGAAAAGCCGCAAATTTTTGTTGTCGGCTTGCCGGATGCCGCGGTGAGAGAATCCATTCAACGCGTCACATCGGCGATCATTGCCTCGGCCTTGCCTTTTGCGGATGGCAGTAAAACGGTCAATTTGGCACCGGCCGATGTCAAAAAGGAAGGGCCATCGTTTGATTTGCCCATCGCACTCGCCATGGCATCAGCCTGTGCCGAGCAAGCCTTGCCTGCCGATGATTGCTACATCGCAGGCGAGCTCGCATTGGATGGCACAGTGCGTTCGATCAAAGGCGCACTGCCCATGGCTCTGGAAGCAAGGGCCAGAGGAAAAAAGCGCATCATTGTGCCAGCGGCCAATGCTTGCGAGGCCGCGATTGTCGATGGCATCGAAGTTTATGGTGTCGAGTCTCTCCACCAAACTTGGCAATTTCTCATTGGCGAAACCACGCTCGCCCGCTGCCAATTGGATCGCCAAGCGTTCTTCGAATCTCACCGTCGTTACGATGTTGATTTTGAAGAAGTGAAAGGCCAATACCAAGTGAAACGAGCACTCGAAATCGCTGCGACCGGCTGCCATAACATTCTCATGGTCGGACCTCCTGGCACAGGTAAGTCGATGTTAGCCAAGCGCTTGCCCAGCATTTTACCCGACATGACCGAGGAAGAGGCGATCGAAACCACGAAAATCCACTCGATTGCCGGTTCGCTCGACCCGAAGAAATCTTTTATCACCACGCGTCCCTACCGCGCACCACACCATACCATCTCTGATGCGGGGCTACTGGGAGGAGGCAGTAATCCCGGTCCCGGCGAAGTTTCGCTTTCTCATCATGGGCTGCTGTTTCTCGATGAACTGCCGGAATTTCGCCGACAAACGCTGGAAGTCATGCGTCAGCCACTGGAAGATGGGCACGTCACGATCGCACGCGCCGCAGGGTCGCTCACTTTTCCCTCACGTTTCATGCTGGTCGCCGCGATGAACCCGTGCCCGTGCGGATTTTATGGAGATTCGAAGCGCGAATGCCGCTGCGGCTCACGAGCCATTGAAAAATACCGACAAAAAATTTCTGGTCCGCTGTTGGATCGGATCGATCTCCACGTAGAAGTCCCCTTGGTCGACTTCAAAGAGCTCTCGTCTTCAGAGCTGGGGGAAAAATCTGCCACCATCCGTGCACGCGTCGCTGCGGCCCGAGAGATTCAGTCGCAACGTTTCCAGAAAAATCGAGGCGTATCAACCAACTCCGCCATGTCCGCAAAATTGGTTCGTGAACACTGCGCGCTCGATGCCACCAGCACGAGTTACCTGGAACATGCGATGGAACGAATGAATTTCTCCGCCCGCGCCCACGACCGCATCCTCAAGGTCGCGCGAACCATCGCCGACCTCGCCCAATCGGAGCGCATTCAAAGCGAGCACATCCTCGAAGCGATTCAGTATCGCTCGCTGGATCGCAAGTTGTTTTCCTAGCTGAACTTAGGATTGGTGATCGGAGTCTGCGTCATCCTTGCGCTCAGCAAGTAAAATCGATGTCAGGACGCCCGTGATCAAAATCGCAATAATGACCGTGAGCACCACGAGATTAAAAGAATCTCCCAGCCAAACTTTGAGCCATTTTGCCGCCAACATCTTCGCCCCGACCAACACTAAGATTAAGGAAAGAGCAGGTTTCAGGTATTGGAATTTGTGAATCAATCCGGCTAACGAAAAATACAGTGAACGCAAACCCAAAATGGCGAAGACGTTGCTTGTAAACACCAAAAAAGGATCAGCAGTAATCGCAAATACCGCAGGAATCGAGTCGACGGCAAAGATCAAGTCTGTCAGCTCCACCAATACCAGCGCCACAAACAAGGGGGTGAAAAGCCATTTTCCATTCGGCGCAGCGGCCAACACAGCATCAGTCCGAGGCACTTGTCCAGGCTCTGCACTCTCAAGCGACCAAGGGCCACCGGCACGCACCATGAAATGCTGTCCGTGAAAGTTCTGCGTAATCGGTAAAACGCGTCTCATCCATTTCACCACTCGATTGTTTTCTGGATGCGCCTCCTCTTCGTCTTCTTTCATCAGCAACATCTTCAAACCCGTAAACAATAAGAATGCCCCGAAAAGATACAACACCCAGTGGAAATTTTGCACCAGCATGGATCCCAAACCAATCATGGTTCCTCGCAACAACAGCGCACCAAGAATCCCCCAAAACAGCACACGGTGCTGGTATCTCGCAGGCACAGATAGCGCACTAAAGACCAAAGCCATGACAAAAATGTTGTCCACACTAAGGGACTTTTCGACGACATACGCCGTCAAATACTTGGTCGCCGCAAGCGAACCCGAGTTCTGCATCTTATCGACCGCATCGATCGCGTTTCCTAAGCCAAACCAGTGACCCTCATATGCCAAATACACCAGCCCTGAAAACGACAAACCCAAAGTAATCCAGACAGCCGACCAGAGCAGCGATTCTTTGAAGCCGACTTCATGCGACTTGCGGTGGAACACACCCAAATCGATCGCTAACATCAGAAATACAAAACCAACAAAGATCAACCATGGCCAAAGCATGGAGCTGTTTTAATTCCGTTTTCTCATCTTCACGATAAGAAAATGAAGAAATATTTCCACGAAGATCAAAACCATATCATGGGCGATTCTGGTTGATGAGGCCTCAAAAATCGATTAGATGAGAATGATGAGTCGCCAAAGTTTTGACACCCAGGACAAGCGGAGCAACAAGCCCACACTCCGACCACTTGCCCTTTTCACCTCATGCTACATGACACTCGCTGCCGTAGGCACTCAAGTCACTGGCAACCGCGAGTTCGTCTTCTATCTTATTACGATGTTGATCCTCATCGCCATCGTGCTGATGGTGCATCATCGAATTGTTTTTCTCACATCGCAACTCTGGGCATTGAGTCTCTGGGGCCTTTTGCATATGGCTGGAGGCCTTTGCCCTGCCCCCTCTTCATGGCCCATTGATGGCGGTCAGGGAGTTCTCTACAGCCTATGGCTCATTCCTGACCTGTTGAAATATGACCAACTGGTTCATGCCTATGGTTTTGGCATCACAACATGGATTTGCTGGCACGCCCTCTCCTATCAACTGCAGCGCCACGCTCCAGCATGGCCCTTTCCTAGCAGTGGTCGACTCACCCTCGCAGCCGCCGCAGGCATGGGATTTGGCGCTTTGAATGAGGTCATTGAATTCATTGCTGTTCTCCTTCTCCCTCGCACCAATGTCGGCGGCTACATCAATACCGGCTGGGATCTCGTCTTCAATCTCATCGGTTGCCTCATCGCTTGCTTTCTCATCCGCTGGCACTATCGCCATCGCAAGCACTAAGTCGCCATCACTCTCCATTTGCCAAGTTGCGTCATCTAGGTTACTCCCATCTCATGCCCGATGCCACTTATGTCAGAGATGCCTTCGCACGGATTGCCGACCGTTATGTTATGGCCAATCACGTAACTAGCTGCGGCATGGACATTTGGTGGCGCAAACGGGTCGCATGGAAAATCCGCTCTTGGAAACCGCAATCTTTGCTCGATGTCGCCAGCGGCACGGGAGATCTTGCGCTGGAAATCCAGGATGAATGCCCACATCTCCATATCATGGCCACCGATTTTTGTGCGGAAATGCTCGCCCACGCCTCGACTCGTGGCTTGCCCCGCACGATGGTAGCCGACGCACTCCATCTCCCCTTTGCCGACGCTCAATACGATGTGGTCACTGTCGCTTTTGGGCTTCGAAATATGGCTGATTACCCCGCCGCGCTGAAAGAAATGGCCCGTGTGCTCAAGCCTGGCGGTCGACTTGTCGTCCTCGACTTCTCTCTGCCCGAGGGCATTCTCCGTGCCCCATACCGTTGGTATCTGCATCACATTCTGCCCAAAATTGCCGGCATGCTCACCGCCCAAAAGGATGCTTACGAATATCTTGGCGCGTCGATCGAGCAATTTCCGCAAGGAGAAGCCATGTGCGATCTCATGAAACAAAATGGCTACCAACAGGCGGAAGTCGAACCTCTCACCTTTGGCGTGGTCAGCTTATACACCGCGACCAAAGCCGACCCGCTGCCGTAACGGCAGGCAATCCTAGCCCCCAGCGGCGAGCACAATCACCTCGATCTCCGCTTGAGCTGGAATCAACACTTCACCAAATTGCTTCGGCGGAATCGCTTGCCGATTCAACTCCATCACCACAGGTCGATCGGCCAGCCCCAGCTCGTCTTGCAATTGCTGCAAGGTCCAGCCATCTGGAATTGTTCGCGCTATGCCATTCACTTGGATCGATGTCATCTGCGCTAGCATGACTGGTTTTCAAAAAAAAGAAAGCGCGATCGGATCCCTCCCATCGCGCTCGACCATTCAGGCTATTTTTCGTTACGCCTGCCAATGCGGCACCGCTGGAGGAACTTGCGGCGCAGAGCCACTCGTTCCATCGGCTGAGCTCTTGACATGATCTAACAGTTTGGAAATCCCTGCCACAGTGCCGCCGATGTCACTCAAGTTCGAGGGAATGATCATGGTATTGTTCATTTTCGCCAAGTTGCCAAATTGGATCACATACTGCTCAGCAACTCGCAAATTCACCGCCTCTTTGCCACCCGGCTGCATGATCGCATCCGCAATCTGCCGAATGCCCGACGCCGTCGCCTGGGCGAGCAATTCAATTTCACGGGCCTTACCTTCTGCCTCATTGATTTGCTTTAACTTCAATGCCTCCGAGTGCTTGATGGTCTCTTGCTTCTGACCTTCCGCGACGTTGATTTGCGCCTCGCGCGTTCCCTCGGATAAAGCGATTTGCGATCGACGCTCCCGCTCGGCACGCATTTGTTTTTCTAGGGCATCTTGCACTGACTGCGGCGGCTTGATATTGGCAATTTCATAACGAGTAATTTTCAAACCCCACGGCTCGGATGCTTTGTCTAATGCAGCAATGACCGATGCGTTCATCGCATCGCGCTCTTCGAATGTTTTATCGAGCTCCAATTTGCCAATCTCCGAACGCAGGGTGGTCTGCGCCAATTGCGATGCAGCATAGTAGTAATTTTCAATACCATACGAAGCCAACTTCGGATCCAACACCTGCATGTAAAGAATGCCATCAATCTCAATCGCAATGTTGTCTTTGGTAATGCACATCTGCGGCGGCACATCCATCGCCATTTCTTTCAGCGAATGCTTGTAGGCCACCCGATCCAAAAACGGGATCAGAATGTGAAATCCTGCCTCGAGCGTGCGATGATACTTGCCCAAGCGCTCGACGACAAATGCTTGCCGCTGCGGCACAATCTTGGCGGTTTTGAGCAGCGCTACGACGACCAGTATGACCAAGCCAATGGACATGATCGAGCCGAATGTCCCTGCTATGATTCCGTAATTTGCCATGTTCATGATATACTTTTTTGTTATTTCTTTGTTGTGTTGTTAAAAAAATCAGCGCGGTTTTACATGGAACGTGAGCCCTTCGCGACGCATAATCACCACCCATGTCCCAGCCGCGATGGGTGCCACAGCGCGCGCACTCCACTCCGCCCCTTTGACCTCGATCTTACCACTGCAGTCATCAATGCTTGTAAGCGCGATCACCTCTTTCCCGGTGTATTCATCCTCGATGGCGTCATCAATCGCATCACCCACCAAAGACTGATGAAAGCGCTTGCGCAGACCGAACAACAATACCACCGACGATAGGGCGAAGACCAAATTCTGACTCGTCATGGTCGTCGTTAAGCCCAGCCAAGTGGTTAGAGCAGCCATCCAAGCACCGATGCCGAAAAAGACAATGATCACGCCTGGCAAAGCAAACTCCGCAAGCAGCAAGAAAAAACCGAGGAGAAACCAAAACAATTCTGCGTTCAACCAATCCATAGGCAGCCCATTCAATCGCAGTCGATCCGCATTGGCGATGAGAAAATGCCAGCCATTTTGGAATGCTCACATCTGCTACAAAAAAAAGACAAAAAAAACTTGCACACCGATACTGTTCATGAAAACATCTGTTCACATGAATATCTTGCACATCAAATTCCGTCTTTTCCTCTGCCGTTGGAAAAATCGCTTCGCGGTCTGGCACTATTGCTACATTGTCTATCCCCGCTTCATGGCCGCTTGCTGGCTCCGCCAACCGCTGCCTTCAACACACCAACAGTCCGCTCAGGCACCTGCCCAATAAAAATTTCTGCACTGACCGATTTTGCGCTTACCGTAGGACGGATTTCCTGCTACTGAATCGCAAAACCACATGGCGAACGCACTTACGGAACCTCATTTTCCTCGATACAGCTGGACGAGTCCCCTCGCCGCAGCTGTGATTTCGCTATCGGCTGTCTCGCCGCTAACGGCCGACGGACAATCTCTCGCCACGCCTGAAACTGCCGCGCGCCAAGCTCGAACCACAGAGGCTCAGCAACTGCTGCTGGAGGGCGATGCCGCTTATCAAGCGAGTCGTTTTGACGATGCCGCAGCCTCTTTTCTGAGAGCTCGACAGCTTCTCCCCGATGCGCCCGCCACTCTCGATCTACGCCAAGCTGCGACCGAGCGCTACGTCAGTGCTGCCTTGCAAGTCGCCAGTCAGCGATCGCAAAAGGGCGATGTCGAGGGCGCTCGATCAATCGTCGATCAAGTGCTTTCGCCCGATGTGGCGCCCGATCATCCTGCGGCTACGAGGCTCCGCGATCAATTGCTCGACCCCGCGCGCACCAATCCCGCGCTGACAGCGGAACATGCGAAGAATGTAGATGAAGTGCGCAGGACTCTCTACGAGGCCGACGGTTTTTTGCAACTGGGCAAATACGACATGGCGAAATCAATGTTCGACGAGATTTTGCGCATCGATCCTACCAACAAGGCAGCACGCCGTGGCTTGGAGAAAGCCAACACCCTGCAGAGTGATTACGCCAAAAGTAGCTACGACCAAACACGCGCCGAACTGCTCAAGGATGTCGATGCTGTATGGGAAAATCCTGTTCCCGGTTTCGCAGAATCGCTGATGCCCAATCCCACCGAAGCATCCACTGCCGTGCGCGTGCGCTTTGTGGAAGAAAAAATGAAAACCATCCTCTTTCCCCTCGTTGATCTGGAAAATGTGGGGATCGAAGAAGCCGTTGACTTTCTGCGTTTGCAATCGAAGCAGCTCGACAACACCACCACCAACCCTACGGAAAAAGGCTTCAACATCGTTCTCAACCTCGGCAATCAGGATTCAGAGATCGGACAACGCGTGCGCGGCTATCGCTTTGACTTGAAGCTCAAAAACGTACCACTCGATCAAATTCTCCAATACATCTGTGATCAAACACGCACACAATTTTCCCTCGATGAGTTTGCCATCACCCTTCGCCCCACTGGTACTGATGGCGCTGAACTCATAGGCAGAACCTACAAAGTTCCACCTGACTTCCTCTCATCAGAAAACGTCGGTGCAGCCGCAGCTGCCGCATCGTCTGATCCCTTCGCGGATGCCCCTGAAGAAGGGTTGAGCGCCCGCCGCATGACGGCCCTCGATAAGCTGCGCTCTTATGGCGTGTCTTTTCCTGACGGCGCGAAAGCCACCTATAACGCCAACACAAGTAGTATTTTTGTCTACAATACGGCACAAAATCACGATATGGTGCAGCAAATTGTCGATACCATGGCACAGACCGAACCTGTGCAAGTTGTCGTTCGCGTCACCATGATCAAAGTCCTTGAAACCCAACTGAAAGAGTTAGGTTTCGATTGGCTTTTTGGCAATGTCGGACTCGGCAACGGACTCGCGGGCAATAACCCACTTTTCCTCGGCGGCGGCACTACGGGCAGCGGATCAGACATCACAGACATGGGAATTGCCGCTCCCAACAACCAACCGGTTACTGCTGGCAATCGCAGCGGAAATAGCGCCATCATTGGTGATGCGATTGATGGTAGAATCGCAGCGAACAATCTCGGAGCCGCCCCACCACCAGCGCGCGCACCTGGCGTTTTATCACTACTCGCCAATAATGTCAGCGGAGGAGAAGTCCAGATGATGATGCGCGGACTTGATCAAAAAAAAGGTGCTGATGTCATGAGTAAGCCCGCCACAATCACTCGCAGCGGCCAAACGTCTAAAATCGAAATCATTCAGGAATTCACCTACCCTACTGAATACGAACCCCCAGAAATTCCTCAGCAGCTTGGAGACCCTAATGGCTTTGGCGGCGGTGCGGTCAACAATCCGCCCATCACTCCCGCCATGCCCACTTCTTTTGAAAAACGTGATCTTGGCGTCATTC
>JBDLWB010000112.1:0-3086 GCA_039804425.1 Verrucomicrobiota bacterium
TGCGGAGGACGTCATGTGTGATTAGGAAGCTAGGGGATGGATCCCCATGTGGCAAGAAAGAAGAATGACTAAGAGAAGAATCTTTCAGCGCTTGTTGAGCCTATCAAAAATAAACTCGCACCAAATCCAATCGGTATCAGGGACGAGCCAGTCACGTTGTATCAGGGTGTTGCGATCGAATTTCGATCACTATTGCGAACCGTTTTGATCCAAAGCGCGGACTCGGTCGTCCTTTCCTCGAGCTTTGTCTGTCCTTCAGCTTTCATCCTAGATCTTTTTGCCTTTTGCCGTCAGGCGGCATTTCTGAGGCGGCTGTTGGGTTTATCGGGGAGGGTGGGCTCGATGAGGCCTTCATCGACGAGTTGCCTTACAGCTCGGTTCAGTGCCCCTGACTCTGCCCCTGACTCTGCCCCTGACTCTGCCCCTGACTCTGCCCCTGACTGGGCCGGGACTGGGTCGGTGATCTCCGACTCGGTGAACGGGAAGATCATGCGGATGAACTCTCTGAATTTGCCCCTTGGTGAGAGGGAGAGCTCGCGAAGCGCTCGTCGCAATGGGGGCGCTGTCTATTTTACAGTGGTTTTTAAGAAACTTCCGCTCCCCCTTGCCTCTGATTCAAGGATACAGGAAATCATGGCAATCAAATAGCGATCTGGGGTCGGTGAGCGTGGCCACGGCGAGGCGATTGGCTTGCCACTCGGCGTGAGCGGCGATGAGGCGATTAGCGAAGTGGCTCTTCGCAGATCTGGGGAGATGTGCAAAATCGAGGCGTTTTCGATGCGCCATGGCAGCGGTCGTGGGCAGGATTGGATCGTAATGAATGTTGAGCGCACGCAGGTGCTCCATGGCGAGGTGATGCGATTCGTAAAAACTCGCCCATTCACCAAAGACCACGCAGCAAACCACGAGCGGTCCTTCTTGTGCAGCTTTGCAGAGAGCTTTAGCCCAGCGCTCCCAGCCGGGTTCTTGTCGGGCGATGAGATAGAGAACCGAGGTGTCGATGGCAGTGATCATGAGGCTTGAGATGGATGAGTCGAAATGATTCCCCGAAGGACGCCGATGGCTTGCTGCACGGGCAGCTCCGGGGAAGGGTCGCCGAAACCTCGACGCAAGATCTTCCAATCGTCGGGCTGCAACACGGTGGCTCCCAGCTTCGTCTTGTCGGCTAAAGCACGACGTAGCAATCGACTGCTTTCCAGAACCATTTTCTCCTCGTCCTCTGGCGACAAGCGATGCTTCGCAGTGATCGGCGACGGTTGGAAATCTTCGCCATCTCCTGCTGATTCGAGCGTCGTGATGATGGAGGATTCATCATAGCCTGCGACCCATTTGGGCTTAGTACTTGCTTTCTGAAGCCCATAGCGCCAATGGGTCACCGTGCCTTTTTTTAGTCGCAATTCTAGCATGGCCTCGCGACGGATTTGATAAGGAGATTGCAGGCATTCCGTTCTATCGCATTCACCGAGGGGAATCGCAATCGTGCCCGTAAACCAATCCGCTCGGAGCTCGGGCTCGAGCAAACGATAGCGTCCAGAAATCTGACAGAGCCACAAGGCGCCATGCTCATCGATGCGCCAAGATCCGACGTAATTTCGATGACAGGCGCTATTCATCGGTCGGCGCGGGATCGGAACCCCCTGTTTTGCTCGGACATCCTCATCCACCAGCAGCGGATGGTTTTTCGGAAACCGCGCAAATTCTTCGACATCAAAAGTATGTCCGCCGAGTTCGATGCTTTCTTGAATTTGTTGAGTCATAGGATTCGGGAAATGAGTTCTGAACAACGAGAATTGCCATCATCCGAGCTTGGCTTCATCGGGCCAATGCTGCCAAGCATTCTGCAAAATCACCGGAATGCCGAGCATTCGACACACGCGAATCGTATGTCCCGTGCCGCCCGCATCGGGACAGGAAGGATCAACCCAAAAGAGGGCTGCAATGGGTGGAGGAAATGATGGCAACACCCCCGTAACTTTCATCGTATCACGCAGCAAACAGGCCGCTTGTGCCGCAGTTCTGCCACCGCGTCCATAGCACTTCATCAAGCCGCGGTGAGCAGGAGTGGCCTCAATCGTCAGTTGCTGCACTTGGCGAAGCGCTGTTTCATCAAGCGCCTCGGGCGAAGTATACTGGGCCAACGGATGACGAAATTTCACCCGATGTTGCGCGTAGGGCGCAATCACTTGCAAGCGACTGGGATCGACCTCCAGCACTCCGCGAGAAAATGCTTCATCCGTACCCGTCGCATTTCCGGATCGAAAACATAAGCGGGCAAAATGCTCAGCAAGCCAACGCGACAACTGCGCCGCGGACTGAGCTGCGGACTCAGGGATGGCACGTCGACCTTCAATCAACACCACGGGCGCCGACGCGTTTTCCAACAGAGAAGTAAAAGCAGCAAAGTTCATCGCGTTTTTGTTAGAGAATGACATGTGAAGTTTGAATCGCTTCCATGATGCGATCACGACGCAGGCGAGCGATTTCGACATCGCGCGTTTTGAGAGAAAAGCGTTTGCGAATCGTTGGCGCATGAGGTGGCTTGATGGTGATATGGCACCACCAATACCCATGATTGCGCCACAAGTGATGATTCGGGTTATCCCGCATCGAGCGGATTTCCAGTCGAGCGGATGATTTCGGAGCAGTAGTCAACAAAGTCATAGGAAAAAGAAAATTCACAGTGCATGCCGTTTCAGGACACAAAAAGCCCTCGGCAGGGAGCCGATACGACCATCATCAAATCAAGAAAATCGATGAGCCTATGCAAAGCCCAGTGGCGCTTTTCTAAGTGAGGCAAAAAGGCCCATAAGAGAAACAGATCGCAAGGGTGAGGTGACGCATGGATCGGTCATGCCGAGGATTGCCTGAGTGGGTTGTGCGTTGCATCTCAATCGTTGCGGGATGGATGCTAACACAAGTGCAAAAACATACAACAAAAATCTGCGATTTTGTGTCATAAAAACAGAACCATCACTGTTTTTACCATGATCCTTGCATGCCGGATCGTGCGGGTTCTGGTTGCATCAAAGCGACACTGCGCTCACCCAAGGCTGGAATTCGGCGGGAATGGGAGCGGTGAAATGAAG
>JBDLWB010000113.1:0-8279 GCA_039804425.1 Verrucomicrobiota bacterium
ATGTTGTGGAAAATGGCAACGATTCGAGTCGCTGGATTACAGGCTGCGCTGGTGTAAGGTCGCTTCGAGCAAGGCATCGACGCATTCATCGAGCGAAAGATTTTCGCTATCGAGAATCAATTGCGCCTGCATCGGCTCCTCAAACGAGCTGTCCTTGCCGGTGAAGTGGGCAATTTCTCCCCGTGCGGCCTTGGCGTAGAGGCCTTTGACATCGCGTTGGGCGCAGGCTTCAAAGCTCGCTTTGACATAGACTTCAAAAAAGTCCTCGCCGAGGATGCCGCGTGCGACATCGCGCAGCGCGCCGCGTGGGGTGATGGCGGAGACGAAAGTGATGATGCCTTGGTTGGCAAAGAGTTTGGCAACCTCGGCCATGCGGCGAATGTTTTCCAGTCGATCATCATCGGAGAAGCCGAGATTGGCATTGAGTCCCGAGCGGATGTTGTCGCCGTCGAGAATCACCGTGGTGCGTCCTTGTTCATGGAGTATGCGTTCGGCGGCATTGGCGATGGTGGATTTACCGGAGCCAGAGAGACCGCAGAGCCAAATCACCATACCGCGCTGGCCGAGTCGACATTCCTTATCGTGGCGTTGCAGAAAGCGGTGAAATTCGGTATGAATGTTCGCGGTCATGAAGACGGAGTAAACCGAGAGGTTTCTTAGCTGTAAAGGAAGAAGTGATGGTTGGGACTGTTGCGGAAGAGAGAGACTTTGAAAGATCCTTTGACGAGTTCGCGTAGAAAAAGTGGGTGCAGAAAAAAATGGCAAGATGGCGCGTTGGTGCGATCTTGTGATGCACGAGGAATCGATCATGAACACACGTCGCGCTTTTTTGAAAAGTCTCGCCTCGACATTGGCCTTGCCGATGTTGGAGCCCTTGCGTGCGGCATCGGTGTCGGCAAGCGCCGCAGTGCCCTTGCGTTTGGCATACATTTATTTGCCGAATGGTGTGAATACCGCTCGATGGTTTCCGCAGGGCATGGGGAAAGAGTATCAACTTTCTTCCTCCTTAGCTCCGTTGACAGCCCATCAGAAGGATTTTCAAATCATCCGCGGGCTTAGCCTCGACAAAGCGCGCGCCAATGGTGACGGGGCAGGGGATCATGCGCGGGCGAATGCCACTTTTTTGACGGGTTGTCAGGCTCGCAAAACAGCGGGGGCGGACATACGCATCGGAGTGTCTGCCGATCAAATTGCGGCGCGTCAGTTGGGTCATCTGACACGGTTGCCTTCGTTAGAGCTTTCGACCGATGAGCCACGTCGATCGGGTCACTGTGATTCCGGTTATTCATGTGCCTATCAATTCAATTTGGCATGGCGTTCCGAAACAACTCCTGCGCCGCCGATGCGCGATCCGCGGGTCGTCTTTGAGGCAATGTTTGGTTCGGCCAATGAAAAAGGCAATGCCGAGCGCATCCAGCGCAAAAAATCGGTCTTAGACTTTGTGATGGAAGACGCCAAGCGGATGCAAGCGCGTGCGACGGGAGCGGATCGCAATAAGCTCGATGAGTATTTTACTTCTGTGCGTGAAATCGAACAACGCATCGAGCGCGCGGAAAAACATCGGCGTGAGCGTCCGGAGATCGATGTGCCGAATGGTGTGCCGGAAACCTATCGAGAGCACATTCGGGCGATGTATGATTTGATGCTCGTAGCGTTTCAGACCGACTCCACGCGGGTGGCGTCCTTCATGCTGGCGCACGATGGTTCGAACCGGACCTTCCCCGAAATTGGCATCAACGAAGCGCATCACGGCATTTCCCATCATCAGCGCGATCAGAAGCGTTTGGAGATGATCGCCAAGATCGATGAGTTTTATGCGGCAGAACTTGCGCGTTTTCTGCACAACATGAAACAGATCCGAGAGGGTGAAGGAAATCTGTTAGATCATTCGATGATTGTGTATGGTGGAGGAATCTGTGATGGGGACAGGCACAATCACAATGATTTGCCGGTATTGCTTGCTGGTCATGGTGGCGGGGCCTTAGAGGCAGGGCGTCTGTGGCATGCGGAAGAAGATACACCGTTGACCAACTTGCACTTGGCATTATTGGATCGGATGGGTGTCAAAGCCGAGCGAGTGGGGGATTCCACGGGTCGTTTGGCGATCTAGTGAAAGGCGCTGATTGCACCCTTGTGGGCAAGAATGAGGGGGATGCGAACTGTGAGAAAATCGACCGAAAATGGTATCGCTGATCAGTTAGGTTGTTCGCGGAAATCGGGGATGCCGATGATGCGTGGGGCGATGGTTCCAGTTTCCTGCATGACAAACAATACGCTGCGTGAGCGAGGGTCGTGGATCCAGCGCGTTTCGCAGAGGGGTTCTGGTTGTTTTTGTCCAGAGGGAACGAAGTAAATCGAAACAGCGTAATCGCGATTTTCTGAAATGGGGGCATCGAGGATCAAACGCGACATGGCGCCGAGCTTGAGTTCGCGTTCGCCGACCTTGCCTAGGACGCGGTGCTCGGTGAGATTGAACCAGAGCATTTTCCCAGCGCCGAATTGCGTGGCATTGGCATGGATGATTTGGAGTTTTACGGGAGCGATGGTGTTCTTTGGATCGCTGGTGAGGATGAGGTAAAAGTCCTGACAATCGGCAGGAATGGAAGCGCGAGGAGCTGCGTTCGGCACAGGGTCAGCCGGATTGGCCGGACGTTTTGTGAGAATTGCGATGGATGTGGCGTCTTGGGCGATGGGGTAAATGGGCGAGAAGCTCATGCTGCCCAGTTCGATTTCTTGAAGATTTGTGCCATCGTGCAGAAACAGTTTTTCCGGTGCATTGGCAGGGCGAGCGAGGAACAAGCCACGACAAGTGCGTGTTTTTTCTGCGGCGTGCGAAAAAGTCGAGAGTAGCGCAAAAGCAGAGAGAATGAGGTAGTAAAAACGCATGGTGAGAAAAAAGTTAGATCTCATTCGGAGCGAGCCAGCGGAACGAGATGATTTCAAAGCGCCGCCCGAAACGTTGATTTTCTGGTGCTTGAGGAACTGTGAGAATGTCTGCGGCATCGGCGGGGTTGACGAACTCGCGGGTGCGGCGAACAACGGCTTCGCAGGTAGCACGTGCGATGATGCGAGTGCCGCTGCTATCCCTCGCATCGCCGTAGGCACGGATGACAAAAGTATCGTCACGGGCCGAGAGGATGGGTGCGAGTGGGCGCAGGACATCGGCTTGGCGAGTCCAACCGGCGATGCCGTAGGCATTAAAGCCCGTTGCTGCGGCGGGGAAGGCATAACTGGCGGCGGCTGCGGCCGGGGGTGTTGCGGTGGAAGGTCGGGATCCATTTTGCAGGATGCGGTAGGGATTGTTGGAAGAGGCCGTGGCTAGGGCATTCAAGGCCGCTTGAATGGTTCCTGCGAGGGCTAGGTCGCCCGTGGAGAGTTGTCGGTTGACAAACTCTGCCAGCGACAGGAAAGGACCGCGGCGGCGTACCTGATTGACAATTTCCTGAGCCAAGCGATCGAGCGTGGGCGCATCGAGTCTGCGGTACCCGGAGAATTCGGAGCAGGTGGAAAAGAGTCCTGAATTGCCACGAGTGAGCTGATCGCTGTCTCCTGAGACGGCGAATCGAGTGAAAGCAAAATCCTGAGGTGTTGATAAATTGGTGCTCGTATTGCTTACATGGAAAGGAATCCTTTGCCCGCGGGCGTGACCAAGTAGTGCGCGCCAAGCGGCGACGGAGGTAGAATTGACATTGAACATGCCCGTGACCTCGAGGCGCGAGGCAATCGTGCGCCATGAGTTGGTGGGGTTGACATGGCGCGTAAACAGTTCGGCAGGCCCGCCAGTGGTTTTGCCCATGGCGGCGTCCTGCGCGATGGGTTGGTAGGCGGTATTGGGAAGGGGCTTAGTTCCAGAGACAAAATCCAGATAGGTCAGTCGCACGGTTTCTGTTAGCGGTCTACCAAGAAATCCGGTTTGCGGCGTAATGGAAGAGACAAACCAGTCATCAAACAGCAGATGATTGGCGCAGTAAGAGTCATCGTGTTGAAGATCGCGTGGTCCTTGGTTGTAATTTTCCGAGCGAATGACTTGATCTGAGGGGATGAGCGGGGAGGCATCGCTATTGCCGATGAGGTTAAAAGCATACGGCGGAATGGGATTTTCATAGCGCATGTCCCAATGTTGAAGCTCGCCGAGGGATTGGATGGGGCGTGTGGGTAGTTCCGCAAGAATGCTGCGCGATAATCCATCGGCGCTAGTAAAGCCGGTAATGATAAAGCCTCGATTGCCGCTATCCGTGTTGGGAAAAAGGCTGTCGCCGGCACCAGAGAGAGCGGAAAAGCTGTAGTCGAAGGGAGAATTGATGGGATGCGCTGATCCAGGATAATCGTGCATGATGGTCGACTCGACAGTATCCTTACCGCCCATGGCGGTGTAATTGACGAGCGGGCTGGTTTGCACAAATCCTTTTGCCGCAAGGTGGGTGCGGCTTGCCGTACGGGCGCCGAAGATCGTCGTGAGGAAAGGTTGAGGATTTGATCGAGCTTGGCTGAGTGAGGCAGAGGCTAGGCCATTGATTTGCGGGTAGGTTTGACGTGCGACAGCAGGATCATAGACCATGCGGTAGGCGAGGTGGCGCTTGTCTGGCTCTGGGTCGTCTAGATTGTTGACATCGAGATACACGCCGACACCCAGAGCTCCTGCGTCATTGTAGGCGGCATCAAAAACCACATCGGCGCTGATCGATGTAGCTCCGGGCAGTGTAGGCTGTTGGCCTTGATCATTCAAAATCGGATAAGAAAAACCGCCGCGCATGTTGAGTCCAGGGCGCATGGTCAGGGGGGTGCCGACGGGTACGGGCGCCGGGTGCACTGTCGAGTCGGGACTGAACACGCGGCATTCTCCTGGAAGAAGCACAGATTGTGCTGGCACATTCAGTTGCGAGCTAGGATTGGCAGTTCCCACTAAGGGGCTGTAGCTCGTGCCTTGGTTTAAGCTATAAAAGCGAGTGTTTTGCTGAGTTCCCAAACGAAAGCGAAAGGCATTGGGCAAGGTGTGATAAAAGTTGAACTGCAGGTTGGGGCAAGTGAGTCGAACATTGTAGGGATTCCACAACGTGATGACGGGCGTGACGAGTAGGCGTGGTTGAAAGCTTCCCGCAGGAGCGGGTGGGTTTGTGATTGGCGGATCGGCAGCCGACCAAGAAAATACCCATTGAACACGTGCCGTGACAGGGAGGATGCGCACGCGATGGAGAAAGTTGAAGCGTTGATCAGCAGAACTAGGACTGATGCTGGCAGAATTGGTCGACATGCTCACTACTCCCGTGGTGCGTGACATCGATTTGTAGAGAGTGGCCCAATTTTGCAGGTTGGCCCAGCTGGCGACAGCTCCATGTTCATAAATCGGAATCGTTCCTGGTGATCCTCGGTAGCCTGACCATGGGAAAAAGATGGATCGATCTGGCCGGGTATTGCTGGTGGTGGGAATCGAGAAAAGGAGTTGATTGCCCGGAGAAACTTGGAAAAACGGTAGATTGCCAGTGCCGAGGGATGACCAGTTTTCCGTGGCCAGAGAGAAATCCTTGCGCCATCCGCCCGTAGCCGTGTTGGTGAGCAAACCGACGGACTGAGTGGAGAGATCGTGATAGAATTCTTGGGAGGCTTTGAGTTCGCCCGTGGCGGGTGCTGTGGCACTGAGATCGCATTGATTTTGGGTGATCAAGCGCTGGGCTAGGTCGGGATTTTGCAACAGGGCATCGAGTCGAAAAACCGAGGGGTCGGCCGTGGTGGTGGATTTGCGACGTGTGGACCATGCGGCGACCGTTTGATCGGTCGGTTGGCGGATTTCAGGCAAGCGAGCTTTTTGATTTTCCCCACCGATCCACCAGGCATAAGCACCGCGTTGGCCTTGAGAGAGAACAGGAACGGGGGCGACATGGACTTCCTGAGAGAGTCTTCCGGCGCCAACAGTGCCTTGGCTGATCAGTGGAACCTTGCCTGAGCCGGGGGCTACACTGGGAGGTGCTGTGGGTTGATTGAGCTGACTGGGAGCGCCTGAGACCAACCATGCGAGGAAGCGGTCGCGTTTGGCTTGTGCGTAATTTCCCGGATTGATCGGGCGACCAGCGGCAGGACCGCTCTGTTCATGGTTTTCCCCCTGCCAACTACGCCATACACCCAGCAAGGGCGGGGAGTCATCGGCAACTTCACTTAAGATGTCCGCTCGAGCTGTGACGCGGGTATCAGGGCCCGCATGGCGTTGCAATTCGCCAATGGCCATGATCAGCGATGAGCGAGCATTCGCCATGGCGCGGCCACGCTCGAGCAAGGTCGAAGAACTGCGCAGGCTGACACTGCTCAAACTGAGCATGGCCAAAGCCAGAACGATCAACAAAACCATCAGCGAAACCGTGACGATCAGAGTAAAACCCGATCGATCAACGAATCGTTTCTTGGGCTCACGAAATAAGCCAAGACGTGAATGAGCTAGCATGGAAAAAACTGGAGATATGGGCTTCCGACCGAAGTAAACACAATGTCATTCTTTTGTCAAGCGACGATTCGTACGTGCAACATCAGGGCGATTGAGCTAAAGAGCGAATCTCCCATGATAGGAACGCAAGCGGCCATTGAGGCTGGTTTTGACAGAATTTCAGAATTTTTCAGAATTTCGTCATGGCCATGATCCCGAGATTCACCACTCCGGTCTCGCATGGTTCAGGTTTCCCGAATTGGGATTCATCTCCTTCTCGGGTCATTCAGAAAATTCTGAAATTCTGTCAACTCGGCTTCCCTCCCTCGAGACCAACGGTTCTCCTTGGTCTGCCTTACAGAGCAGGGCTTTCCCTTGCTTGATCGCCGTGCACGAGATGCGGCGTCATGACGTGAAGGGCCAATATGCAACAGGGCGAAGGAAAGGTGGGAAGGGCGATGTTTTGCGGTATGAAACCGTCCTCCGAATGTTATTAATCCTCCCATGAAAGACCGTAGAACTGGAGGCGATGATCCTTGATTACGGGGAGCGGCGGAGTACGACGTTTTGCAAAAAGCCTCCGATCGAACCACCGGAAGAGACAAAAAACTCATTTTCGCTGCGGAGAACGAGCATTTGTGTTTGTTCTTCAGGTGACACGCGGACGATGTTGTTTTCTTGATATTTCCACTCCTTGCCTTGGAGATAGGAGAGTTCGTAGATCAAATTGCCGTCTTGTGCGGGCAAAGTGACTTGTTGATTGGGCTGCACTTGGAACGGTTTTTCTGCGGATGCGATCTTGATGGAGATGGGGAAAGGGCTGAGATTTTGGATGCGGAGTTTGCCTGGCGGAAGTTGCGCGGGGTCGTCATTGATGACATAGGCTTGATAGGTGCCATTGCCAAGTGACTGCAAGAGGATGGTGGCGCGGGTGCAACCCGCAGGGATTCTTGCCAGGGCGACGAGAGAGGCGTCCTTTTCGCGGCGTCGATCCAACTCTTTGGCGAGTGCGGACTTCCGTTTCGCGGCATCATCAGGCGAGGAGGAAGGGTTGACATCCGGCTTCTGCTCAGGTGTTTGGGGCGTGTTTGAGGAGTTCGCATTTCCCTGACCTGCGGCCTGAAAAATCTCGACGATGGCAGGACCGCGGTAGGGGATCGAATTGGAGTAAGTAAATGATTCTGCTTGAAAGGTTGTGCCGGCACCTTCTGACTTGAGAGAGAGACCAGGGATGGCATCTCCCCAAGCGACAAAGTTGATTTTAGCCGCCACGGCAGATTGCTCCTGTGCCATGGCGAGAGCGCCGAGGGCAAGAGCGACATAGGAAGCGAGTAGGGAAAAGAGTGGGTTAGACTTCTTCGGGAGTGAGCCAGCGGAACGAGACCAATTCGAATTTTCTGCCATAAGTGAGGTTGATGGGTGTGAGAGCTGTGCCACGTTCGTGGCTCGAGTCCGAGGGGTCGACAAACTCGGGGAAGCGTTGGACAATCGCTTCGCAGTAGGCACGGGCGACGACTTGTCCTTGTGCGTTGACGGTTTCTCCGTAGGTACGGATGCGGAAGGTGTCCGAGCGGGAGGTGATGCTTGGTCCGATGACTTGCAGCACATCGGCCTGGGTCAACCATCCTGGTATTCCGGTGGAGCGGAACCCTTGTTCCGTGCGGAAAGCGGGGTCATTGAGGATTTGTCGATCCGAGATGATGCTGGCGACGGAGCCGTAATGGCCGCCGTCCGAGGTGTTGCCCCAATCGGGCATGCTCGAAAGGGCATCTGCAGGGCGGAAATCTCTGCCCCAGTATGTCTCAATCGGCCCATCGAAATCCGAGCGAGGTAGGTTGTTTTTCGTTTGAAAGGTCACGCGGTCGCG
>JBDLWB010000114.1:0-14642 GCA_039804425.1 Verrucomicrobiota bacterium
TTTTCGCCGATGAGACCACGGTCCGCGACGCCCACCACATCGCCACCGAGGTCGAGGAACAGATCTGCGCCTTACTCGCCCCCAACGGTCGCATCATCACCCACCTCGAACCAATCTCTGCCGAAGAAAAAGACGAAGTCTGGGAAGGGGCGCGATTTCATCCCAAAAGAAATCAAAATCCCCATGTGAATCCGACCAACTAAGGAAAGATGTTGCAGATTGATGCTATGCGGAAGTCAAAGAAAAGCATAGAATGCTTTCATGCACAATCAGTTCTACCAATCTTGGGACACAGAACGCCTCATTCCTGAACTCGATCGCGGCGATTATCGCTCGGCATTTCAGATCGATCGCGATCGTGTCATGCATACTCCCACTTTCCGCCGATTGCAGAATAAAACGCAAGTATTCTGGAGCGGCGAATACGATTTCTATCGCACGCGCCTCACGCATTCGCTGGAAGTGGCACAAATTGGTCGCGCCATCTGCCACTGGCTGCAATCTCGCACCGAGGGCCCACTCCGACCCGATTTTTTCATTGACCCCGATCTCGTAGAAGCGGCCTGTCTCTCACACGATCTCGGCCACCCCCCTTTCGGTCATGCCGGAGAGCGCACGCTGAACCATCTCATGCGCGATCGCGGTGGCTTTGAAGGCAATGCACAAACGCTCCGAATCCTCACCGAACGCATTTTTTCCGCAAAACGAACCGGCATGAATCCGAGTCGCGCCTTTCTCGATAGCATTCTGAAATACAAATCCCTATGGAGTGAGCTGCGCAATCTCGAAGGCCAAGCGCCAAAGCACCACTTCCTTTATGACGAACAACAGCAGTTCCTCGACTGGGCCATGGGTGGACACGATTTCCCGCTGGAGCTCCCTCCGGGCAAAACGCGCGACTCGTTCAAATCCATCGAATGCCAAATCATGGATTGGGCCGATGACACCGCTTATTCACTCAACGATCTATCGGATAGCGTGCGAGCAGGATTTCTCACCACCGATCGCATTCACCAATGGTGCGAACGCCACAAAATCTCTTACGAGAGCGGTAGCAGCATCGATCAACTCATGCAGGCGATCCGCCAACGAAAAGTCGATCCTTTTGTGGGAAAACGCATCGGTCGCTACATCCAATCCACCCATCTGCGAGAGCGTGTCAATTTCCTCTCTCACCAAAGCATGCGCTATCGTTACGAGCTCGTCATTGATGACGAGGTAAAACAAGAATCGGCACTTTTCAAAAAACTTGCTTTTGAAGTGGTATTCCTATCCCCCCAACTCAAGCAACTGGAGCACAAAGGCAATTTCATGCTGAAAGGCCTTTGGGATTTGTTAGAAAAACGCTACATTCATCCAGGCCATATCGATGGGCAAAATTTTCAAATTCTTAGCCACGAAACGGCCGATGAAATCGAACAAACTACCAATGCGTCCGATAAAGCCCGCCTCATCTGCGACTACCTTGCCGGCATGACTGATGGCTTTGCCGCCCGCACTTACCAACGATTGTTCTTCCCCAATTATGGCTCGATTCACGATTTGATTGGTTGAGTGAACCAAAGAGCATCATGGCCAAATCCCCCACTCTTCCATCAGATAAAAAACGCGCTGCCCACAAAGGACAGCGCGTTATGAAAAATCAAACGCTCCTCAAGCCTGCTTATCACGCTTGAGCAAAAAGGGCTTACCCCGCAGCTTCGCTTTTGACAAGGCACGCAGTGTTTTCTCCACACACTCTTCCGGAACCTCAATGATGGTGTGACGCGGAAACAGTTTGATGTGCCCCAAACTACCATCGGGCACTTGCCCTTCACGGTAGAACATACCCACCAAGTCCTTGGCATTGATGCCGTGCGTTTTCCCCAAGTTCAAAAACAACTTGGCCATGTCACCAGCATACGAGTTCGATCGCTCATTGCTACGATCAGGACGATGCGGCGTGCGATCGGAGCGATCAAATTTGCCGCTATCACCAGAACCAGTCTGATCTTCCGCAATGCTCTGCCCCTTGGTACCGGTCGCTTCACGAAGCAAGGTGAACAACGCCCCTGCAATGTCCGTTGCCGTATGCCCCTGATCCAGCAGACGCTCGATGTAGGTCTCATGTCCTTGGAAACTGCCAGCCTCGAGACGATCTCTCACGGAGTCATACAAGGCATCCGCACGACGATCCTCCACTTCTTCTTGCGAGGGAACGCGATGACGTGGAATTTTTTGACGAATCGTTCGCTCAATGTTTTGCAGTCGATACAAATCACGACCAAAGACAAATGTCACAGCACGGCCCGTACGACCTGCACGTCCCGTGCGTCCAATCCGGTGCACGTAGTCCTCAGGATCTTGCGGAACGTCATAGTTGAAAACAATGTCGATCTCTTCGATGTCAATTCCTCGCGCCGCCACATCCGTCGCCACCAAGACCTCAACTTTCCCATCCCGAAAACGCTGCAACACCCGCTCACGCATCTGCTGCGTGACATCGCCATGCAAACGGTCAGCCGCATATCCGCGAGCGAGTAGCGACTCCGTGCATTCGTCCACGGCTTTTTTCGTATTGCAAAATACAATCGCCAAACGCGGATCTTCCAAATCGAGCAAACGACACAATACCTCCACCTTCGAGCGCTCACGCACCTCGTAGTGGCGTTGCTCGATCGAGTCCACTGTCATCGCCTTACGCTCGACTTCGAGCATCTGTGGGCTCTTGCCAAATTTTTTGATTAAGCCTTCCACCGCACGATTCATCGTCGCCGAGAAAAACATGGTCTGACGTGATGCAGGCAACTGCGCAAGCAATTCTTCCATTTCCTCACGGAAGCCCATGTCGAGCATGCGGTCGGCTTCATCAAGGATCGTCATCTTGACTTCAGAAGGATCAAAAGATCCACGACGCAAGTGATCCAGAAGTCGACCGGGTGTACCCACAATCAATTGCGCACCATCCTCCAACGCTCGAAATTGACGTCCAATCGGTGCGCCGCCGTAGACCGGCACCGCGTGCAATTTTGGCAACCGCGAACCGAGACGATGTACCTCTTCGCAGACCTGTATCGCCAATTCACGGGTGGGACAAAGGATCAATACTTGAGGCTTCCGACGATTCACGTCCATCTTCGCGAGAGCGGGCAACACAAACGCAGCAGTTTTTCCTGAGCCAGTCTGAGACAGACCGACAATGTCATGGCCCTCCATGGCCACAGGAATCGCTAACGACTGGATGGCCGATGGCCTTTCGTATCCAAGATGTTCGATGGCTTCCAACAACGGAGTAGGGAGCCCTAATTCAGCAAACGGGGTAGTATTCATAATGCAACAATCCGATGCCCCTACTCCATTTCATCCGAGAAATCATAGGCCCTATCCCATCGGATAACACATCGGATGCCGATCTTAAGCGGAATCGGAGAGAAATAGCAAGAACGATGTTTTTCGATTCATTCGCAACTTCGCATGAGGTCACGCAAATCATGACGTCACATCATGCAAAACGCCACTCGTGCCATCGGATCGATCCAACAAGTCACGAGTGGCGAACCATGAACCCACAAATTCATTTCTCCCGACGACGCCGCATCCATACCAATCCTCCGCTACTCGCCAGTAGGGGGAGCGATGGCTCTGGCACAATCACGACATTCAAACTACCCGATGTAAAATAACCTTGGAATCCATTACCGAAATCATACGCCGTTTCGCGACTCAGGAATTCAGTCTCCCCCCAGTTGATCTCAAAATCTCCCGCGATCAGTTGATACGTACCTAAGCCCGCATTACGCCAATCCCAACCGATTACATCTTGGAAAGTCAATTTGCTCAACGTTAGCTCACCACCACTCACTCCAAGAATCCCCGTGCTGCTTACTCCTATCGTGGCTCCCGTCAAATCGAAAGCGGCTCCGCTACTCATCGTCAAACCAGCCCCCAAAATGCCAACCCCACCACCTGTTCCGATTCTACCATTCGCACCAACATCCACCGCACTATGACTTAAGGTCCCAGAGACATACAAAGTCCCAGCACTCACTGTTGTCGTTCCAGCATAGTCGTTCACCCCCGCAATGCTCATGGTGCCCAAACCATCTTTGATCACACCTCCCGATGAAATGCCTCCCGCCACTTCCATATCAACCAAAGAAGTGCCATTTCCCACGGTAAAAGTCCGCGTAGCTCCCCCAAGATCTAAGGCTCCAGAAATCTTCGCTCTGCCCTGATTTGTTGCATCAAAGGTCACATTTCCTTGCAACGTGGTGTTGAGATTGCTCGAAATTTCCGTATCGCGCATGACCAGTGAGCCCACCGTCATCGAATTTTTTGACGAACCCGCCATCAAGCCTCCGCTCACCAGATTCAATGTGCCACTGACCGTCTGCGACGTGCCTGACCCGTCCAGCGCAACCATTCCCGAATCACGATTGATCGTCAAATGATGAACCGTCGACGGCAACAAGCTCCCTGTGGTTGCCCCGCGAAATTCATAGTTCGCCCCCGTGCTGAAAGTGCGTGTTCCCGTCATCGTCACCGCGCCATCGAGTCCATTGGCATGCGAGGAAATCAATGTCGCACCACTCGCGAGGTTAAAGTTCCCCGAGGCACCCGACAATACTTGCGCTCCCAGATTCAAGGTTCCATTCACATTCACCGTCGCAGCACCGGCATTGAGCGAATCGGCAAAGGTCAGGTTTTTTCCCGATGCCACATTGATGGTGAAATTGCTGAAGTTCGACGTCGTCACCGCCCCCCAAGTCGCTGTGGCAGCAGTGGTTCCAGTAAAATTCAACTCTGCTGCTCCCGATGCTTCTTTAACAATGGTCCCGCTGTTCAGCAAATTCCCTCCCACATTCAAGGTGCCTGTTGCGATAGAAGTTCCATTATTGACGGAAAGCGTCGTGCCACTGCCAATCATCAATGAGCCTCCCACATTCCAAGTGCGCGCGTTGGAAGTACCTGTCGCAACTCGTATCGTGCCAGGCATGGACAGCGTGAGATTACCCAGAGTTGTTAAAGGAGAACTTCCACTGCTGGGAGTGATCGCAGTTGTCGATGTGGTATTCCATGTGAAATTACCAAATACGCGATCAGTCAGCCAAGATGATCCATTAGTGGCATTACCATTGTAGATGAATTGACTGGAAGCATCAATCGACCCAGCGGTGATCCCTGTGTAACTTGAACCAGACGCAGTAAACGTCGCCCCTCTCTGCATGTTCAGTGTGAGTGACGGATTGTTTGCCCCCGTCTGAAACACACCTCCTGTCTCCACGAGCAAACCGGAACCGGTTCCCGATATCGTCCAAGTCCCGCTGAGCAAGGCCGTTTGCCCATTCTGCACAATGAAAGCATTCCCTGCTGTAGTAAAGTTCGCAGGGTTCGTTCCTGTGCCATTTCGATTGGTAAACCAACTCGCTACCTCAGTCACGGGTCCAATCCCATTGTAAAAATAATCAATGGCCTGCAATGGTATCGACAGCGCAAGAAACGCCCAAACATTTAGAGCTTGTACAGCACGGTTCACGGATTTCATGGTTTCAATTTGTTCGATGAGCGATGCGTGATAACACACCATATTCTAACAAAGCAATGCGTATGCCAGCAGACGAAAACGCCCCATGAGCCATGCGCAAAAAAAATCACCTTCAATCCATAAAACCTTGATCAATAAAAGGATTGATAACTCGGCAAACCTCAATTTTTGTTGGTTATGAAATTTTTGATTCGATTCAAAAAACATTTTTTAACATGTCAATGAACTGTGCTCATTCAACGATGATTTGATCGGAGCATGATGAACGTGTTTGCTGCGACATCGCGTATCCCACCTGACACCGACGTCACGAATTGATGCTTGAATATTCCAGCTCTGCCTCTTATCAAAGGTGCATGTCACATGTTCTCATCATCGGCGCAGGCGGCGTAGGTAGCGTGGTCGCGCACAAATGCGCCCAAGTGCCCCACGTGTTCTCGAAAATCACTCTCGCTTCCCGCACGAAGTCGAAATGCGATGCCATTGCCGATTCTGTCAAACAACGCACAGGAGTGGTGATCGATACCGCAGCCATCGATGCCGATGATGTTGCCGCAACGACCACTTATCTCCAGTCACTCAAGCCCGATCTTGTTCTCAACGTCGCCCTGCCCTACCAAGACCTTCCCCTGATGGATGCCTGCTTGGCCGCAGGCATTGATTATCTCGATACCGCGAACTACGAACCGCCCGATGTCGCCAAGTTCGAGTATTCCTGGCAGTGGGCCTACCAAGAAAAATTCGAAAAGGCAGGTCTTTCGGCCTTACTGGGGTCGGGCTTTGACCCCGGCGTAACCAATGTTTTCACCGCATGGGCACTGAAACATCACTTCGATGAAATTCACACGCTCGACATCATCGACGTCAATGGCGGCAATCACGGCCATGCCTTTGCGACCAACTTTAACCCCGAAATCAACATCCGCGAAGTCACCGCGCCCTGCCGACATTTCGAAAAAGGCGCGTTTGTCGAAACTCCTGCCATGTCAAAGCATCAAAGCTTTACCTGCCCCGATGGCGTGGGTTCTTATGAAATTTACCGCATGTATCACGAGGAACTGGAGTCTCTCGTCAAACACATCCCGACCATCCGTCGGGCTCAGTTCTGGATGTCGTTTTCTCCTAACTACTTGAAGCACTTGGAAGTACTCCAGAATGTCGGCATGACCCGCATTGACCCCGTGACATACAACGGCGTGGAAATCATTCCTTTGCAGTTCCTCAAAGCAGTATTGCCGAATCCAGGAGACCTTGGTGTAACCACCAAAGGCAAAACTTGTATCGGCAATATCATCACTGGCATCAAGGATGGCAAACCAAAAGCCATCTACATCTATAACATCTGTGATCATGAAGCTTGCTTCGCGGAAGTCGGGTCTCAAGCCATTTCTTACACCACAGGTGTGCCCGCCATGATCGGTGCGAAGCAAATGCTGGAAGGAACATGGCGCAAGCCTGGTGTTTGGAACATGGAGCAGTATGATCCCGATTCTTTCATGGCCGATCTCAATGTTCATGGACTGCCATGGCAATGCATCGAACTCAACGCCGAACAAGCAGCAAACTTATCGGTTGTTGGCTAACTCGTGAGATTTTCGCATTTCATGCCCCACGTGCGTGTCCCGCATGTGGGGTTTTTCTTGCCCTATTGTGAGCCCTTGTTTTTTTTCTCCACTTCATACAAGGCCTTCAGGGCCTCAGGCTGATGGCAAATCTCTAACAGTTTTTTCACCGCTCGAGCTGGAACGCCCGTGTGAATGGTGACGAGAGGCTGAGAATCTTGCTGTTCGCCCAGAGGCGCGATTTGCGACACGTGAGCAATGACGTTTCCGCATCGGTCAAACACAGCCGACCCACTGCTCCCCGGCGCCCAATCCGTACTCACATTGATGCGCAGGAAACGCAGAGAGTCCAATTGATCCATCGCACCACCACGGTATCCCTGATCCCAGTAGAATCGATTGACAATGCCATCGCTGAAATACCCGAATTGCCCCAGCGGCGAGCTGTAGCAATAGCTCGCCGCACCTTGCTGCACATCTGTTTGCAATGCCATCGGCACAAATGACGCCGCCTCACAATGCAATACCACCGCATCCATGTCTTTGCTGCGCGCAATGATCGTGGAAATGGGGATCACGACACCATCGTGACTCACCGCAATCAGATAACCCTCACGAATGTCCTCCGCGATGTCGACCACATGATCGCAGGTTACTAGCACTTTCTCGCTGACCGCGTATGCCGCCGCGAGATTCAAGTGCCAGTTGTCACAGTGTGGACATAAATAGCAATAACCCACACGAAAGTTCGCTTGCCGAGCCCATTGCGCCACTTCTTCCACTGATAAAATCCGAGTCGATGGCTGCTTCAAAGCAACTTCCATGGGTTGAGGAAGGTTCAGCCTTTTTTTGACTTCCCCATGCGACAACAATTTTTTCTCGCCGCGCAGTTTCAACATTTGCTGAATGATCGCCTGATCTGCATGGGTCATCCCCTCCATGGACTGGTCCATGATGGGAGTATCAGTGCTTTGACCTCGCACGACATGAAACGGCGCGAAAATGACGAGCAAAATCGTGAGAAGTCGGAAAAAGATCGTCGTAGCGATATGATTCATGGGGGGGACGAATGGTTAGGCCACCGATAGCTGATGCTTGTGCACAGCAGGATTGACGATGTCTTTGACAAAACGCGCAGAAATGGCATTGGCATCGCCTTGACCGAAGATGTAAATGCGCTGAGAAATCTGCAAGTTTTTGAGCACAAAAGCATCACCACTACGACCACGGTAGTAGTTCATGATCGCTTCTTTTTCTAAATCCAAAGCGCCAGGCTTCATGCTGTAGTCGAGGTGAAATAAGGCCCCTTTGACCACTGGCACATTGCCATCAGAAATCTCTTGGCTCACTTCATCAACCAACACCGACCTCGCAAAAGCGCGCAAGGCAGACTCATCGCCTTCAAATTCAAAGCGGTAAGTGCGGCTGTGTTTCATGGTCAACCCCGCTTTCATGGGAGTGTAGAGGAGGGCATCGGCATCACTCGCGTGTTGCCCTTTGCGGATCACTTCGCATTCGTAGTTCATGATAATTCTTGCAGACGTTTGAGTACTTCTTCGTAAGCTTCCATGACTCCACCAAGGTCGCGACGGAATCGATCTTTGTCCATTTTTTCTCCGCTAGCGATGTCCCACAAACGACAGCCATCAGGACTGATCTCGTCTGCCAACACGATCACGGCAGGGTCGCTGGCAAGCCGACCGAATTCCAGCTTGAAGTCAATCAAGCGCAAGCCAGCTTTTGCAAAGAGCCCACTCAAAAAATCGTTCACTCGCAAGGCCGAGGCCCGCAAAAAGGCGAGCTCTTCAGGGGTCGCTAACTTCAATTCGCGAATGTAGTCGTCATTGACTAAGGGGTCGCCCAACTCATCACTCTTCAGCGAAAACTCGATGATAGGCTGAGAAAAACTGAGCCCTTCAGCCTGTCCTGTGCGCTTGCAGTAACTGCCAGCGGAAACATTGCGAACGATGACCTCCACCATCACGATGTCGACTTTTTTCACCAATACATTGGTCTCATCGAGCTGTTGCACAAAGTGGGTCGGAATGCCTGCGCGCTCCAATTGTCCATAAATCAGGGTGCTGATGGTATTATTGAGTCGTCCTTTGTTCTCAAACTGCGCTTTTTTTTCGCCATTGAAGGCAGTCGCATCGTTTTTGAATTCCATGCGAAGAACCTGTGGATCTTCTGTTGCCCACAGGCGCTTGGCCTTGCCTTCGTAGAGTGCTTTCATGTGATTGGTGTAGTAAGGGCTTGCGAGACGGTCAAGAAGAACAGTCACGCAAGCCGATTTTCTCGCTCATGCTCCGCTGAGAAGACTGAGCATGTTCGTTTTTAGAGATATTTGTCGGTGCAAGCCCCCTCGGACGCACTGGTGCAAAGTTTCGCAAATTTCGCCAAGACCCCACGACGATAGCGAGGCTCTGGTTGCACCCATGCCGCACGACGTTTGGCAATCTCTTCGTCAGATAGACTCACATCAATGCGATTGGTTTTCGCGTCGATCACGATTTCATCCCCATCTTGCAACAAAGCAATTGTGCCACCCACAAAGGCTTCTGGCGTAATATGGCCGACCACAAATCCGTGACTACCACCGGAGAATCGACCGTCGGTGATCAAAGCCACGTCTTTGCCGAGACCAAGTCCCATGACCGCACTCGTAGGCCCGAGCATTTCACGCATGCCCGGCCCGCCTTTGGGGCCTTCCATGCGGATGACAATGACATCGCGCTTCTGAATTTTGCGATCCAAAATGGCTTTCATCGCATCGTCTTCGGAGTCAAAAACGCGAGCATTGCCGACGAAGCTTTCTCCTTCTTTTCCGGAAATCTTCGCCACGGCGCCACCTTCGGCGAGGTTGCCGCGCAACACCCGCAGGTGACTGTCAGCTTTGATCGGATTGTCGAGTGAACGAATGATCTGCTGGCCTTCTGGGTAATAAATTGGTGATTTCTCCAAATTCTCGCGCATGGTCCGACCTGTTACGGTCAGGCAATCACCATGCAACAGCCCTGCTTCAAGCAGCATCCGCATCAAGGGCACCGTGCCACCAATGCGCACAAGATCGGCCATCACATACTTTCCACTAGGTTTGAGATCCGCGAGCACGGGCACGCGAGCGCCAATCCGAGCAAAGTCATCCAAGGAAATGTCAACCCCTGCCGCATGCGCCATCGCAGGAATGTGCAAACAGGCGTTGGTCGAGCCACCCAGTGCAATCAACACGGTGATCGCGTTCTCAAAGGCTTCTTTGGTCATGATGTCACGTGGCTTGATGCCAAGCTTGATCATGTTCAAGACCGCCGCACCCGCATCAAAGCAGTCGCGCATTTTGTCATCACTCACGGCTGCTTGCGCGGAGCTATTCGGCAAACTCATGCCCAATGCTTCGATCGCACTAGCCATGGTATTGGCTGTATACATGCCGCCGCAGGAACCAGGACCGGGAATCGCGCAACGCTCGACGGTATCCAGCTCTTCATCTGTGTATTCACCACCCGCATGCTTGCCGACGGCTTCGAACACGGACACGATATCGAGATCTTTTTTCTCTCCCTTGATGGTCGCGCATCCAGGAAGAATTGTTCCCCCGTAAACAAAAACCGACGGACGATTCATCCGACCCATCGCAATCACACAAGCAGGCATGTTTTTGTCACACCCACCGATCGCGACAAAGCCATCCATGCCCTCGCAACCCACCACAGTCTCAATCGAATCGGCAATCACCTCGCGCGAAACGAGGCTGTATTTCATGCCTTCGGTACCCATCGAAATGCCATCGGAAATGGTGATGGTGTTAAAAATCACCCCTTTGCCCCCAGCGGCATTCACACCATTCGAGGCCTCTCTCGCGAGCTTATCGATGTGGATGTTGCAAGGCGTCACCTCACTCCAAGTCGAAGCAACACCAATCTGAGCTTTGGAAAAATCATCTTTTTCAAATCCTACAGCATACAACATCGCACGACTTGGGGCGCGATCAGGACCATCCAGCATAGGGCTGGAGTATTTGCGAAAATCAGAAGAATCACTCATGCGCAGAGAATTGTCCTCATGCACGAGGAAAGGTCAAGCGCATGATGCGTTCTAGCAGCGCTGGAATGCGGAAATCCCTTCAAAGTCCGCTCAATTGACGCGCTGCCTGCAGCGTGTTTTTCATCAACATCGCAATCGTCATCGGCCCGACCCCTCCCGGAACAGGCGTGATGGCTTGACACTTCGGCGCCACCTCCTCGAAGGCAACATCTCCCGTAAGGCGGAATCCCGACTTTTTGCTGGGATCTGGCACGCGATTGATTCCCACATCGATCACCACTGCTCCAGGTTTGACCCAATCGGCTTTGACCATCTCAGGTCGCCCCACTGCCGCAATCAAGATGTCAGCCTCGCGACACAATGCTGGCAAATCTCGCGATCGCGAATGCGCTACTGTGACCGTGGCATTTGCCGACTTTGCCAGCAACAGCATCGCCATCGGCTTACCCACAATCATGCTACGCCCCAACACCACACACTTGGCCCCCTCCGTTGCAATCCCCGCTGCAGCAAGCAATCGCATGGAACCCGCAGGCGTGCACGGCACAAAGCCTGTCGGATCTTCTAATACCAATTTGGCCACGTTTTCTGGATGAAATCCATCGACATCCTTGCGCGGATCGATCGCGCGGATGATTTCTTCTTCATGAATGTGAGGTGGCGGTGGACTCTGCACCAAAATGCCGTGAATGGCAGAATCGTGGTTGAGCTGATCGACGACTGCTAGCAATTCTTCTTGCGTTGTCGATGCCGGCAAAACGATTTTTTGCGAGTGCATGCCCAGTTCTGCACAAGTTTTCACTTTGGAACCCACATAGACCTGAGACGCCGGATCCTCTCCTACCAAAACGACCGCAAGACCTGGCGTGATGCCCTTTTGTTTCAACGCCGTGATCTCTTGCCGACATTCTTCCAGCACTTTCGCCGCGACTTCTTTACCATCAATCAGTTGCATGGCGATGATTTAGACCAAGCCATCCGCTTGGGAAAGTTCTTTTTCTATGGCATGACGAATCGACTCACTCTGTGCCTCGTTCAGATCCCGGGGGATTTGATGCGGCGCGGAAAGATGGATGATCACACGAGAAAATGGCCAAGGAATTTCAAATTGATCCCAAGTCTTTAATTTCCACGAGGCAGAACATTCGACTCGAAGCGTGACGATATGCGCCCCTGTCAACTGCCCCAGCTTGATCGCCCCCATCTGCATTTTTTGTCGTGGCCCCCGCGGTCCGTCAGGGGTAATGCAAATGTCACATCCATTCTCCAAGGTCCTTTTTAATTCGATCATCGCCCCCGCCGCTCGACGCGAACTGGATCCTCTCGCCACACCAATCCCGTAGACCCCTAATGCGTGCTCAATCAGTGCTCCATCTCGACTCGCACTTGTTAATGCCTTTAGGGGTCGCTTGATCATCTCAGTTCGCGCCCACCCTGCAATCGCAGGCATGATTTGCCCATGCCAGAATAGCCAAATCGTCGCATCTGGGCGTAGCTTCCAATCAACCATGCTTCGCATTTCCACTCGCAACGTAGCCCCCAAAAGACGAATCAACCAACCCGCCAATGAACCCAGAATTTTTTGCTTTTTCCCTCCCCGAATCATTTGTGCCACTCGGGGTTTACGCTCCGCACTCATGAAAGTTGATCAAAAATGACTCTTTGCCCCATGTCGAGCATGATCATCCGCCTGACCTCTGTCAAAATGATCCCATCCGCCTTGCAATCTCATAGACTGCTCGATTGCTACCATTTCTCCAATCTCTGTCAGCTTCAACTCGGGAAACGCCACTGGCCAACAATTGAGAAGCTCAAGCACACGATCCGCCGCTACAGTGAATAGAAGCTCGTAATCTTCTCCATCTTGCATCGCTTGCTCTACGCCACAGCCACTCGCGCAAGGCAATTGATCCAGCAAAAGTTCATAACCACAACCCGAAGCTTTCGCCAATCTCGGCAAGTCTTTGGCAAGCCCATCCGACAAATCCATCATTGCCGTCGCATATCCTTTCTCCGCCAACCACCGCGCTTGAGCGACTCGAGGCTCGAAATCGAGATGTTTGCCCGCGAGCGATCCACCAAGATGCCCAGTGACCATGATGCGATCGCCTACTCGCGCCGTGGATCGCAATACTAACCTACTTTTTTCTACGACACCGACTGCCGATATCACAATCCACAATCCAGAACCCCGTGCTGCCCGACTGGTCTCGCCACCCACCAATTGCCCACCATACACAGCCAGACAATCGATCATCCCTCGGTACAACTCCTCCAATGGCTCCACTCGCTCGATTTCTGGCACTCCTAAGGTCACAAGATACTGCCGACCTTCTCCTCCCATCGCGGCAAAATCACTCACCACCCGAGCGATGGCCTTCCAGCCCACTCGCCTGCGATTTTCTTCAGCCGTAAAATGCACTCCTTCTACCACCGCATCGGTTTTCATCAGTTGCCACTCTCCCGCAGAAAATTCCACCACCGCACAATCATCGCCCGGCCCCTGGTGAACAGCCCCACCACATGGCGGACTCTGCGCTAAGAGCCGCTCGATCAAGCCATCTTCACCGATGTCCTCCAAGTTCTTCATGACGCAACAACATCAGGAATCCACCCCGCACGAATCGCCAGTTGAATGATGACGGTCGCCGAATTGAAGAAAAAATGAATCCCCATGGGGGCCCAAATGGATCCCGTTTTTTCATACGCAATCGCCAAAATGAGCCCCAAAAGAAACAAGGGCAGGATCAATGGCACGTTCCCATGACATGCCGAAAACCACATCGCGCTGAAAATCAAAGCCGCATGCTTGCCACTCCATTTTTTCGCAACCGGATAGAGATACCCTCGAAAAATCAGCTCTTCCGCCAACGGGGCCACCACTGCGGCCGATATCGCCATCAGCGCAACAGCTGTCACATCTTTGCTCTCTTTCATCAGCTCAACTGATTCCTGCATGCTCGGCGCGCCCGCCCACTTTTCCATCCAAGCCAAGTAGCCGCATGCTTGTAAGACCCCCATGACCAGCCACATTCCCAATACCACCAGCGGCGCAAACCATAACACATGATACCACTGCCTCCATCGCAAGCCTAACCACTCCGCAGGCCGCGCCCGCCACGAAACCATCGCCCACAAGACACCAACGAATCCGACAAACAGAATGGCGTTCGACACCAATCCCGCCGACGTCAACTCAAGGTCCCCACCACTCATGACCAAGGCGGACACTCCAAAGGTCATGAACATCCCACTGATCACCACCAAACCTGCGACATCCACAGGCCTCACCCACCAGGTGCGAACAAGATCTCCCCAACCCATCGCTGGGGGCATTTCTTCCGATTCGCGCAGCCGCCTCCGCATCATTCCGATGCCCAACAACAAAACCAACAACGCTGCCCCAAAGGCACTCAACAATGCCTTCATCGCTACACCCGATAGTGCTGCATTCATTTCGTTCACAACGCAAACTAGCAATCCCACCCATGCCTGCCAACTGATTTTGAGCAAAC
>JBDLWB010000115.1:0-8138 GCA_039804425.1 Verrucomicrobiota bacterium
AATCTTGCTTCCCTCTGCCCGAAAGATCGCTAGTCTCGCCTCATGCGCGCGGTAACAGCTTTTGCTTGGCTTTTTCTGGGCGGCATGATGCCCATGCTGCCGATGCTGGCGCACGCCCAGGTCGCTGCGACTCGCGCGCCGGCGCAGCCCAACTTTGATCCAGCAGATGTTTACTACCAAGCATGGCTCTTTGTTCGTGAAGCAGAAACCCTTCAAAAACAAGGGCGCTATGCAGCTGCTTTGGAACGTTATCAGCGCGCTGCCACATTTTTTGATACCATCCATCGCTTTCATCCGGAATGGAAAAAAGATATGGTGGGTGATCGACTGAGTCTCACCCAAAGTCAAATCAGCAAAGTTCAACCCCTCGCTGCGGCCGAACAACAGAAAAAAGATGTCGCGATTGCCGAAATGGTGGAAAGCGGTGGCGACACCCGCAACGTCGCTCCCGTAGAGCCATCATCACCGAGCAATCGCCCTGCGATTGAGGTCGAAACCGCTCGCACGAAGGCAATGCAAGCAGAAGCCGCGCGCACCAAGGCTCTTGAAACCGAGGTGGCCCGCACGAAGGCTCTCGAAGCAGAAGTCGCCCGCCTCTCCCAAGCATTGGCTCAACCTTCCAATTCTGCGACCCGTGATCAAGCGCGAGTGCGCGACATGGAACGTCAGCGCGATGACGCGAATGTTCGATTGCAGCAGGCGCAAGCCGACCTACAACAGCTCCGCAATAAGCTCGCCACGGCTCCCGTACAATCGGATCTCGATCGCCTCAATGCTCGCCTCAATTCGTTAGAGCAAGAAAAGCAAGCGATGGGCATGGCACTTTCCCAAAGCCGCGAACAACAGCTCGAATCGCAAGCGAAAATCCAAACGCTCCAGGCGGACTACGCTGCGGCTCGCCAACAGGCTGCGGATCTGCAACGCAATCTTGAAATTGAACGCGCCCAATCGAACGAAGTTACTACGGCGCAATTGCAAAAACTTCAGGAATTGGAAAAAAACCTGAAACAAAAAGATCAACAAATCGCTCAGTCCCATCAGCAAATCGCTGCGCTGCAAACGCAATTGCAAGAAAGCCACGAGGCTTTCCAAGAACTTCGCACGGAACGCGATGACCTGTTGCGTCAACGAGATCACATGTCGGCGCTCCTCAAACTCAATGAAACGGGCCGCATTCAGCAATTGATCGAACAAAATATGAGCCTCGCCAAGGAACTTCGAGAGGCAAAAGAACGCGTCGATCGACTTCACAAAAATCAGGAACAAACCAACGATCAACTCAGTGAGGCTTTGCGTGATCTCGCCATCGCCAAAACCAAAATCATGAGCCTCCAAAAAGAGAAACAAGCGCAACAAGAACGTCTGGAGGAACTGGAGTTGCAATTGAAAAATAACGAAAAATCGCTCGCTCAAGGAGAAGCTGCCGCGAACAAAGAAGAGGCCGATACCTTACGCGAAATCATCAAGCGCCAGCTCAAGGTGCAGGAGCGACGCAAGCATGCGGCTCACTTGCTGCTACAAGCTGCGAAAAAACAAATGACTGCCGGTGATTCCGACTACGATGAAGCTCTGGCACTACTCACCGACCAAGAAATCACTCTTTCCGAGGAAGAGCAAAAATTGCTCGATGCGCGGCAAGTCGATGGCGAGATTTATTCCCCTTATGCGGGCAGTAAAGCGCGGGTGGATGCTGCCACTACGGAAATGCATCAGCAAATTGACAATTACACCAAAGCAGCAGTCCGCGCCTTTGGTTCCCAGCGCCTTCAAGCGTCCCGTGAAGTGCTGGAAATGATTCTCGATCTTCATCCTGGACACATCGCCACGATGACCAAGTTGGGTATCGTGCAACTTCGCCTCAATGATCCCGCTGCTGCCGCGCAAATTTTGCAAGTCGCTGTGGAAAATGACGAATCTCGTTCGCTCTCTCACCGCCTCCTCGGTCTGGCCCAATACAAGATGGGACAACTCGCCGATGCGGAAAAATCTCTGGTCCGCGCCCTCGAAATTGACCCGCAAGATCATGCGAGCCTGACGATTTATGGGAACACTCTGGTGCGTCTCAAGCGTCCCGCAGAGGCGGAACAAGCCTATCAACAAGCCATCAAGCTCAACCCACAGTCGACAGAAGCACTCCACAATCTTGCTCTGATCTGCCAAAAGGCTGGACGCCCCAAGGACGCCAAACGCTACTACGAACAAGCCCTACAATTCGGCGCTCAACCCAACCCCGAGCTGGAGGAGGCGATGGCAAAATCACTCAAATCCTAGGCAGTTGTTGGCCTCTCCCGTTTGTAGCGAAGCCCAATATCAACGGGCCGCCACGAGATCGTAACCACGCCAATCTTTGATGGTGACTTGCGTAAAGCTTCCTACAGGAATGTCCTCGGGAACGTGAACCGAACCATCGATTTCTGGGGCATCCCACTCGGTGCGCGCGATGCCGGGCTGCTCGACCAAGACTTTCACGGTCTTACCAATTTGCTCTTGGTTGACTTCGCTGGCGATGCGCTGCAATGCTTTCATCGCCCGACTCCAACGCGATTTTTTCGTCGCATGGTGGATGTGGCCGTCCATTTTGTTAGCCCGCGTGCCTTCTTCCTTGGAGTAGGAAAAGACACCCGCGCGTTCGAAACGAAATTCTTCGATGAATTCAAGCAGTTCCTGGAAATCCTCTTCGGTCTCACCAGGGAAGCCGACGATGAAGGTGGTGCGAATGCCGATGTTCGGAATGCCGGCACGCATGCGGCGCAGCAGATCGCGGATGTAGTCGCCGGACGTCACGCGCTTCATCGCCGTCAGCATGCGGTCGGAAATGTGCTGCAAGGGGATGTCGACATACTTCGCCACTTTGTCGCATTGCGCGATGGTTTCGATCAATTCATCACTCCAGTGCGCCGGATGGGTGTAGAGCAGGCGAATCCAGAAATCGCCAGGGATTTCATTGAGCTCGCGCAGCAAGGTGGCGAGGGAATTGCCCTTCGTCGAATCGACGGGCGAGTTCGGCTTGGGCCGCGATTCATCCCATAGGTCCATGCCGAAATAGGTAGTGTCTTGCGAAATCAAGTTGATCTCTTTGACGCCCGATGCCACCAAGGCTTTGACTTCGTTGACGACGGATTCCTGCGTGCGCGAGCGATGGCGACCACGGATTTGCGGGATGATGCAAAAGGTGCAGGTGTGATTGCAGCCCTCGGCGATTTTCACATAGGCATAGTGATCCGGCGTCAAGCGCATCCGCGGCGTGGAGTAATCGGGAATGTACTGCGGCTTGAGCGTGACGAAATCGCGTGGGTCCTCCGTCGCTGCGGGGCCTTCGGTTTTTTGCACTTCATCGGCATTTTCTTTGCCTAACAGATTTTCAATGATCGGCGCGACTTTGGTGATTTGATCAAGCCCGATGAAGGCGTCGACTTCTGGCATGATGCCCGGTAGGTCTTTGGCGAATCGCTGAGACAAACAACCCGCGACGATGATTTTTTGGCGCGCCCGCTCCTCGTTTTCCGCCCGCTCTTTCACGGCTTCGAAAATGGCATTCACCGACTCGGTTTTCGCCATGTCGATGAAAGAACAAGTGTTGATGATGAGCACATCGGCGAGCTCGGCATCGGGCGTCAATGCCATGCCAGCTTGAGCGAGGTGGCCAATCATCACTTCGGAGTCGATGAGATTTTTGGCGCAGCCGAGAGAGATAAGACCGACAGTAGTTTGCATGGTGGGCAAGGGGTGTAGCGCAAAAGGGGCGTTTTGAAAATCAGAATCATTGCTCATTTTCCGTGAGCGAATCGAGCTTCTTGACGAGCCATTTCTCTTTGATGAAAGCAAAAACCATCGGCAGCAGCGAGAAACCAATGATGCCAAACACCACCAACTCGAAGTTTTCTTTTACCACCGGAATCGCCCCAAAATAGTAGCCTGCGGGAATCAGCGCGCCAACCCATAGCAACGCGCCGCTGATGTTGAAGCTCATGAAGTGGCGCAAATCCATCTGCCCCATGCCCGCAACAAAGGGCGCAAAGGTCCGGACGATGGGCACGAAGCGTGCGATGATGATGGTCTTGCCCCCGTATTTTTGGAAAAAGGCGTGAGTCTTATCGATGTGCTCTTTTTTGACGATGCGAGGAAAGCTCTTCATCATCCAACGTCCCGCACAGCGCCCGATCCAGTAGTTGACGAAGTCGCCGAGCACTGCCGCGATGAACATCAGGATCCCGCAATACCAGAGATTGATGGGTGTGCTGTGAGCAATGGCTCCCACCGCAAAGAGCAAGGAATCACCCGGCAAAAAGGGCGTCACGACCAAACCCGTCTCGCAGAAAATGATGGCGAACAAAATGCCATACACCCATGCATCATACGCGGCTACCAGTTCGCTGAGCTTGACGTCCAAGTGCAAAAAATAATCCAGAATTTCTTTCACGTCGGCATCATGCGCACTCGCGGCGGAAGTGCAAGACAGGAGCAGGAAAATGTGCGACACCCGCATTTCGCGAGTCGAGACTTGTCATTCGCTTTGCTTCCGTCACAGATTGTCTCATGTCGACTTTTGCCTCTCTTCAAGAGCTTCTCGCCCACGAGGAGTGGCAAGAACGTTTTGATGAGGAAATCATCGCGGCATCTCGGAAAATCCATAAAGAACGCCGCATTTCTGGCATGCAAGCGGATGTGCTTGATGAGCAAAATCTCACGGTCGTCGCGCAAATCAGCAGCAAGCCACCGCTCGCGCTGGAGATCAATTTTTGGCAACAAGATGGCGCTTGGGAGTTCGAGACTTCCTGCTCGTGCACGGTCGCTCATTGCTGCGAACACGCCGCCGCTCTGCTGAGCGCTTTGGCGACTTCGGAAAATCTCTTGCGCCTCACCGATGGACGCAGCGCTTCGCTGAAAGCACCACTCGCCCTGCCTAATGCCGCCTCACTCCTCTCGGTGGAATCGCCGGAAATTCCCACGCTCGCGACCTTGCCAACGTTCCGCTTGGAGATTTGCCGCGAACCCGTGCGCGATCGCAATGCCGCGCTGATTTGCCAATATCTCGGCGAAAAGGACCCGACGGAATGGGTCGTCGCCCGCGCCTTTGCGGTCTATGATGCCCACGCACTGCCGCTTTTTTCGGTGCTGCCGGAGTCGACGACGGAGGTCCGCGATGCTCAGAGCCAACGGCTGCTGGTGCGACGCGATCGTGCGAATGAAACGGTCGCCGCCCTGACGCTGCGCGAGATCGGCCTCTCGGCCTTCGATGCCACTCCGATGTTGCGCTTTCTTCACGGTGCCCAAAAACGCGCGATTCCCACCGACAATCCCTGGGTCCCGCAAATCCCGCCATCGGCCGCCGCCGGTTACTGGCATCAGTTCCGCGCCTTTCACCTCGCATTGCTACGCGAACGCGGGTGGTCGGTGACTTTCACGGACAATGTCGGCCACGAGGTCTATGATGCCTTCCCCGATGACTGGGACACCTCCCTGCACGCTGCTGATGAGTCTGGCGGTTGGTTCCATCTTTCGGTCGGCTTCCAGGTCAACGGAAAATCTTACGACCTCCTGCCCATCCTCGCGAAGTTGATTGAGGAAAATTATCTGGAGGAAACGCTCGACCGACCGAACAACGGCTTTGTCCTCGCTCCTCTACCCGACGGCGCGGCGATCAAGCTGCCCCTCGGACGCGTCCGCGCCATTCTTCAGCACCTCGTGGCGCTCATTGACCCGAAGCATTTCGGCAACACCCGCATCCACGCTCTCGATGCCGTTTCGCTCAGCGCCGTGGCCGAACTAGGGCTCGACGTGCCACCCGCACTCGTCGCGCTGCGCGAAAAAATGCAGAACTTTTCCGGCATCGAGGAAACGTCCGCCCCCAGTGGCCTGCAAGCGACGATGCGCGATTACCAAATCACCGGCTTCCGCTGGATGCAGTTTCTCGCTCGCCATGGCCTCCATGGCATCCTCGCCGATGACATGGGCCTCGGCAAAACCATGCAGACGCTCTCACACCTCCTCGCCGAAAAGGAAAATGGCCACAATAAAGGCCTGCCCTCGCTGGTCATCGCGCCGACATCGGTGGTGTCGAATTGGCGCGCCGAAGCCACGAAGTTCGCCCCCTCACTGCGCTTGCTGGTGCTCAGCGGTGCCGACCGCAATAAGTATTTCCGCAGCCTCGCCTATGCTGACGTCGTGCTCACTTCCTACGCGCTGCTGCATCGCGATATCGCGAAACTCAAGGCGCAAGAGTTTCACCTGGTCATTCTCGATGAAGCGCAATACATCAAAAACCCCCGCGCCCAGGTCGCCCAAGCGGCCTGCCAACTCAATGCCCGCCACCGACTTTGCCTCTCGGGCACGCCTGTGGAAAATCACCTCGGCGAGCTCTGGAGCCTCATGCGCTTTCTCATGCCAGGATTTCTCGGCACGGAAAAATCCTTCGACTCCCAGTTCCGCAAGCCCATCGAAAAACAGGGCGATGAAACGCGTTTTCTCGCTCTCAAAAATCGACTCGCCCCGCTCATCCTCCGTCGCACGAAGGACCAAGTCGCGAAGGAGCTCCCGCCCAAAACCACACTGGTGCACCTCATCGAGCTCTCGACCCCACAAAAGGATCTCTACGAAACGATCCGCGCCACCATGGACAAACGCGTGCGCGCTGCCATCGCCGCGCGCGGCATCGAGCAAAGCCAAATCCTTTTCCTCGATGCCTTGCTCAAGCTCCGCCAACTCTGCTGCCATCCCAGCTTGCTGCCCGAAGAATTTGGCAATCAGCTCACGCAGTCGTCGAAACTCGATTTCCTCACCGAGCTGCTCAGCACTCTGTTAGAAGAAGGTCGTCGCATTTTGCTCTTCTCTCAATTCACCAGCATGCTCGCCATCATTGAGCAGCATTTGCAAAAAAACAACATTCCCTACCTCATCCTCACCGGCAGCAGCAAGGACCGCGGCGCTTTGGTCGAGCAATTCCAAACCGGAAAAATCCCGCTCTTCCTCATCTCCCTCAAAGCTGGCGGCACGGGACTCAATCTCACTGCCGCCGACACCGTCATCCACTACGATCCTTGGTGGAACCCCGCCGCCGAAGCGCAAGCCACCGACCGCGCGTATCGCATCGGCCAAGACAAACCCGTCTTTGTCCACAAGTTGCTCTGCGAACATACCGTGGAACAACGCATCCACTTGCTCCAACAAGAAAAGGCCGAGCTCGCCAGCAATCTGTTGTCACAGGCCGATCGCACCGCGAAGCTCGATGCTGCGACGCTGCGCAATCTCCTCGCTCCTCTTTCGTAATCAGAGAGCAAAACGATGGAGTCGAAAAACTACTCGCTTTTTGCGAGCCACTTCTGTCGCCACAAAACGCCATAGCGTGGGCTCAGCAACCAGCCTAACAAAAATAGCGCGCCCAGCACCATCACGATCGCTGGACCTGAGGTCAGTTGCAATGGCACAGAAATCAATACCGCGACCACGGCGCCCACCGCCCCTAACACCCCGCCACCCCAGAACAGCGCGGAGGTGCGATCGGTGAAAAGAGAAATCGTCGCCGCCGGCGTCACCAAGAGTCCTACCGATAGCACACAGCCGACTGCTTGCAGCGATGCCACCAGCGACATCACCATCAGTGCAAAAAGCAGATACTGCACCAAGCGCACCGGCACCCCTTGCGCCGCGGCGACATTGGGTTCAAATAAGGCCACCAAGATGGGGCGCATCAACAAATTCGCCAGCACGAGAGTCAAAACACCAATGCCAAATACCGTCCACAAATCCGCGTTGGAAACGGCATTGATGTCGCCAAACAACCAATGCTCCAGCTCCTGCCGCACGCCCAAACGCGGTAGCAGCGCTACGCCACCGGCAAAGGCGGATGTGTAAAGAACGGCCAGCGCCGTACCCTGTGCGACCCGCTTGCCGCGCGACACCGCCACCGACCCCAGCCCGACAATCAATGCCGCAATCAGAGCGCCGAGAAACGCATTCCACTGCGTTAACGCTCCCGTGATAAGGATCGCCACGGCAATCCCTGGCAACATCGTATGAGACAGCGCACTCACCGACAGCGCCGTGCGACGCAAAATCACAAAGCCACTAAAAAACCCATTGGTAAATCCCACCAACGCCGCCGCCGCCAGCGCCCGCTGAAAAAAACCATGTTCTAGCAC
>JBDLWB010000116.1:0-23301 GCA_039804425.1 Verrucomicrobiota bacterium
GTCATGAACAGAATCGGTGGTCCGATCACGAGCGCCAGTGAGGCGTAACCAACATACATTGCTATTTTTTTCATGATCGTGCGAGATTAGGATTGAGCGGTTTTAAGAAAGCATTTGGCGAGAACAACATAGAGTAGCCCAGCGGAAATCCAGACGGGCAGGGTCATGTACGAGGGGAAGACATCGTGGAACTTGTAGAAATATCCACCCACCGCGACAGGCAGCAACCACGAAACCAGGGCGACAACGTTGAAGCTGCTGCCGGTTTTCTCGGCCCAGAAGCCGGGGAAGCCAAGTCGCTTCGAAAGCCAGAAGTCGACGAACAAAATGGCTCCTACTGGGGCGAGGATGGTGCCGTAGATGCCGACGAAGTCGAGCAAGGTCATCGCAAATTTCGGGAACAAGCCCGCGGCGATGCAAACGGCACCGGCGAGGATGGTCGCCCCCACACGGCCGATGGCGGGGAACAGGCTTTGGAACGCCAGTCCGGCGCGATAGAGAGTCGGGTTGGCTGTCGTCCAGCCGGCAATGACCACGCAGATCAAACCGGGAATGCCAACGGCGTCATTGACCATGGTGCCGAGCGCAACGTTTTTGGCTTCTTCATTACTGCCCATTTGCTTGCCCCAATAGACCAGCAACAGAGCCGCGCAAAGCCAGGCGACGCAATGGCCGAGAAACATCCCTGATGCCGAGGCCCAACCGCAGCTGGGCTTCTTGGCGAATCGCAAGACGGAAAGATCGGCCATGCCCACGTGCATCGCACCATTGCAGAACCAAGCAAAGAAAAACACCGCCCAGAATCCCTTGGTGGCGATGACATCCTTGGCTGGTGTCAGAGCAGCGATCACATCAGTCGTGTCCAATTTGCCCAAAATCACCATCGCACATGCGAGGAAAATCAAAAACATCCACGGTGCAGCAATTTTTCCAACGCGTGCGACAAGGCCGTAGCCTTTCATGGCAACGAATGTCATGGCGGCACCAATCAACACGACGAGCACGCACCACGTGGCATTGGGAGGCATTGTGGTGGTGAAATTCACCGCTTCGACGGATTTGATGAAGGGTCCGAACGCTGTGGCCGAGACCGTGATCATCGAGCCTGCAAGGAAGCAGAAGAGCACCCCATTCGCGATGTTGTAGATATTGACGAGATTCCGCCCGGTGATTTTCTCGAGCTGATAGTAAAGCGTGAGTCGTGCTCGGGTAGCGATCGGTGCGGTAATGTAGCGCCATGACAATACGGCGGCGAGATTGCCGAGAAGCAAGCCTAGAATCAATGTCGTGCCTCCTACGCCCCATTGAATGAGGAACAAGGGTCCGATCAAAAATTCCGTGCCCGCGGTGTGCTCTCCGGCATACATGCCCCAGAAAGCACTGGGGCCTTTTTGTGCCTGAGCTGGGATGGGCTCGCGTTCATACTCGCCACCATCTTGGGTGACCTCTTGTGGTTGTGTTTCAGACATGGGTGTTTTGGGTGAATGGATTAAGCGTAGCTGGAGCCCGTATTGAGGCCCAGCGCGATGCGGCGTGCCGAGCGTTCTGCCGCGGCCTCTGCTTCATAACCACTGGCGCGGTGTGCGGCAAGCGGATCGACGGGGAGGTCGTGCGACTTGCGCCAATCGGCGATGATGCCACTGACATCGGCGTTGAAGGCTTTTTTCAAGCACATCTCCGCATCGATGATGCGTCCTTCCGCTTGGTAGCGAACCATCGCCTCGTGATCGACGAGTGCCGCTTTGGTGTAAAGCTCCTGCGCCGTGGTGACGGTTTGAATCATCGCTTCGATCTTGGGCTTCAAGTTGTGCGATTGATCGATCATGTACTCGATCTGTGGATAGACGCCGCCGCGTTCCCAGGCGTAGAAGTGAATTTCGTGGAAGATGCGGAAGATTTGATAGGGGTCGATCGAGCCAAGAGTGAGGTCGTCATCGGCGTAGCGACGGTCATTGAAGTGGAAGCCACCGAGCATGTTTTCATCGAGCAACCATGCGACGATTTGTTCGATGTTTTGCGAGAGATAGTGGTGACCAGTGTCGACGAGAACCTTGGCTTGTGGGCCTGCCATTTTTGCCATCATGAACGCCATGCCCCAGTCGGCGAGGTCGGTTTGATAGAAGGCAGGCTCGAAGGGTTTGTATTCGACCAGCAAGACTTGGTCGGCATCGAGATGACCGTGAGCCTCACGCAGAGCTGATTCAAAGCGATGCTTGCGGGCGCGGATCGAGTCTTGGCCAGGGTAGTTCGTGCCATCGGCAAACCAGAGAGAAACGGCGCGGCTGTGGAGTTCCTTGCCGAGTGCGATGCTGTCGCAAATGTGCTTCACTGCCATCGCGCGCACGGCGTCATCGGGATTGCCGACGCTGCCAAGCTTGTATTCTTGGTCTTGGAAAAGGTTGGGATTGATCGAGCCGATGCGCACACCATGTTTCGAGGCGATGCTAGCGACTTCTGCCGCTTTGCTGAAATCGGGAAAGTCCCAAAGGACGTGGGTGGCGACGGTGGGGCAGCAACCGGTGAGGCGATGGACTTGGCCAGCATCAGCGAGTTTATCGCCCATGTCGATGGCAGCGGCAGGCTGATGGAATTTGCCGAATCGAGTGCCTGTATCGGCATAGCCCCATGAGGGTGTTTCGATGAAAAAATTTTCCAGGGCGTGAAATGCTTTGGCTTCGGATGAGTTCATGATGGACAGAATTACAATTCAGGTGGGGCTGATATACGTGGACGGAGGCGTCTTATGATTCGTTTCCTATGATTGAGCAAGCAAAAATGAGGATTCCCACAAAAAAGTTCTCGTGCGGGATTGTTCATTTTTTGGCATTTGCGCTTGGCAATGCACGGTTTTTTTCACAAGCATGGCCTGCCCCACATGTCGACCGACGCCATACTCGCTAGCACCCGCACCCATTTGAACATCGATCCTTCGGTATCGGTGACGATGACTCCGATCAAAAAAGGAGCATCGGGTCGCACCGTGGTGCGCATCATGAGCACAGGCCGCGATCCCTTTATTGGCATTCATTGGAAGCCGGAGCGGCCCGACAGTGATAATTTCGTTCCCGTGGCGCGCTTTTTGAAAAAGTGTAAGCTGCGTGTGCCAGAAGTGTATTACGAGAACCGCAACAAGCGGGTAGCCTTGGTGCAAGACTTGGGTGATGTCGATTTGTTGTCGCTCAAAGATGCTCCATTTGCAGAGCGTTTGCCCTATTACCGCTCGGCATTGACGCAGATCGATCAGTTGTTTTACGCCCGACCGCCGAAGGATTTGGAGTTGATGCCGCCCTTTGATGAGAATTTGTATCGTTGGGAGCAGGAGTATTTCATGGATCACTTGGTCGGTGATTATCTAGGAATGGACAGTGCGCCGCTCCGTCAGAGCGCAGAGTTGATCAAGCTTGCGCAAGGTCTTGGGGCATCAGCAAAGCATTTGGTGCATCGTGATTTTCAGTCGCAAAACATTTTGTTGTTTGAAGGTGAAGCGTGGCTGATCGACTTCCAAGGGTTACGCCGAGGAAGGCAAGAATATGATTTGGCATCGTTATTCTATGATCCCTACATGAATCACAGCGACGATGATCGCGAGCGCTTGCTCGATTTGTGGGAAGAGATTTCCGAAGATCGACCGGCGGTTACGACGCTGCGCGATTGTGCGATTCAGCGCTTGATGCAGGCATTGGGGGCATATGGAAATTTGGTCGAGAATCAGCAACAAGACTGGTATCAACAGCACATCCCGACGGCGGCTGCGATGTTGCACGGGCTCGTCAAAGAGACAGTCTTGGAAGAACTGCTGGTGCCGTACTTGCGCCAAGCCATGCGACAGAAGTAGTTGGCAGCGGTCGGGATTTCCTTTAGTGCTATTCCTATGTCTGCGATGGCTTCATCATTTGCTACCCGTTTGGTTACGGTGATATCGGCAGTGGTGGGCTTATGGGCATTGCTTCTTTCCGTGCCCGAGGTCATGCGATGGGAGCATGAATTGCAGAAATGGGTGAAAAAGATGGTCGATCCCATGCATGAATTTGAGCAGGGAAATGGCAGTCATTCTCAGCCCTATCGGCATGCGCGTTGGCAGCAAGTTGCTCCTGGCGAGAAGCCATGGATCGTGGCCATGGGCGACGATCCTGAACGGATTTTTGATAGCAATCCACTATCACCCAGTGATGTTGCGGTGTTGTTGGATACATTGAGTCATTTAGGCGTGAGAGAGCTGGTCATTCACGCACCGATGGTATGGGAGCAGCCGGATCCATTTGCCTTGGCGGCTTTGGAATTTGTCATGGATCAGTTTCCGGCATGCATCACTACTGCCGATCTTCAGCGTGCAGCGCAGGATCAAGAGATGCCATTAGCCATCAAGCGATCTTCTGTTCCTTGGAAAATGGTGCGGGAACCGAGGCAGGATTTGGTGGTGATGAATGCCTTGGTTTTTCCCGATACGATGTTAGGCAAGGAATACCCATGGGCGGGCTTTTCTTCTGCGAGTGGAGCACCGCATGAGGAAAATCGAGCACTGCTCATGGCTCGATGGGGAGACCGGGTAATTTTTTCGAGTTCTTTTTTGGCAGTATTGCTTCATCATGACATTCATCCGAAGGAGTTGATCATTGAGCCGGGACAAGGAATTCATTGCCCCCGCACAGGGCATTTTTGGGCCATGGATCGTTTTGGTCGATCGACGATCCGAGCGGGTGATGTGATTCCGGCGGAATTTCAAGCGACACAATTGATTCGAGCGGAAGAGTTGACTCAGAAGCGACTTCGAGAGCATCGCTCGCCATTGCACTTGATGGCGCAGTATGATCAGAATCAAGCCATGGCGATGGAAAGTCGCTTGTTGGCCTCTTTGAGACAAGAGCCATTGTTGCTTGATGTAGTGACCTGGTCGCGTCTGCCCGTGGTGACGGAATTCGTGATCTTGGTGATTTGCGCCTTACAGTTCTTATTGTTGATGAATTTTCCTTTTTGGGTAAGGCTCTTCGCCGTAGTGCTCGTAGCCACACAGTGGTTCATGGCATTGAGCATCGGAGAAACTTGGATTCCACTGAGCCCGATTCTGCTGGCGATGGTGTTGGCTTGGTGGCTATCGCCGCATCGGTTGCATCAGCGTAGGAATCGTCGCAAACGTCGTTTGTCGCGGATTTAGTTTGCTCGATTTGCCCGAATGAAAAGGGCAGGCGGAGCGATGTTGGGAGAGCCATAGCGAGGGATGATCAGAATGCCCCGCAATTCATCGATCTTGTCAGGAGCAAGTTCATGAATGGGCAAATGCATGTGCATGCTTCCATCGCTTTGATGAAAAACATCTTGCGGCATGGTCGAGTCGATCACGCCATCCAAAGTAGCAAACCATGGGTCTGAGTAAGGAATGCCGAGAGAAGTCCCGCCTTTTTTGGGGCGTATGGTGAGGATGATCCGACGATTTTTTTGTTGAAAGCTTGTGTCCCATAGCGGTTCATATGTCGGCAAGCGTCGTCGAGCCCGAGAAAAAATCGCGGCCTTTGATGACTGCTGAGCCGATTGGTTGCGCACCGGCAGAGTAAGAGAAAACGGCATTTGATAGGCGTGGTGACAAACTTTGCCACAGCAAAGCCAATCGAGTTTTGCGCGCAGAGTGACTTCGTGCCGTTTGGTGGTGGCGACGGTCATGGGCACCATGAGCAGCACTTCATTGCGGTAGCCTTGAGCGCGGTGTTCTCCCATCATCACAGGCTGCGGGCAGGGCCAGAGAATTTCACCGGCCGAAATTCCTTTGGGCAAATCCCAGGAAATGGATGTGGCGCATCCGATGCCACCTGGGTGCTCGCTGTAGCTGTGGTAGCCCTTGGGATGTTGAAGCCGAAAACCAATCCAATTCAGCTTACCTGGAACGAATGCGCTAGATTCACTGATCATCGTGACCTTTAGCGGATTTTGGGCGAGGCAGGGCATCAGCGTAAGTCCGACGAAGACCATCAAAAAAAGGTGATAGCAAGAATGGAAGTAGCTCTTCATTTCTGAGATGATGGTCATCGGAGTGATGTCAAATGGCAAGTCTGCTTCATGTTCTTGAAGAAGTGATGAGGAAAAACGCTGGACGAAATCCCCAGAAGGGGCGAATTTGGCGGTGGTGACAGAAACGACAGAGGACATTGCTCTCTTTGGGCTTGCAGATGGCAGACGCATGATTGGCTATGGTCCCTTCCAGCGAAGTGCTTCTCGTCCCGTTGATGGCGTAGCATTTTACTTGAACGACTTTGGCCTGACTGAGCAAGAGCCATGGCTGATTCCTCAGCGCTGGGAAATGAAAGATGTTGCCGATTTTCCTGAGCCCGTGCTACCCGAGATTGCGTGGCAAGCCCCAGATGCGGCAGCATTTGCACAAGTGTTTCAGGAAATTTCTCTAGCCATTCGACGCGGGGTCTTTGAAAAAACTGTTCCTGTTAGCGTAGAGTTCGGTCAACGGCAGAACGGTGACCTTAGTCAGTTGGCATGGGCCTTTGCGCGCGTACCTGCACCGAAAATTACTTATGCTTGGATGCACCAAGGTCGGGGCTTTGCAGGCGCAACTCCAGAGCTCCTTTTTGATCTGCGCGATCGCACGCTTCATACCATGGCTCTTGCGGGTACTGCGCGGAGCGAAGAGCGCGAAATTCTCGCAGTGGATGAAAAGGAAATCCGTGAGCACGAATATGTTGCTCAAAATCTCATGAGCAAACTCGCCGACCTCGGTAGTCTGATACGACATGAGCGTAGCATCCTCGATCTTGGACCCATTGTGCATTTCCAAACATTGATCGAAGTGGCTCTTGCAGAAAAAGTTTCGGTTGAGTCATTGCTACGCAAGTTGCATCCTACGCCCGCCCTCGGTCCTTTGCCACGCACTCAAGAGACCATGGATTTGCTTCTGAAATGGCGAGAGTCCCTCGGCTGTCCGGCTACGTTTGGAGCGCCATTTGGTCTCTGGCACGATGGTGTTTTCCGGGCTGTCGTAGCGATTCGCGGCATTTGGTGGGAACAAGATCGGATGATGCTGCCTGCTGGATGTGGTGTGATCGAAGCCAGTCGCATGGTCAATGAATGGCGCGAACTTCGATTGAAACGCGAGGCGGTCAAATCCGCGATTTTTCTCACATAACGACCCAATTCTCATGAGCGACTTACCCCTCACCATTCCACAACAAGCAGCCAAAAGATTTGCGGCTGTCAAACATGGACAATTGTCACCTGCCGAGTGTACTGCAGCTTTTCAAGGCTTTTTGCGCGCTGGTGAGGAGACCATTCGCCAGCGCCATCGCGATGGGGGTGGTGGGCTTGATATTGCTCAAGCTCGGGCCGAAATGTTTGACCTGTTGTTGCAACACATCTATGAGTGGGCCCAATCTTTGCAAGATCATAAAACTCCTGGTTTTTCGCTGATCGCTACGGGTGGATACGGTCGCGGGATACTGAATCCCTGCTCGGATATCGATCTGCTGTTTCTCATCTCGTGCGATTCCAAAAAAATCCCTCCTGCCGTTAAGCAGACGATCGAAACGATTCTCTATCAGCTTTGGGACATGGGATTGAAGGTCGGTCATTCCGTGCGCTCGGTGAAAGAATGCATTGCAGAAGCTTTTGCGGATCAACAGAACAAAACTGCCATGCTTGATACGAGATTGATTGCAGGAGAATCACGACTCTATCAAATCTATCGCACACGCTATGAAAAAGCCTGCGTGCAGAAAAAACAAAAAAACTTTTTGGAACTGCGTCGTCAGGATCAGCGAAGCCGACACACGAAGTATTCGAACACGCCGTTTCTTCAAGAGCCCAATGTCAAAGAATCTTGCGGTGGTTTGCGCGATTTTCATAACATCCTCTGGGTTGCGCGCATCATGCGCGGCATCACGGATTTGAAGGACTTGGTGCGTCAAAAAAGTCTTACCGCGGCGGCCTACGAAGAAATCCTTGCCGCCTATGATTTTCTCCTGCGCGTGCGCAATGAGTTGCACTATGAGACAGGCAAGGCGAATGATATTCTGACACTGCGCTTACAAGGTGTCGTTGCGACTTCATTCAATTACCCACAAAAAAGCATTTTGCGGCGTACGGAAGCTTTCATGCGCGATTACTATCGTCATACGAAGCATCTGTGGATGCACTCGAATACGGTGATGGAAATCTATCAGCTCGAGGATGGTGAAAAACCTGCAAAGGGTCTGCGCTCGTTTTTGACTCTCCGACGGAAAAAACGTGAGGAGTTCGATGGATTTGTGGCCAAAGAAGGTCGCATTTACGCGGCAAGCCCAGAGATTTTTCGGAATGATCCCAATCGATTGATGCGCTTGTTTCAACATTGCCAATTACGAAATTTGAAGCTCTCCCCGCCGATTCGCAAGCAGATCAAAGAGCACCTTTCTTATGTCGATAAAAATTTCCGTTATTCAAAAGCCAATCGCGATACCTTTCAGGCGATTCTAGAACGCAAAGGCGATGTCGCTCGCACTTTGCGCTTGATGCATCGTGTGCAGTTTTTGGGACGATTTCTGCCTGAGTTCGATGCCATGGATTGTCTTGTGCAACACGAGTTTTTCCATCGCTATACAGCTGATGAACACACATTGCGTTGTGTTGATCAGCTCGATGCCTTGCTTGTCAGTGAGGAACCACAGCATCAGTTCTATCGGCGACTTTTGTTAGATATTTCCGATCCTTATGCACTATATCTCGCAGTGATCATGCACGATACAGGTCGCGCCGAAGACGTAAGAGAGCACATCGACGGCTCGACGATGCTAGCCAATCGCGTATGCAAACGTCTGCAGATCAGTGGTGCGCGTCGTGCCTTGTTGATGTTTTTGGTCGACAATCACCTCACGTTTTGGCGCACCGCTACAACCAAAAACATCGAAGATCCAAACGTGGTTGCTGAATTTGCGGCAATCATGAAAACGAAAACCAATCTTGATGCGTTGTTGCTTTTCACGTATGCTGATTCTAATGGCACAGCACCTGATGCATGGAACGGTTGGAAAGAGTCATTGATGCGTCAACTGCACTCTCTAACTACGCGTTTTCTTGATCAAGGTCGTGAAAGCTACTGTGCATCGATTGAAGAGCAGAAACAAGAGCTTCGTCATGAAGTGCTCGGGTTGATGAGAGACGATTATCATCCCTGGGTTAACGAACATTTTGATCGTATGCCAGAAGCCGCATTCAGTTTCCGTCAAGCCCCGCACATCGTCACGCAGGTCCGCACGGTGCGGCACTTCATTCAGCGCGAGGAGTCGCAAGAAAATCCCTATTGCATCAAGTGGATTGATCACACGGACAAAGGTTATACGGAAATGATCATTGCTACACGCAATCGCCCCAATTTGTTAGAGAAAATTTGCTGTGCGATTGCCTCGCAGCAAATCAATATTCTTTCAGCTGATTTTTACACCCGTACCGATGGCATCGTCGTTGATATCTTTCGTGTTTGCACGACAAACTTTGAGCCCATTTCTGATGCCAACATTCGCAAGCGATTTACAGAGACTTTTGACGCCATTTTTGCCGCGCATGAATACAATGCGGAACAATATCTCAAACGCAAAAAAAACTTCCTCGCTCCGCGAACAGACTCGGGCATTTCCTTTCCCGTGCGCAGTTATCTCAGCAATGAGCTTCACCCCTCCTGCACAACCGTAGAAATTCAAGCGCTGGATCGCATTGGATTACTTCACGATCTTTTCCATGCGATCAACTCGCACCATCTCGATACTGTGCACGCTCGCATTTGTACGGAAAAAGGTGCTGCCGTGGATACCCTCTACATCACTCATCCTGGTGGGGGAAAAATTGAAAATCCCGACATTTTATCGGCACTGAAGAGGGACCTCGATGGTTTGCTTGTGGGGGAAGAATGATTCGTATGATGTCCGATTCGTCGCCACGGCCCTTTCATCCTCGTGATCCTCTTCACGGCATTACGCTGAAGATGATGGTAGAGTTTTTGCATCAAAAATACGGCTGGGAAACCATGGCCGAACGCATTCCCATTCGTTGTTTTCAGCACGATCCTAGTGTGAAATCCAGTCTTACTTTTTTACGCAAAACGTCGTGGGCTAGGGAAAAAGTCGAACGATGGTACATTCGGGAAAATCGCTCGCTGCGCGGCAACTCATGATTCGGTGCCGAAAATTTCTCGTGGGTCGACGCCAACACCGAGCTCTTCGACTTGCCACTGACGGTCGACATTGAGTCTGACTGTGGCGAGATGTTTCATCGGCCATTCATGTGGCGCAATCATCGATAGCACATGCCCCTGTCGCATGGCGTAAAGGTGATAGGTTTGCCCCACGACAGGCTCGAATTGAATCGACGCTTCGTAGACCAGTTTGTTCCAGTTAAAGTGATCGATGGCACGGAGATATTCTTCGCGTAGTTCGCGCAGTTTCTGCTGCAAATCGCGTTGTACTTCACTGATGCCACGCGATTTGAAGCTACTCAAATCATTTGGCACAATCGGCGGGCTCAGCGTGGAAACCGGATAGGGCATGAAGGCCGCGGAGGGTGAGGCGGGTAATTCGCTTGTCATTCTGTTGCTGCTATCGCACAGATTTTTGGCAATGCAACCGTCAGTTTGTTACTGTCGTTCTTCACTCTGGACAGATCAGGTTGAGCTGATAGTTGTCATACATGAAGTCGTTGCGCGTCTTTTTGACTACGTTCTTGATGATTTTGGCATCTCTTTGTTGTGGAAATTCTGCTGAGCTTGGCTGGCAGGATCTTTTTGATGGCAAAAGCACTGCTGGCTGGACTGCTCTCGATGGCAATCCTCCCGGGGATGGTTGGCAAGTCGTCGATGGGTGCTTGCACCTCAAGGGGCGAGGAGGCAATTTGCTATCCAAGGAGGAATACGAGTCGTTTGAGCTCGAGTGGCAATGGAAAATCGAAAAAGGTGGCAACAATGGCATCAAATACTGGGTGACTCATGTGGAGGGTCGCGAGTGGCTGGGAATCGAATATCAGATGATTGATGATGGGGTGCATCCTGATGCGCCCATCGGCAGCAGCCATGCAACTGCCAGTTTGTACGACATCAAAGCTGCTCAGCGCGATAAGCCGCTACGTCCTACAGGGGAGTGGAATGAAAGTCGCATCATTGTTCAAAATGGCAAGTTGCAGCATTTTCTCAATGGACGCTTGGTGGTCGAGATCAATACCCTCTCACCAGAGTGGCAATCGTGCCTAAACAAAAGCAAATTTCGCAACAAAAAAGGCTTTGCCCCTGGCAAAGGTCGTTTGATGCTCACCGACCACACGGATCCAGTTTGGTATCGTAAGATCCGCATTCGCAAGCTCAAGGACTCTTGAGATGTGCTAGCGTTTTTCAAGGGCATTCACGCAGGCGTTGTTGTAGTTGATTGCGACACTGCGGTAGACTTGCTCCAAGATGAGCTAGGTCGGTATAAGCTTCACCGCGATCCCGCCCCACACCGTGCAGTCGTGCCAATTCGCGTTCAAAATGTCGCATTGCCTTTAAGCTGGCACCTTTTTCACTTAGATGAATGAGTGCACGATGAAGTAAATCATGCATTTCCTCTTGAGCATGTTCCGCTTCTGAAATTTGCTCAAACAATCCGCAGCAATACCCTGCGAGGAGCATGGTATTGTAATCGCGCCGGAGTCCTTCACGAAAGTCAGTCACGGAGCACTCGCGCAAATGATGCAATGATCCTTTGCTCGATCGCTGCCAATCGAGATCGGCGGCAAAAAAAAGATCCAGCTTCCCCGCAAAACGGCTTTTGGGGCTGCGCGCACCCTTGGCGACTGTCTCGATCAAACCATGCTCACGCGTTGACCACCGAACGATCAAGCTCGTGTCAGTCAGCTTCGTCAGTCGTAAAATGATTCCATGTGCCGATTCCCACACGCCCCACATGCTAACATGCTTACCATGAAAGCCAAGCGCCTGGTGTCATCAATGACAGGATCATGCAGCCAAATGATGGCTACCCATCAATATCGCCGAAAAGCATCCAAGAATCACACTGAGAGTCGAAGAGCCGACGATCGCTGATCGGTAGGGGAAATCACTCTGAGCTGCCGGTCGGTATCCGCTTTCTGTGTCATTTCTTATGCATATTTTTCGATAGGATTGTTGTTTGTTGGCATAGATGTTGCAATCATCTCATCATGAATCGCACGACAACACACCAAGGGCTTGCTGCATGGGTTGAAGAAATGATTGCTCTTTGTGCTCCCGATGCCGTGCATTGGTGCGATGGATCTCAGGAGGAGTGGGACGAGTTAACCCAGCTCTTGGTAGACCAGGGAACATTCATCCGACTCAACCCAGAGAAACGACCCAATTCGTTTCTTGCTCGTTCTGCACCGTCGGATGTGGCTCGGGTGGAAGACCGCACTTTCATTTGCGTGAAGCGTTCTGACGAAGCAGGCCCTACCAATCATGCAGCTGACCCAGCGACCATGCGTGCGACGTTGAAGGGCAAATTTCGTGGCTGCATGAAAGGGCGTACGATGTATGTCATCCCTTTCTGCATGGGACCACTGGATTCGCCATTGGCTAAGATTGGCGTGGAGATTTCGGATAGCGCGTATGTCGCGATCAATATGCGTATTATGTGCCACATGGGCTCTCATGTCTTGCAGCGCCTAGAGGATGAAGCAAATGGTGTGATTAACAAACAACGCGATGGCCATGGCTATTTCATTCCCTGTGCCCACAGCGTTGGTGCTCCGCTGGAGCCTGGTCAACAAGATGTGCCATGGCCCTGCAATGATGAAAAATACATCTGCCATTTTCCCGATACTCGTGAAATTTGGTCTTATGGTTCGGGCTATGGTGGTAATGCTTTGTTGGGAAAAAAATGCCTCGCTCTGCGCATCGCTTCTAATATCGCTCGCGAGCATCAGTGGATGGCCGAGCACATGTTGATTACGGGACTTCACGCGCCTGATGGTTCGGTCACATATGTCGCAGCAGCTTTTCCCTCTGCATGTGGGAAAACGAATATGGCCATGCTCGTGCCGCCCGCCGAGTATGCGGTTCAGGGTTGGCGCACGTCGGTGGTTGGTGATGACATTGCTTGGCTTTGGCCGCATCAAGATGGCAAGCTCCATGCGATCAATCCCGAAACGGGATTTTTTGGCGTCGCACCGGGCACTTCTTATGACACCAATCCTATCGCGATGGAGTCGATGAAAGAAAATTGCATTTTCACCAACGTCGCTCTCACGGATGACGGTGATGTCTGGTGGGAAGGCATGACCAAACAAGCGCCAGCTCATCTGATTGATTGGACGGGACAAGATTGGACGCCTGATTGTGGTCGACTTTCTTCACACGCCAATTCGCGTTTCACTGCGCCCGCTATGCAGTGTCCGACCATCGATCCGAATTGGCAAAATCCCGATGGTGTGCCGATCGATGCGATCATCTTTGGTGGACGTCGAGCCACTACCATGCCGCTGGTTTTCCAAGCGTTCAACTGGGGTCATGGCGTCTACCTTGGTGCGACCATGGGATCCGAAATGACCGCTGCCGCTGCGGGAACGATTGGCAAGGTCCGCCGTGATCCGATGGCCATGCTGCCTTTCTGTGGCTACAATATGGGCGCCTATTTTGGTCATTGGCTGGAGATGCGTCGGTACCTCAAACATCTCCCACGCTTTTTCCACGTCAATTGGTTCCGTAAATCAGCCGAGGGCAAATTTCTCTGGCCTGGCTTCGGCGAAAACATGCGCGTATTGGAGTGGATTGTACGACGTTGCAAAGGGGAGGCCGTGGGGCATGAAACGCAAATCGGTTGGATTCCAGCGTTTGAAGATTTCAACATTCACGGGCTCGAACATTTTACAGAAAAGGATTTTGATGCCTGCATGGCCTATGATCGCCGCGAGTGGAAGGCAGAATTGGTGAGCCAAGCGGAGTTTTTCATCGAGCTCTACGACCACTTGCCCAAGGAGCTTCTTTTCCAACGGGAGCTGTTGGCCGCGCGCTTGGTGTGATGGCGCGCCGAGCCGCGTGATGGAACCAAGGCGATCAAGCTAGGGAGCGAATCTCTCATGATAGGAACGCAAGCGGCCATCGAGGCTGGTTTTGACAGAATTTCAGAATTTTCAGAATTTCGTCATGGCAATCATCCCGCGATTCACCACTCCGATCTCGCTTGGTTCAGGTTTCTCGAATAGGGATTCATCTCCTTCTCTGGTCATTCAGAAAATTCTGAAATTCTGTCAACTCGGCTTCCCTCCATCGAGATAAACTGTTCTCCTTGGTCTGCCTTACAGAGCGTGGCTTTCCCTTGCTTGATCGCCGTGGTGATGGAACCCACGATCTACGCTTGCTTCCCTCATCGATTCTGCTAAAAACCTGTCACACAACATGAGAAAACTCGTCGCCATTTTTTCGATTTCCTGTCTTTCTTTCGTTTCGGCGCAGCAGGGCAATCGCAAGGAGCATCATTCGATGGATCCCGTGGTTCCAGCCCAGTTGATCCCTGCTGCTCCTGTGCTGAGTCCTGAAAAAGCCCTGAAATCCTTTGATTTGGCCCCCGGGTTTGTGATGGAAGCCTTTGCCACTGAGCCTTTGGTGGAGAAGCCTGTAGCGCTGGATTTTGATCCCGCGGGTCGAGCTTGGGTCGTGGAAATGATCGGCTACATGATGGATCTCGATGGCAAGGACGAGTCCGTGCCGCAAGGTCGCATTGTCGTGTTGGAGGATACCAATGCCGATGGCAAAGCAGACAAACGCACGGTATTTCTCGACCAAGTGCTACTGCCGCGCGCCGTGGCCGTGTATCCTGATGGCGTGCTCTATCTCGATGACCATGACCTACGCTGGATCAAGCGCGATGGCTTAAAGCCTGTTGGTGAATCGATCGTCGCCGCGCCCAAGTTCATTGAGGCAGGAAACGTCGAGCACAAGGTCAACGGTTTGATGCGTGGCCTTGATAACTGGCATTACAATGCCAAATCGGGAAAACGTGTGCGTCGCGATGGCGACCGATGGATTGTCGAAAACACGCCTTTCCGCGGGCAATGGGGCATTTCTCAGGACAATTATGGTCGACTGTACCACAACAACAATTCGACATTTCTCTTCGGTGATTTTCTCGCGCCCAATTTGCTTGCTGGTAATCCAGGTGTGAATTTGAAGGTCAATGATGCTTATCAATTGGGATCGAATCACACGTATCCCTCGCGCGTGACACCTGGCGTAAATCGCGCTTACATCCAAAAATCCAACGGATACACATCAGACACGCTCGATCCGAAAACCTACAAACTTCTCTTGACCACGGCCTCCGCAGGGCCAGTGATCTATCGCGGCACGAACTTTCCGGCAGAATGGGCGGGGCGGGGCTTTACTCCGGAGTCCGCCGTGAACTTGATCAAAGCGACGCACATCGATGAATCCGGCGTGCAGCTCAAGGGCTCTCATCCATTGGGAAAAAAAGAATTTCTTACGTCTACCGACGAACGTTTCCGCCCCGTGAATCTTTACAATGCGCCCGATGGCTCGTTGCTGGTGTTGGATCTTTATCACGGCATCATTCAAGACCGATTTTTCATGACTTCCTACCTCCGCGCCCAATACGCCTCGCGTCAACTCGATGGACCCGCGAAAGGGCACGGACGCATCTGGCGCATTCGTGCAACGTCTGGCAAACTCGAAACCATCACTCGCGCGGATGCGATGAAGTCAGCGGACTTAGTCAAACAGCTTGCTCATGCCAATGGCTGGCATCGCGATATCGCCCAGCGCGAGTTGGTGGATCGACGTGATCTTTCGGTCGTGCCTGCCCTGCTGCAACTCGCCAGTGTAAACGACCAGCCACTGGGGCAAATTCATGCGCTTTGGACCTTGGAGGGTCTGCAGCAACTGACCGCCGCCGCCGTTTCCTCTGCTCTGCAGGCAAGAACCCCCAAAGTCGTTGTGTCGGCCTTGTGGGCATCGACGAAACTTCCCGCAAAGGAACTTCAGGCGCTCGCACCTGCTTTGCTGAAATTTCAACCTGCGACTGACGAGCAAGTGATCTACCTCGCCCGCGCGCTAGGCCCTATCGCTTCACCCGAAGCTTTTGCGCAACTTGAAAAACTGCTCGCGGCGCACCCGAAACTCCGTTTCCTCAAAGCTGCGGCTTTTTCCGGTCTCGATCATCAAGAAGCCGCTTTCCGCAATCATCTGCAAGGTCGCAGCAAAGACAAAGAATGGCTCGCCTGGCTCGACAAAGGGGCATCGAGTGCTGGCAAAGCGGCCATTTCCGGTGATGGACTGGCGGGTGAGCATCTCGCATCGTTTGAGCGGGGGAAAGCGCACTACAGCGGCGCGGCGGCCTGCTTTGGTTGTCACGGTGCCGCCGGCGAAGGGGTGCCGAATTTGGGCCCACCGCTCGATGAATCGGAATACGTCACCGGTTCACCCGAGCGACTCATCAAAATTTTGCTTCACGGACTCACCGGCCCCATCACCGTGGCGGGTGTGCGTTATAGCCCTACGGCCGATATGCCCGGCTTGATGCAAAATCCTTTGATGAAAGATGCCGACATTGCCGACATCGCCACCTACATCCGCCACGAATGGAGCAATCGCGCCGCCGCTGTATCTGCCGACATCGTGCGTGAGGTTCGACAAAAAACCAGCGACCGCACTGGCAATCCCTATCGTGAAGCGGATCTCAAGGAGTAAGGCGAGTCTTGCATGGGACAGGGCGATGAAAACCAGTGCGCTGTTCATGTTACCGTCCAGAACTTTTAGTGGAACTCGTACGTTCGCGTGTTAGGCTAAGAGTTATGCAAAAGGAACTGCTTTCTCATCCCGTTTTTGCCATGGCGGCAGAGCAATTCGATCATGTTGCCGATTTTCTTCAACTTCCCGAAAATGTTCGCGAGCGCTGCAAATGGCCCAAGCGTCTGATCAGTGTGGCTGTGCCGATCACGCTCGATGACGGCACTACGCGTGTCTTTTACGGCCATCGTGTGCAGCATCACCTCACTCGCGGACCCGTGAAAGGCGGACTGCGTTATCATCCGTCGGTCGATCTCGGTGAAGTCGCCGCCTTGGCGATGTGGATGAATTGGAAATGCGCCCTCATGGATCTCCCCTACGGCGGTGGAAAAGGCGGCATCGCCTGTGACCCACGATCCATGAGCCGAGGTGAGCTCGAACGCCTGACGCGACGTTTCACCATGGAAATCATGCCATTCATCAGCCCAGAGATCGATGTCATGGCGCCGGACATGGGCACCAATGAGCAAACCATGGCTTGGATCACGGATACCTATTCTTCCCACAAAGGCTATTTGGTGCCGTCGATCGTCACCGGCAAACCGCTCGGCATGCAAGGCTCTGCGGGTCGGGCTCAGGCCACGGGCCATGGTGTCGCTTTTTTGTCGAGCAATGCGCTGCATAAACTTGGCATCAGCCTGAGCTCTGCTACGGCCATCGTCCAAGGATTTGGCAACGTCGGCTACCACACCGCACGCACGCTGGCAGCATTTGGTGTGAAAATTACGGGCATCAGCGATGTCTCCGGCGCGCTCTGGAATGCGGGCGGGATCGATGTCGTCGCTCTGCGTGAATACGCTGCTGCTGAGGGCGGCATTAAGGATTTTCCAGGAGCTGATGCCATCGACCCACAAGAAATGCTCTGTCAACCCTGCGATGTTTTGGCACCTTGTGCGATGGAGCGCACCATTACTGCGGAGAATGCCGCGCGCTTGCAGTGTCGGATCCTCGCCGAGGGGGCCAACGGCCCCACGACCCCCGAGGCCGATCGGATATTGGAGCAGCGCGCCGATGTCTTTGTCATCCCCGACATTCTCTGCAACGCCGGCGGCGTTACGGTTTCCTATTTTGAATGGGTGCAAAATTTCCAGCGCTTCCAGTGGACTGAGCGAGAAGTCATCAGCAAACTCGAGACCATGATGCAGCGCACGTTTGAGAAGGTGACCAGCTTTGCCGAGCGTCATCAGGTTTCGCAACGCACAGCCGCACAAGCTCTCGCGATCAAAACGGTGGCTGATGCGAAGGCATTGCGGGGTCTGTTCCCGTGATTTTGGACATGCTTGATAAAAATTTCCTTCTCGGACTCGATTTGACACAGAAATTGCTGGCAAATCCCCATTTGCTCGCCTAGAGTGCGCGCGCTTCCCACTGACACTCAATCACCATGGCTGTAAACATTGAAATGCCCAAGCTTTCGGACACGATGACCGAAGGAACATTGCTCAAATGGCACAAACAAGTCGGCGATCAGATCGAAATCGGTGATATCATCGCTGAGATCGAAACGGACAAAGCGACCATGGAAATGGAAGCCTTCGATGAAGGGGTGCTTACGGCCATTTTGGTGGAAGCTGGTGGCAAAGCGACCATTGGCACCACTCTTGCCGTGCTCGATGGCGATGATGCCTCCCCAGCACCGGCTCCTGCCGCAGCTTCTGCACCTGCACCCGCACCCGTCGCTGCACCTGCCGCAGCTGCACCCGCACCTGCTGCTCCCGTAGCCGCGAGTGGCGACCGCGTGAAATCTTCTCCTTTGGCCCGCAAAGTGGCGGCCTCTCTGAATGTTGACCTCGCTGCTGTCTCGGGCACTGGTCCTGGTGGCCGCATTGTCCGCAGTGATGTGGAATCCGCGGCAAAAGGCGGCACTGCTGCCCCCGCACCGAGCTCGCTCGCTTCCGCTGCTTCCGCTCTCGCGGCTGCTTCGAAAGCCCGCGCCACAGCACCTGCGCCAGCCGCTGCTCCGGCTCCCGTAGCCATCGCCGCACCTGCTGCGAAAGCCGAAGACCAAGTCATCGAGCTCTCTTCGCTGCGGAAAATCATCGCGAGTCGCTTGTTGACCTCGAAGCAAACGATTCCTCATTTCTATCTCCACGTCGAGGCGGATGCAGCCCCATTGATGAGTTTGCGCAAGCAAATCAACGATCAAGCGGCGGGCACGACCGGCAATAAATACTCGGTCAATGACTTCATCATGAAGGCACTCATCAACGCCACGATGGCGGTGCCTGCGATCAATGCTTCGTTTGGCGGAGATCATATCGTTCGCTTCGGCTCGGTCGGCCTCTCGGTCGCCATTGCCATTGAGGACGGTCTCGTTACTCCCGTGGTGAAGAATGCCGAAACCAAGTCGCTGTTGCAAATTTCTCGCGAGGTCAAGGATTTCGCTGTTCGTGCGAAGGAGCGCAAACTCCGCCCCGATGAATTTGATGGCGGCACGATCACCATCTCGAACCTCGGTGCCTGGGGCATTGAGTCGTTCGATGCCATTGTCAATCCACCCCAAGCCGCGATTCTCTCGGTTGGAGCGGTCATCGAAAAACCGGTGGTGAAAAATGGTCAGATTGTCGTTGGTCAACGCATCAACCTCGGCCTCTCGTGCGACCATCGCGTCGTCGATGGTGCCGTGGCGGCAGCGTTCTTGAGCGAAGTGAAAAAGCTCATCGAAAGTCCAGCGCTGATGCTGGTGTAAAGCGCCCGCAATGCTCCGCAGGCGAAAGCACTGCGGGGCAAGCCTTACTGGGGGAGCTTTCCATCGAGAAAAGTTTCCTACGGAGTGGGACGTCCATTTAACCTGTCTTGGCCATGAACTGTGGCTGCCTTGCTGCTGCTTGCTGTGATGCAGGGCTGCCGCGGTCTAAGGGAGTCATGAATCCAACAATCGCTCACCGCTGAGATGATTCAGAATTGAGAAAGCGCCCGACGACTTGTGCACGTGATCGGCAGTGGAGTTTCTGGTAAATTTTTTGGATGTGGAAGTTCACGGTATGGCTACTCACTCCCATGGCATCGGCAATTTCTTTGTACATCAAGCCGTCTAACAAGAGGTGCAGCACTTCTTTTTCCCGCGCGGTGAGTTCGGCATCGGCAATGGATTGGGCGGTGGAGGATTTTTTTGCTGCTTCGGGCGGCGGTGCAGTCGCTGGTAGCGGCTTCTTGAAAGCTTGGATGACCAAACGCGCAATTTTACCTGACATCGGCGAGGCTCCGCTGACCACATCCTTGGCTGCCGCCACCAGCTCTCGGCCGCTGACTGGTTTGTGCAGGTAGCCGCAGGCACCCGCTTCCAATGAACGGAAGATGGCCTCGGTGTTATCGTAAGCCGTTAGCATCACCACCAGCACCGAGGGGATCAATTGCACCAGTTGCTGCGTGCATTCTACGCCATCCATGCCTGGCAGATTGATGTCCATGAAGACGACTTGTGGTTGCAGTTTGGGTAAGTCGCGCACGGCCTCCTCGCCATTGGCACAGGCAGCGACGCACTGCAGCGCGGGCGCTGCAGCCAATACTTCCTGCAGCGATTCGCGAAGTTCGCTTTGGTCTTCGATGATGGCGACGGTAATAACGGGGTTTTTGCTCATGATGGTGGGGAAACATTTTGGTGATGCACAGGGATGCAGAGTCGGACCAGTGTGCCACGGCCGCCTGAGCCGGTGAGAAAATCGCAAGATCCCCCGACTGCCAGCGTGCGCTTACGGATATTATTCAGACCGTTGCCGTGGCGATGACCCTCCGGTGCGCCAATGCCTTTGCCGTCATCTTCGATCTCGAGGAAGAGTGCTCCATCGAGATGGCGCAAATGCAGGGTGACCGTGCTAGCTCCCGAGTGTTTGACCACATTGTGCAGGACTTCCTTGGTGATCATCAAGAGATGGTGACGGAGGGATGATGAGAGGGGGATATGGGGCAGGTCCATGCCGATGAAGCGGCAGCGGATGCCTGCCATGCTGAGGTAATCCTCGGCGTGGCCGTGCAGGTATCTCGCTAGGCTCTCCAGCGAGTCATTCGCCGGGTCCACAGCCCAGACAATCGAGTCGAGCTGTCGACTGATTCCGCGGGTCGCTCCGAGGATGCGCTCGAGTTGATGGCGGGTTTTGTGGTCATCGCCGATGGCTTGCTCGGCGAGTCCTGTGAGCAAGCCAATGCGAGCAAGGTTGGCTCCTAGTTCATCATGCAGGTCGCGGGCGATGCGGCCGCGTTCTTCTTCGAGTGCGTTCTTTTGCTGCAAGCGCAGGATTTCTTGTCGCGCGCGGAGGTTTTCCAGATAGCGCCATGCCACGAAAGCAAGGCTGGTGATGAACAGCACCATCAGAACCCAGAACCATGGTTGATGAGTGGCTGGCTGATCGACGTCGAACTCTAGGCTCTGCATCATTCCCCGTTGGCGATCGGCGATCGATACGCGCCAGATGTCCCTGCCTGTGGAGTCGATCGCGACGACTTTGCATCCCTGTGCGGTGCGGATTTCCGGGCGCTCTGCGCAGTGCAGAAAGAGATCCCCCGACCGCGCCCCTGCGTCGGTAAAATGCAGCTCCATGGCTCCGTGTAGCGATGTCACTTGTTGAAGCTCCGCTGCACCGCACCAGATGTGTAGGTTGGACCCAATGATGGTCGGCTTCAGCGGATCTCGATCGAGCGGAGTGAAGCACAAGTGCTGGGAGGCATAGGGCTCTAACACAGGGCTGGTCCATGATTTTTCCGCAATCCCCAGAAAGCGATTGTCCCAGAACGACCACACGGCGTAGCGTTTGTTCGGCTCCATTCCCGCAGCGGCGAAGTCGAGCGTGATTTCTTTCGCTTGCGTGCCGGCATTCCAGAGTAGTGCGACGGTCCAATGACCCCAGGGACGGCGCAGATGCCCCACGACGCGAGGCAGCCCAGTAGAGGTGCCGAGATCAATGGCGCGTGCCGATTCGCTGGCAGGAGGGCTAAGGATTTCAGTGTTCCGCAGAAAAGGAGCCATGCTCTGCCAGTGCCAAGGATCGGAGGTCATCGCGTTGCCGCAGCTCAGTCCGGTCATACTCAGCCAGGTCCGAACCACGGGCCAGCCGCCGAGCACGGGCGGAAGTTTGGCGATGTCGGTAGCGAGATAGTAACAGTCGGTGTCCACCGTGAACCAATGACGGTTGAAGGGCAAGGAGAGGACGGATGAGTCCATGCCCGATGATATTCTGTGTCGCTCCGTGCTGCCGCTGACTCGGCAGGCATCCACGGCGCCTACGCTGGCGCGGTCGATGCCGTTGCCGGCCGCCATCAGATAGACTTCTTCACCAGCCACCTGGCGGATGGACTGATACATCGCCCGCTTTCTCTCGAACTGGGTTTGTTTTTCGTCGGGATCGGCGAGGTCCCCGAATTCCGCGATCTTGAGATAACGAAAACCGTTGGTCACGGCATGGCGGACATTTTCGAGGAACTGATGAATGCCGCCTGGGTCATAGTTCTCCAGGCGCACCATCAGCCCAGGCATAGCTCCGCTGCTGGCGATTTGCGATGCGACTCCCTGCATGCCCGCAGGAAATTTTTCGTTCATGCCCGTCTGGCCCGCCTGCCGTTGATAACCATCGTCGATCTGGATCACCTGCGGCCGCAATGGCCCACCTGGTTTTCCTGCGAAGTCCACGACCTCTTGCAAATTCACTTCGGACACTTGATTCCCGAGCCAATACCAGCTCAGCCAACCGCTCATGGGCGTTCTTGCTTGCCGCGCCTCATGCGACTCGGCCACCCAAGAAATCCAGCGCGCTTGGGCGATTTCCGGGCGCTCTACTAAAAGGACGGCTTGCTGGCCCCAGCGAACTTGACCAGGTTCGACCCGCACGGAGTCCATTTCGCTATGGATATCGAGCGTAGCACGCTGGTTTCCGGAGTTGCTCACACGACCATCGAGGTAGCTGACCGGCCTGCCCACGGGACCGAAAAATAAACCCCTGCCCTGAGAATCATAGAGCCCTCCGGCTTCGCGCACATCGAGTGGATCGAAGGCGCGGTCCATGGTTCGTGCGGAAAATTGTCCGACTTGGCTCATCATCGGGCTCGCCACCCAGTCCGAGAGGGGGCTCGAGAGATGCATACCCAGCACACCATTGATGCCGGAGGCAGGCGTGATGCTGGCTTCTGCCCAATCCGCGAAGTCGAAATTGCTCCCATCTCCCGCATCGGTAACCACCAGTCGCAGTTCCTTCTTCCCGGTGAGATCCAGATCGATGACACGACTTGGTTGACCAGAGAGCATCGGTCCGCTGTCGAAAAGTTTTTTGCCATCGGCATGCACCTCAAAGGTCACCGAACCGCTGCCGGTGTCGTCTACGCCTACCATGCTCAAGAACCGGCGGTACTTGCCATCGAGCGGAAACCGCATGTCGCAGGGGGCGTGGCAGCCGATCCCGTGCGCGAAGGATTCGCCGGCAATGCGGAGCGTTTCCTGACTCGCGGAGAGGTTGTTTCGCGGTGCTCCGATTGGTTGCTGGATGGCGCTAGCCATTGTCGTTTCTAAGGAAACCCGCTTGCTGCTGGCTGCTGGCATGTCATCT
>JBDLWB010000117.1:0-4221 GCA_039804425.1 Verrucomicrobiota bacterium
CTGCGCGGTTCCCCCCATGATGGCAGCTTGTTCGTCGGCACTGCATGACGAGATCAGGTTCTCCACTGTTTTCACCCAATCGCGATGACTAATGCGCATCAAGCACACTGGCCAATCTGAACCGAACATCAATCGATCCGGACCAAACGCCTCAAGCACGGTATCAAAGTATGGTTGCAAGACCTCGATGCTGCCAGGTCCGCCGATCACTTCGGTCATCATGCCCGATAACTTGCAGGTCACATGCGGCCTTTTTGCGAGTTCGCGAATGTTTTTCGCCCACTCGTGATCGAAGGTTCCGACGCGAATTTTTGGCTTAGCAATGTGGTCGAGCACCAACCGCATGTTGGGAAATTGGTCCACGAAAGCAATCGTTGGAACCAAATGCTTTTCAAAAATCAAAATGTCATAACAAAGATCGTAACGTTCAAGCACACGAACTCCTGCCTGAAAATCCTTGCGCAAGATGAATTGATCATCGGGCTCATCCTGAATGACGTGACGAAATCCCACCATTTTTTCATGACAAGCATACATTTCGATGGATTTTTCTACATCATTAGCAACCAATGGCACCCAGCCCACTACCCCGAGAATGCTCGAATTTCGATTCGCTAAATCTAACAAAAAATCTGTTTCTTCCAGAATCTGCCGAGCTTGCACTGCAATACTTCCCAAAAAACCTGATTCCGCAAGCAAAGGAATCAAATCTTCGGGCAGAAGATCTCGCTGACAATGCGCTAGTTCTCCCTGAATCCACGGATACTCCTCGGCGTTGTAGCGCCAGAAATGTTGATGACTGTCAATTTTCACAGCGCTAGTTTCCATGATGGCATGCGGTGGTCAATCTCGGATTGCTCGCCCATGGGGAATTTCTATGATCCCACCTTGCCTCAGCTGCGTCTCATGATATGATCTGCGCCGTGCTCCCTTGGTTTTCCCATGACAATTTCCCGCTCTACCTCGCCCCTATGGCCGGGGTAACGGATGTCGTGTTTCGCCAACTCTGCAAAGAACTCGGTGCCGATGTGATGGTAACGGAATTCGTCTCTGCCGAGGGCATCATGCAACGTGATGAATACACCCGCAAGTACACGGAATTTACTGACGCCCAACGCCCTGTTGGCATCCAGCTTTTTGGGGCCGATGGCGCACGCATGGGCGAAGCCGCACGAAAAATTCTCGATTGGAAACAACCGGACTTCATCGACATCAATTTCGGCTGCCCGGTGAATAAGGTCGTCTCAAAAAATGGGGGTTCTTCGCTGCTAAAAGATTGCCCTGTGTTGGCATCAGTCGCCAGCGGCGTGGTGCAAGCTCTCGATGGCACGGGGATTCCTGTCACAGCCAAAATTCGCATCGGCTGGGACCAACAACACATCAATGCCGTGGAGGTCTGCCATATTTTAGAAGACTCCGGCATTCAAGCCATCGCCGTCCACGGCCGCACGCGTGCCCAAGGATACTCAGGCCTAGCCGACTGGCAGGTCATCGACGCTTGCGCGCGCGCGGTCAAGATTCCCGTGATCGGCAATGGCGACATTCACAGTGCCGATGATGTGATGCATCGCCGTGCTGAAACAGCCATTTCTGGCGTCATGATCGGCCGCGCCGCGATGCAACACCCGTGGATTTTCCGCGAAGCGAAAGCCCGACTCGCGGGGCAGGAAATCACCACCAAGGTCACGCCAGAAGAACGCTGGAGCCTCATCGTGCGGCATTGCCGACTCGCCGTTCAGAGCCAGCGCTATGGCTCCGAACGCCATGCGATGATGGCCATGCGCGGTCGTCTTCTCGCCTACTGCAAGGGCTTTGCGGGCGCCAAGGAACTGCGCCAGTTGCTCGCGAAAGTGGAATCCGTTGCCCACGTTGAGGACATTGCTGCCCTCGGTCTCGCCCGTGAACTCGCTGGTGAAATCGAATCGGAAAACGAGCACGCGATCACCTTATGAAAGCTTTCGCGCTCCCCACACTCGTCGCTCTGCTTTTTTGCCAATGCGCCGCACCGCATGCACGACAAGCCATCGCACCTCCTCCGGAAATCTCGATTCTCCGCTACGCCCAACAGCGTGTCACGGCCATCATCGTTGCCGCCCAACCGGACATCTCTGGCTGGGTCCAGCAAGGCTTCCGGCCATCGAATACTCCCAAAGATACCGATGGCGGATCGGCGACCCCGATTACGGCAGATGGCTATTTTCTTACCGCCGATCATGTGATCCGCGAGTCATCCTCGCGCTTCATTCACCTGCTCTATGGCATAGGAAAACATCATCGTCTTAGCCGTGCACGCGTGGTGTGGCGCGATACGCATTACGATCTCGCTCTCATCCATGCTCCGATCGCGACGCCCAAGTTTTACACGTTCTCCTCACTCGACCAAGCGCTTCCCGCAGGCACGCCCATTTTTCACGGAGGTCTCACCACCGGATTGCGCCCAGAATATGGTGTGCTCAATCGCCGCATCGGCCCCGAGCGATTTTTCACTCCGGCTCGACGCCTCAGCCTCAGCCTCGCCCTACAGCCCGGCGATAGCGGTGGTCCTGTGCTAGATCGCACTGGCCAGCTCATCGCCATCAACTCGAGTGTCGAATATCTCATTCCCCTCGAAACGCCCATTTTCACCGAATCTTCTGCCATGCGCCCAAATGTTCGCAAGCTCATGAAAATCATCGAGCGGGATCGACGTAACTAACTCACGATGTTTTTCTCACGTCTGCCATCACTCGTTTTCCCATGGCTCACTATGGCGCTCATTCTCTCCAACTGCGCGTCCTATCGTGCTGCTTGGAACTCAGGATGGACGGAAAAGGAGGCAAATGACAGCATCATGATCGTCCGCGAAACACCAAGCACTCTCGGTTGGAAACGCCTGCGCTATTTCTCGACACTGCATCCCGAATGCAAACCCTATTTTGCTCGCATGGGCACACCCGATTGCATCGCCGAAAGCACTCGTGCACGACAGCATTATCTCATCGTTTACTACCTAGATCGACGCCAAGCATTCTCATTTCGCAACAACACCCGCGCCGTTAGTCAACCCATCGAAGTCGCCGGCCCTTTTCCCATCACCCGCAAGGAATACCGCTTACTCCATGCGCTCAAACAAAGCTACGACCGCGCGGTTAGATCTCGTTAGGCATGCCAAGTCAATGCCAAAACCGTCAGCGCCACGGGCAAATACAGCAATGTGAAAAGAAATAAGCGCCGTGCCGCAGAGCGCTCACCTTCCCGACCAAATCGTTGCGATAAGATCACCATCCTCACACCTAACAAAAACGCCGCCGTGAGCCACCACCACGATGCCATGCCTGATACAAAAGGCCAAATCGGCAGCAACATCAAACACGAGGAAAAAATCACACACAAACGCGCGCTCTTTTGACCAGAGACGTCGCCATTCGACCACATTTGATAACCGGCCGACTCGTATTCTTCGCGGCATATCCAATTGATCGCCACGAAATGCGGCAGTTGCCAGAGAAACATGAACGCAAATAAAAACCACGCCCGTTCATCCAAGATCCCCCCCGCTGCCGCCCAGCCAATCATCGGCGGAATCGCTCCCGGCACGGCACCAATCAAGGTGTTCACCGAGTGCTTTCGCTTCATCGGCGTGTACACAAACACATACGTCACTAAGGTGACTAAAGTCAGCACCGCTGCGAGGTGATTGACCTTCACCGAGAGATGCACCAAGCCAAAGGCACTGAGCGTGATCCCAATGACGAAGGCAACCAAAACGTCCATACGCTTCGAGGGCAAGGGGCGATCGGCCGTGCGCGCCATCCTTGCATCGAGATCAATTTCCATCAACTGCTTGAACGCCGCAGAACCAAAAGCCGCCGCTGCCGTGCCAAGCAAGGTGTGCAAGAGCATCATGCCATCCCAACCGAATTGACGCGACCCCAAGAAATACCCAAAAAACGTCGTCACCAAGACAAACGAATTCAAACGAACCTTGGTCAAAACCGCGAGGTCCTTGCGAAATCCGATCGCTGTAGGCGTGGTGGTATCAGTCATGTCCGCGCTCACTATGCACGTTCCCACAAGTTTCACAATCACCGATTCGTTTTCTCTCTTTCAAAAGGACCAAGCCCAGAAAATCAGCCAATGAATCCCCGCAATAAGGAACCGTCGCCCTTGTAGAGAAAAGGAATCCAAATCGCTATCGCTATCGGTATCGATCCCGATTTCGATCCCGAGAAAAACTTCACC
>JBDLWB010000118.1:0-6598 GCA_039804425.1 Verrucomicrobiota bacterium
GCTCAAACTTTTCTTCTCCAAAGTGGAAAAGGTTTTTCCGCGATTTTATTGAACCAAAAATCCATCCCCGTGTTTTCCAACGAAGACTATCTTTTGCAACTTCTCACTGAGGCCGGCGTCATCAGCGCTGAGCTGATTGAGTCCGCGCGTCATGCTGGTGCTGGCTCGGTGATTGATAAGCTCATTCAGTCGGGCCACCTTACGCAAGTCGACGTGGCACAGGTGCTAGCTTCTAGTAACGCGCTGGAGTTTTTCGATCTCGCCAATGCATCGATCCCGCCGCAGGTGGCGACATCGGTGCCGGATGAGGTGGCCCGCCGCTACAAAGTAGTGCCTGTTCAGGATGATGGTTACATGCTGACTCTCGCCGTGGCAGACCCATCGGACTTCGAGACGCTCGATTCCTTGCCGCATGTCCTTTCGCGCGAATTGAATTTTGTCGTCGCAACGCCCGAGGCGATCGATCACATTCTCAAAACGTTCTATCATGCAACGGAAGTGGCCACCACGACTGGTGGTGATGACGGGATTGAGACGACGGATAACGATGCGCCGATCATTCGCTTGGTCATCAATATGTTGGTGGATGCCTTCAACTATCGCGCGTCCGATATCCACATTGAGCCGCTCGAAACCAGCGTGCGTGTGCGTTATCGCGTCGATGGCAAATTGATCGAAGTCGCCAATCATCCGAAAAAATTGCTACCTGCGATCATTGCTCGTCTCAAAGTGATGAGCACCAGCATGAGCATTGCGGAAAAGCGTTTGCCGCAAGATGGGCGCATTCAGATCAAAGTAGCGGGCAAAGAGGTGGACCTGCGCGTTTCCTCGGTGCCATCGAATCACGGCGAATCCATCGTCATGCGTATCCTCGATAAGTCGGGACTGGTTCTCGGATTGCCTGAGCTGGGATTTTTCTCGGATGACCAAACGACCTTTGAGCGTCTGCTTGCGCTTCCCGATGGCATTTTGTTGGTCACGGGCCCGACGGGTTCGGGGAAAACGACGACCTTGTATGGTTGCTTGAACGTCATCAATCGGCCCGATAAAAAAATCATCACAGTCGAGGACCCTGTGGAGTATGAAATGCCAGGCATTAACCAGGTGATGGTGAAGTCTGACATTGGCATGACCTTCTCCAACGCTCTTCGTGCCATGTTGCGTCAAGCCCCGAACATCATCATGATTGGTGAGATTCGTGATGCGGAAACAGCGAACATTGCCATCAACGCCTCGCTAACGGGGCACTTGGTGTTTTCTACCCTGCACACCAACGATGCGCCGTCAGCTGTCGCACGATTGGCGGACATTGGCATCAAGCGCTTCTTGATTGCTTCCGCCGTGCGCGCGGTATTGGCGCAGCGACTCGTGCGCAAGCTTTGTCCGAATTGCAAAGTGGAAATGACACTTACCGAAAAAGAAATTCGCGCCCTGCGATTGGATGCGACTCGCATGACCGATGCGAAAATCTACGGACCTGCAGCATGCGAAAAATGCCGCAATAAAGGATATCGTGGACGGATGGGCATTTTCGAGATTTTCGAAGTCGACGACGAAGTACGCCACCTGATCAACGCGGAGTTATCCTCCTCGCAGTTGCGTAAGCGGGCCCGAGAGATGGGCATGCGTTCGATGCGCGAAGATGGCATCCGCAAAGTTTTGGCCGGTTTGACGACCGCGCAAGAAGTTCTGCACGTCACCATGGCGGACTTTGATTAAACCCTTCACTTTTTGTTTCTAGCTTAAAAAAACTTTACACCATGGACAACCAGCAGGTTCTCGACCTTTTCATTAACCGCGGCATGATCGATCAAGCTCTTGCTAACGACATGCTTGCGGAGCTTGAACAAAGTGGCAAGGAAATCGCGGAGATCCTTGCCGACTATGAAGTCATCCAGCATCGAGATGACATTTGGCCGATGGTCGCGGCTGAGCTATCTACGGAGATGGTGGACCTGAAAAATTGGACTCCGCCTGAGGAAATTTTGGCATTAGTGCCTGCTGGATTGGCGCGTTTGCATGGTGCGCTGCCCTTGGGGCTGACGCAGGAAGGATTGCAGGTCAGCCTTGTGGATCCGCTCAATCCGCAAACTGTGGAGGACCTTCGCTTTGCTCTCGGTCGCGAAATTCAGGTGTTGATCGCGCCCGATTATGTCGTCGAGGACCGGATCAGCGAGCTCTATGGCAGCAATGGCAATGCGATGGAAGATATCCTGAGTCAGTTGGAACTCGGTGGCAACAGCGACACGAATTCCATTGATTTAGAAGCGGAAGCGAACTCTGCTCCCATCATTCGCTACGTCGATCTTGTGTTGTATCAAGCAATCAAGGAAAAGGCATCGGACATTCACTTTGAGCCCTTTGAGAAGGAGTTTAAAATTCGTTATCGCATCGATGGCGCACTCTATGAAATGGCGCCGCCTCCCGTCCATCTCGCGCTGCCCATCATTTCGCGGGTGAAGGTGATGTCGAACATGAACATTGCCGAGCGCCGCATTCCGCAAGACGGTCGTATCGTCAAGCAGTTTGGCGATAAGCAAGTCGACATGCGGGTTTCCTCATTGCCGACGCAGTATGGTGAATCGGTCGTGCTGCGTGTTCTGGATCGATCTTCCGTCAATCTCTCGCTCGAAAACTTGGGTCTGCCACCGCATATTTACGAATACATTGGTGAAACGATTGAGAAGCCTAATGGTATTTTCATTGTGACTGGTCCAACGGGTGCGGGTAAGACGACCACTCTTTACGCGGCATTGCGACGCATCAATACCATCGATGCCAAATTGCTTACGGCAGAAGACCCGGTGGAGTATGACATCGATGGCATCATTCAGATTCCCGTGCAGGAAAGCATAGGCCTCGATTTCCCGCGCATTCTTCGCGCCTTCTTGCGTCAGGACCCAGATCGGATCATGATCGGTGAGATGCGCGACATCGATACCGCGCAAATCGCCATTCAGGCAGCGCTGACGGGTCACTTAGTCTTGTCCACCTTGCATACCAACGATGCTCCGGGTGCCGTCACGCGCTTGATTGACATGGGTTGCGAGCCATTCCTCGTAGCTGCTTCGTTGGAAGGTGTGTTAGCGCAGCGTTTGGTGCGGACGATTTGCAAAGACTGCAAAGCGGCTTATGAACCGAATGAGGCGATTCTTTCGCAGCTCGGTGTGTCGTCGCACGAGATTGGCGATAAGAGTTTCTTCACGGGAAGAGGTTGTGATTCCTGCGGTCAGACGGGCTATCGTGGTCGCCAAGGATTGTACGAATTGCTCGACATCACGGATCCCATTCGCGACTTGATCATCGATCGTGCGCCCTCCGTCGTGATCAAGCAAAAAGCTGTAGAGCTTGGTATGCAGACCTTGCGTGAAGACGGTTTGCGCAACATTTACTTAGGAAATACTACCATCGAAGAAGTTCTCAAATACACCTAATTCCCTTAATTCTGTCCCAAAAATTGACGTAAAAAGGCATCGCCATGACGCCATTTTTCTGTTAATTGATCTTATCATTCACCTGAATAAATCCCATCAACCATATGCCTAATTTTCAATACCTCGCCATGGATGCCAAAGGAGAGCAAAGCTCCGGCGTCATCGAAGCCGCGAACGAATCGGATGCCTTGGCCAAATTGCGCCAAAAAGGATTGTATCCGACCCAGATTTCCGAGGCAGGTCAAGTGACCAAAAAGACTGCCAAAAAAGCCTCAGCTAAGGGTGCGGCGAAAGGTGCTGCGAAGGCCAAAACCGGCGGCACGATTAAGCCGAAGATTTTGATGATCTTCACGCGCCAGCTCGCGACGCTGATTGATTCGGGACTTCCGCTGCTCCGTGGCCTGACGGTTTTGGGCAAACAAGAGCCAAACCCCGTGTTGAAAGCCACCATCGATGCATTGGGTGACTCGGTGCAAGGTGGGTCAACATTTTCGGAATCACTCGCGCAGCATCCAAAAATTTTCAACAAGCTGTACGTCAACATGGTCAAGGCCGGCGAGTTGGGCGGTGTGCTCGAAGTCGTGCTCAATCGTCTGGCGGAGTATCAAGAAAAAGCACACAAGCTGAAAAATAAGATTGTTTCGGCGATGGTGTATCCCGTGATTGTTCTGTTCATTGCGGTGGCCATTTTGCTGTTCCTGATGATTTTCATCGTGCCGAAGTTCAAAGAAATGTTCTCGGACATGGAGGGGGCGGAGTTGCCGCTCATTTCCGAAGTCGTGTTTGGTTTTTCGGATTTCTTGATTACCTCGTATGTGGGCTTCATCCCCAACATCGTTTGGATTCTGCTCGCTGGCGTGGGAGCTTACCTCGGCATCGTCGGCTGGGGTCGTACGCCAAAGGGACGTGATGTCATCGATGGCATCAAATTGCGTCTTCCCATTTTCGGAGACATCCAGCGTAAGAGCGCGGTATCGCGTTTTTCTCGCACACTGGGGACTTTGGTGACGTCGGGTGTTCCCATTTTGCAAGCGCTCAATATCACCAAAGAAACGGCGGGCAATGTGGTGATTTCCAAAGCAATTGGCGAAGTCTATGAGGCGGTCAAAGAGGGGGAATCGATCGTGACTCCATTGCAAGGTTCGGGCGTGTTCCCGAATATGGTGATTTCGATGGTCGACGTCGGTGAAGAAACGGGTCAATTGCCGGAGATGCTGCTGAAGATCGCCGATGTGTATGACGATGAAGTCGATAACGCTGTCACCGCACTCACGAGCATTTTGGAACCGATCATGATTGTGTTCCTGGCGCTTGTCGTCGGTTCGGTGGTGTTTGCGCTGTTCTTGCCACTCATCAAAATCATCAACCAAATGGGCGCGCAATAAGGGCGTTCTCTCTCACTCTGCATTGTTCATGAATCTCTCTTGCAATCGACTCGCCGTTCGACATCAACGCGGATTTAGTTTGATGGAATTGCTCATCGTGATTGCCATCATCGTGATTCTCGCTGCCCTGACCATGGGTGGCCTGGGATTCATGCAGCGCAATCAAGCGGTGCAGAAATGTCGTGCGCAGATGGGCATGCTGAGTACGGCGCTGGAAGAATACAAATTGGACTTTGGCGTCTACCCTGTTGCGGATGACACGGGTGCGCCAGCTGATCAAGGATCGAATGTGTTGTTCCGTGCACTGTATTGGGATAGTGACAACAACGGTGCAGCAGTGGGAGCTGATCCAAATCAACGCATTTATCTTGCTGAGTTGGATCCCGCTAGCACGAAGCAAGGCTGGAGTAGCAATCCGGTGGCTTCGCTGAATAACACGATTCTTGATCCTTGGAGCTCGAATTATCGTTATCGCTCTGGCACGAATGCAACGGGGCAGGTGAATCCGAACTGCATCAACCCCGATTTCGATCTGTGGTCGAATGGTCCTGATGGGCAAGCCGGAAACAGCGCTGGCACGGATCCCACTTCTCGCGATAACATCACCAACTGGCGTTGATGTGTGCGTGTTGAAAGAAAGTGGCTCTGTGCGACGATTTGCCACATTCACGCTTTTTGATGATCTGTTATCATAAGCGCCAATGGCATCTCGAATCCCTCTTGTCCTTTTATCCCTTTTCCCCACGCTCGCTCTCTCACAAGAACAGAGCCAAGCACTTGCCCCCGTCGTCGTAAGTGCCAGAAAGGAGAGCAAAACTCTCACAGTTCCTTCTCCCGAGCAAAGCCGCGAGGAATTGCAGAAAACGCCAGGCGGCACCGAGGTGATTGAGTCGGAGCGCTATTTGGTGGGTCGCTCTTCGACTCTTGCCGATACCTTTTTTCTCTCGCCAGGGGTGATTGCTCAGCCGCGCTTTGGCTCTGATGAAGCGCGCATTTCGATTCGGGGATCGGGATTGCAACGCACCTTCCATGGTCGTGGCATTCGCGTGCTGCAAGATGGTGTGCCGATCAATCTGGCCGATGGCGGTTTTGATATGCAATCGATCGAGCCGACGGCAGCGCATTTTATCAACGTCTGGCGCGGCGGCAATGCACTGGCCTATGGGGCATCGACGCTCGGCGGCGCGATCGACTATGTCTCGCATACCGGCCACACGGCACCGGGAGCAAGTCTTCGCACCGAGGCTGGTTCATGGAACTACCAGCGCACCACCCTTACTGGAGGTTGGCACGATGATTCGCACGATGCTTTTTCTGCGCTGACCTACCAGCGACAAGATGGCTTTCGTCGCAATGCGGAACAGGAAAATTTGCGACTGTTCCAAAACTTCGGCTGGCGCATTGCGGAGGATGTGGAAACACGATTTTATCTGACGGGAGTGCAAGCGCAGTCAGAACTTCCCGGTGCTTTGACACGTGCGCAAATGTTCGCTGATCCACGTCAGCCGAATCCGATCAATGTCTTGCGTGATCAACGTCGTGATTATGACTTGGCGCGTTTGGCGAATAAAACCACGGTCCGTGCGGGAGCAAATACTTTCGAGATGTTCAGCGCGGTCACTTACAAAGATCTAGATCATCCGATTTTTCAAGTGATTGATCAGGTATCGCGCGATTACCTCTTGGGTGCAAATGTGACGCATCAATCAACGCTATTTGGCCGCGAAAATCGGATCAAAGCCGGCGTGATTGTTACGCATGGCGAGACCAATGCGGCGC
>JBDLWB010000119.1:0-10696 GCA_039804425.1 Verrucomicrobiota bacterium
CCTTTGTATTCAAAATACTCGACGCGGATCTTGTGTTGCCCAGGCTGGAGATGGACCGCTTTGCCCTTGGAGCGGCCCATGGGACCAACGGAGTTAATGTCGCACAGCGCTTTGCCGTCGATGAACAGGCGCGAACCGTCATCGGAATCGATGATAAACTCATGCTTGCCCCCTTCTTTCACGGTGAACTCCCCTTCCCACGCCATCGCGAAGTCGTCGGTATTGGCATAGGAGCTGTAGTCGATCAAACCCTTCGGCTCTTCTTCGACGGCATCGGGCTTAAGCTTGGAAAAATCCGGCAATTTTTGAAACGATCCTTTGTAGTAATACGAAATCAATCCGCTCAAGACCGGCTTGACGTTTTCCAGCGGGTGCAATTTCAATAACTCCTCGGCAGTCCAATGCTCCTGGCGCTGCGCCGTGGCGGCACGCACGCTTTTGACTTGTTCAACACTAACCGGCGTGGAGTCATTCCCCCAGGACTTACGCACATGGGTGAGGATTGCTGCAATGTTGTCATCGGCCAGCGCCGCTCCCTGCGGTGGCATTTCGAGATTGTAAGTCTTGCCATTCACATCGACGGGACCATGCAGTCCGTGCAAGACGATTTTGATGGGGCGCTCAGCATTGCCTTGGACCCACGGAGAACCCGCCAAAGGAGGAAATTGCCCCCCCGTAGCACCTTTGCCATCCGCACCGTGACAGGCCGAACAATATAAGCCATAGAGCTGACCACCATCCTGAGCCATGAGTGGCAAACTTCCGAAAAATAAATAAATGAGACTGCGCATGAGAGTTTAATCCACGTTCTTAACGCGATACGAAAGCGAATACTTACATCATTTTGCAATCTTTTTAAGAATTGTCGCAAATGATGCAATATCGCTGCATTAGTGTCGGATTTAACCATCACCAACGATGATTCAAACCTTGAATAAGCCCCCACGCTTGCCTCCGATCCACGCCGCGCCGATGATTGCGACGGAGAGAAAGAGCATCGCCCATGCACCCAATGCCGCGGCGAGTTGCACGCCATTGCCGAGGGTGCTGAGCAGGGTGTAGATCGCTTTGGTGATCGGGTAGTGCTCGCTCTGCTGTGCGAGAATCAAACTATCGCTGACTTCGAGCATCGCAAAGGCAAAGGCCAATATGGCTCCAGCGGCCAGATTGGCGCCGATCAAGGGCAAGGCGATTTTTCGCAAAGCCCTCACCGGCGTCGCGCCTAATGAACGCGCTGCTTCTTCGAGCACGGGATTGCTTTGCTGCAATCCAGCAACAGCGGAGCGAACGACGTAGGGCAATCGACGAAATGCATACGCGACGATCAGCAACAACGCCGGATTTCCTTGCTCGCCGATCAAAAACGCAAAGGGCTTACCAGGTTGCGACAGCGCGAGGTAACCAAAGGCCATCACTAAGCCCGGCACGGCCAGTGGCAACATCACGAGGGAATCGAGCACCGCGCGACCACGGATCTTGCTGCGCACCACAACCCACGCGATGGCGAGCCCGAGGACGATGTCGAGCAAGGTCGCGACGGAGGCATAGAACAAACTGTTTTGGATCGATGGCACGACCAAGGAATGCCGCAAGGCCTCGTCGTAGTGCCGTATGGTCAAAACTTCGGGCACCATGGTCTGATACCAATCGTTAGAAACGGAAAGCAAGATCACTCCTGCATGAGGCAAGGAGGCAAAAAGAAAGATCACGAGGAAAAAAGCACTTACTAGCAGCGATTTCACTCCGCGTAAGGCACGAGCATGACTCCTTCCCTTAGGCCGCGACGCGGTTCCTAAGGGAGATCGACCGAGAAACCACTTGGATGCTGCGAACACCATGGCCGAAATGACTAACATGATCGCCACCACCGCATAGGGCATGGGATTTCCGCCGAGGTCTTTGATGCCATCGTAAATCTGCACAGGCGCGACCCGACTATAGTCGAATACCAAGGGCACTCCCAGTTCGGTAAAGGCCCAGATGAAAACAATCGACGCACCCGCAAAGACGCCTGGCAGGGTCAGCGGCAAAGTGATTTTCCAAAACCGCCGCCACGGGCTGCATCCGAGATTTTCTGCCGCTTGCTCCATCGCCGGATCGAGATTGGCCAAGGATGCCGCAATGTTCATGTAGAGAATCGGATAGAGGTGCAGCGCATTCATGATCACAATGCCCATGAATCGCCCCTGCGCCAACCAATCATAGGGACGCGCCGCTTCCATCCATCCGCAGCGGATCAGCAATGCATTCAGCGCGCCATCGACGCCGAGCATTTCTTTCAGTCCCACCGCGCCGACGAAAGGCGGTAGGATCAATGGCACCAGCACCAAGACGCTCAGCCAGTTTTTGCCAAAGAAATCATAACGATGCGAAAAGAGCGCGAGCGGAAATGCAATCGCTAACGTGACGAGTGTGCTCACGACTCCTAAAGCCAGCGCATTCCACAATCCCTCAACATACACCGGGTCTTGCAGGACGGCGAACAAGTAATCCATCGTCCAGCCGCCACCTTTTTGCCCAAAGGCTTCGCCGACGATGGTCACCGCAGGATAGATGAAGAAAGCACCAAAAAGCACGGTCACGAGCACCCAAATGCTCCACGCATATCGATCTTTCATGGCTTACCTCCTTTCGTCAGCGACTGCTGTGCCATTTTTTCCGCAAGCCGATACTGCGCACGAAATTTCGACCCCAGCTCGGCGGCACGTCGTGCAACCACCAGCCCATCGGACGACCCCAACCCCGCATCGCCTTGCCCCATTTGCGCATACGCCAGCTCGGATACATCGAAAAAAACTTGTGTCGCTTCTTGAGGGAATCCTGCTTCTCGTAAGGCCTTCCATGCGTGTTTCATTTCTTCATGAGAATCGATGCCAATCACCCTCACAAGCGAACGAATGGTCCCAAAGGCTTTGGTCGTCAGCTCGGGTTGATAGACGAATGAGCCCGTGACTTCGTAGGGATTGACCTCGCCATCGGTCCATTGCTGCATGCGCTTGGCAGTGTAAAGATCACGCCGCACAGGCATCCGACGCAACGCTTTTTCCTTCGGCCCTTGCTCAACCCCAGGCTTGGCATTCCACAAATGTTGACCGTGGTCACTGAGCACAAATTCGACAAAAGCCTGCGCCACTCGCGCATTCGGTGCACCGCGTAACACCGCTATCGGATCGCCACTCAGGGAGCTGCCTCCCGCAGGTGCCACCCAGCGCAGCCGCGAACTGCCATCGGCTCGCTTCCATTCATCGCTGAAGGACCGACCGTAGAAATCCACGCACATCCCCGCGACCGCATCGCCCTGTCCGACGTCTTGCGGGATTTTGGAAGCACTATCGGTAAAATAACGGGCATTGGCACAAAGCCGCATGATCAATTGCCATCCGCGCGCCCAACCGCGCTCGAGTGCCGCCTCACGCTCGCTCGGCGCAGGAGATTCCGCAATCGCTTGCTGCATTTGATCTTGAATCAATAGCTCAAACGCACGAGCCACCGAGCCACTTTTGCTAGGATCAGCTATGGCCAGATAACCAGCATAGCGAGCGTCCCCGAGATCGGACCAACTACGCGGAGCCTCTAATCCTAACCTCGCTAAACCGTCTTCGTTGTAACAAATGCCGAATTGCGACAAGCATGCCGCCACCCAGGTCCGCTCTTCGTTGTAGTATTGCTCACCCGAAAAATACGGTGAAATCCCACGCTCGCTGAACCACTCGGGATGCCTGTCGAAAACTTCCAAGCGCACCAAACGCCCTAGTCCCACTTTGGGCTTGTGCTGGGTCTTGAACTCGTAATCTCCCCCACCAAAAAACACATCCACACCCATGCCGAGCGCACCTCTTGCCTCCGCCGCCGCAAAACCGGCATCGAGCACTTTACGAATCTCCGCCGTCCCACCAGGTGTCCGCCAATCGACATACACGGATCGCCCTGTCTTCTCGCGCCACCAGCTCGCAAAGGCTTCACCATATTCATAACGAATCGACTCGTTGTGCGGCGTCAGGATCACCAATCGATCTTCCGCAGATTCGGGCGATGCTGTCGCGCTCTCCCGCTGCAAGATCACCGGCACTGCCACAATCATGGCCAATAGACCGAAAATCATTCCGATTCGCTTCATGACCCAGCTTGTTGTTGAGAGAAAATCACCACATCACCCGGGCCAACCGCCAGCTTGACTTGTTCACCGCACGCATGCAGTTGCTGCGGATTGATCTCGATCCATTGCCAGCGCCCCATTGCGGTATCACCCCAATACTGAATGCTCTGCCCCAGATAAACGCGCTCGACAATGGTCGCTGCGATCACGCCATCTGGCGCAATGCGCAAGGCCTCTGGGCGTACGGAAATGGTTACTTTTTCTCCCACTTGTGGCAGCCAATCTGCGGCAGTCACGCGCCCCGACAATAGCACGTCACCCGCTTTGACGAACACGCCCTGATCGACACTGGTCACCACCGCTTGCCCCAAGTTGGTTTCGCCTATGAATGCCGCCACATACGGGGATTGGGGATCGCGATAGACCTGCTCCGGTGTGCCGAGTTGGGCAATTTTGCCAGCCGATAAAATCGCCATCCGATCCGCCATCGCCAGCGCTTCCTGCTGATCGTGGGTCACGTAAATCGCCGTCAAACCAAACTCTTTGACAATGCGCCGAATCTCCCGCCTCATTTCGATCCGCAGTTGCGCATCGAGATTGGACAGCGGCTCGTCGAGCAACAGACATTTCGGCCGAACCACTAACGCCCGCGCCAAAGCTACGCGCTGCTGCTGACCGCCCGACATCGCATCGATGGAGCGATCGCCAAAGCCATCGAGCTTCACCATCGCCAAAGCCTCTTGCACCCGACGCCCAATCTCCTCCCGAGAAACCTTGCGCTCCTCGAGACCAAAGGCGATGTTTTTTGCCACCGTGAGGTGAGGCCATAACGCATAACTTTGAAATACCATCGCCGCCTCGCGCTTGTGCGGAGCCAGTTGCGTGACCACCCGCTCTCCAAAGCGGATGTCGCCACTGGTCGGTGTCTCAAGCCCCGCAATGCAACGCAATAAGGTCGACTTCCCACAGCCGGATGCCCCTAACAAAAAAAACAATTCACCGGGCTCAATGCGCAATGACACACCATTCAAAGCTCGCACCCCCGCATACTCCTTGACCACATGTTCCACCCGAATCGCTTCCATGATCGTTGTAAAACCTATCAACCCTCGAATCGATGCTGCTTGGGGATCTCGGAACCGCATATCACACAGGAACTCCGACGCGAATTCGAGGGCCGACCGCATGACGGGCAGCTTGTTTGTGACGTGGCAATTTTCCCGTCTACCTTGCCATCACGGCCATCGATCTCGAGCATTTTGAGCGCCATGTCGTTTTCTGTGAGGTTGGTACGCTCTCGCAACAATTCCCACAACGCCTGACATGCCAAGGTCAGGCGCTCGATTTGTCGTTCGACTTTCGCAATGTCAGCCGCATAACGATCTGCCTTGGACATCGCACGATCCGCAGTCCGCTCAGCGCCAGCGATTTTTGTTTGTTGATATGCTTCCCACAACATCGATGCAATGAACTCTAAAGTGATGGCTGAGCCATGAAAAGAAAAATGCGAGCAAACAATTTTTATCCCAGCTTCATCATGGCTCGCAACTGCCGACTTTTTTTAAGGAAAATGATCAAGAAAACGATCGCCAAAAAGAATAGCGGTGAAACAATGAGCGTAGCCCACACCAACGACAGCAGATGAGTCGAGATCTCCCCTGCAAGGGCGCCCGGACCCGCGGACCCTGTGTGACGGAGGCTAGCGAACGCATTCCACAACACCCGGATGATTTCCACTAAGCGCATCAAGGGCCATGCGAGAAATCCCACCCCGCAGGCTAAGGACAAGCATCCGAAGATCTTACGTGCTCGCATCACTTGGATCATACTCTTTTCTCTAACAAAGAATTCATCGCCACTTTTTTTGCAAACGCGAACTACTCTTGCTGCGAGCCATAGCTTAAGAGAAATTCAATTTTTCTCAGAAATCGAATCGACTTCGATCACTGGCGAGCTCGCCGCTTGCGTGCGATGACGACGCCGACGTAGCCATCGACGCAGCGCATCAACAATCGCTCCAGGACCTTCGGTGACCCACCAATACCCACCCAAAGGGATGCTCATGAAAATCACAAAGTTCTTCAGAACAACGGCCACAGAGGGCATGGATTCAGAGGGAACCCACGCGACGTATCCTCGGGTAAGAGCATAGCACAATCCAAACGCGGCAATGGCGACAATGGGAATCGCCGCAAAACGAGGCCATTTCAGAAAAGCACAAGCCATCGCACCGATCGCACAAGCAGGGGCAAAAACGCCAACCCCAGCCACGAGACAAGTGAGTAAAATCGCGATGATCCCCGCCGGATAAGCGAGTGGACCACCCCGTCCTAGACCAAAAATGACCGCTAAGAAAAGCAAAAGCGCATACATCAATGTCCACATCACGCAGCCCACCATCATCGCCGCAGCAATCATCAGCACATGCCTAACAGCAAAGATCACAACTTTCCAAGCAGGCTTCATCAGTGCCACCATCATGAGTCAGATCGGCGTTACCACAAGAACAAAGGAACAGAACCAGCGATCTCGGAACAAGACAAAAATCAACGAGAGATCCCGCGCGGCGATCAAGCCATGGAGAAAATCTACCATGACAGGAACGCAAGCTGGCAATTGATGCTGGTTTTGACAGAATTTCAGAATTTTTAGAATTACCGTAGAAGGAGATGAACTAACATTCGGGAAGCCTGAACGAAGCGGGATCGGTATGGCGAATTTCGGAAAATTCTGTCAACTCGACTTCCCTCGATCGAGAAAAACTGTCCCGCTTTGTCCGCCTTATAGAGCATGGCTTCCCGAGCTTGCTCGCCGTGGTCGATAGACGGGAAAAGGAATTTTGCTCAACGCGATGGAATCGAATCGAAGTTCCAGGATTGCTGGGCATTTGGGCTACTGGGTGACAGGATTCTAGAGTTGCCAATTTTCTCAAAAAAAGATGATGGCTTGATTCAACTTCACAATTCGTCATAGGTTGCACCAACCGACCCATGTCTCTTTCGGGGTCATTTTGATGAGGCTGGGAGGCGAGACGCCTCCGCCACAGATGAAAAAAGCGGCCCGATATTCGGGCCGCTTAGGGAAAAGGAAAAAATGTCTCGTTTAGAACGGGATATCGTCTTCTTCTTGGAAGCCGCTGTCATCGGCACTCGCACCTGACATGGCGGAGGGTCCTGCGGAGCGGGCAGGTGCGGCGGATGAACCACCGCCGCCTGAGGAATAACCACCACCCGCATTGCCTTTGCCATCGGGCATGAACTGCAAGTTCTCCGCCACGACTTTGAGCTTGCTGCGCTTTTGGCCCGATGCCTTGTCTTCCCAGGAATCCATTTGCAGACGACCTTCGATGAAAACGCCGCGGCCTTTCGTCAGATACTGCTGCGCGATCTCCGCCTGACGACCCCAGAGGGTGATGTCGACAAACGTCGTTTCTTCCTGACGCTGATTCTGTTCATTATTCCACACCCGATTGATCGCCACTGCGATGTCCGCCACGGCTGTTCCTTTGGGCGTGTAGCGGAGTTCGGGATCGCGGGTCAGATTTCCCAACAACAATACTTTGTTCAAATTCGCCATAATGAGGACAAATTAGGAATACAGAAAAAAACGTCAAGAGAAAAAACTGTTCATCGGAACATTTTTCTCAAATGACTTAGGACTTGCGTTGGAAGTATTGCAAGTGAACTTGGTTGTTCAAGCGCAAGCGACCTTTGATTTTTTCGATCGAGCTTGGCTCAGCGGTGAAGCTGTAGTTCACATAGTGACCCGAATCCATATGATCAGAATTGTAAGCAAACTTACGACGACCGAGGTCTTGGACATCGCCGATGGATGCGCCTTCGGCTTCCATTTCTTTCGACACTACGCCGACAAGTTCTTCGACGCCGCCTTCTGTTCCCTTGGTGTTGAGAACGATGATACCTTCATATTTCCTGCTCATGTGACTGATTGAGTGATTGTTTGCCAGTTGTGTTGTAGAGATTTGCCGCGGCGGCAACGCCTCGGGAAAGGCAATCTTGTACGGCATTTGCGGCGGTGGCAAGCATGTTTTGCAAAGTTTCTTGCTCCTCAGGCGAGAATTTCCCTAAAACATGACCCACCATCGCACCTTTTTCGGCTCCGCCAATGCCCAACTTCAGCCGTGGAAAGACGTCCGTGCCGAAGTGCTCGATCATCGAGCGAATGCCATTGTGCCCACCGTGACTGCCTTTTTCGCGCAATCGCAAACGCCCGAGATCGAGCGAAACATCGTCATAAATCACCAGCACTTGCTGTGGTTGCCATTGATGAAAGCGCATCACCTTGGCCACACTGCGACCGCTCAGATTCATGAAAGTTAACGGTTTCATCGCCTTCACCCCAAGCGTAGGCAGCGCGGCCATAGTGCATTCCCAGCGAGGATTCGCTTGAAATTGTTCGCCCAGAGACGCCACCCAACGATCCAGCACCATAAAGCCTACGTTATGACGCGTGCCTTCATACTGTCGACCAGGATTACCGAGACCGACGATCAAACGAATCTCGCTCACGCCTTGCCATCGGGTTCGGGTTCATCATCTTCCCACTCAATGTCCTTTTGCCAGCGTCGCGAAATCAGTGGTCGCACCAATCCATAGATCAGATACAAACTAAAGATCACGACAGGTCCCGCGTAGCGATAGCGCACGAGCAAAACGAGCACAATGGCAATCCCCAGCACCGACCAGATCGAACCTTTGGTGCGGAAATCAATTTTCTTAAAGCTCGGATAGCGCACCTTACTCATCATCAACAGCGAGAGGCCAAACATCGTCGCCGCAAGCAGGTATTTCCACCAACCAATGTCGCGATCGGTTTCTTCAAAGTTGATGATTAAAATCGTCAGCGACGCGATAAAACCCGCCGCCATGGGAATGGGGATGCCGGTGAAATCGCCATTGTCACCAGGTTTTTTCGGCATCACGGCGAGGCAATTGAAACGTGCCAGACGCATCGCACCGCAAAGCAGGTAAAGCAAGGCAATGCCCCAACCGACATTGTTCGGCAGCGGGAAAAGCACCGCCTTCGCCAACAGCATCGCAGGGGCCATGCCAAAAGACACGATGTCCGCCAGCGAATCAAACTCCCGCCCGAATGGTGAATCCTGACCGGTGAGACGCGCCATACGACCATCGAGCAAGTCAAAAATGCACGAACCAAAGATCAGCAAGATGGCCATCTCGTAGTATTTTTTCGCCTCGATGAAATTGTAGGTGCCATTTTTCGATGCCTCCATGACCCCGTAAAACACCGATAGCACGGCGAGGAAACCACAGCACAGATTGCCCGCTGTCATCAAATTCGGCAGCAAGGGGATTTTGAGTTCGTCGTCTTGATTCATCGGCGAGCGCGAGTATGGCACAAGGTTTTGCAGAGAAACAGTGGAAATTTTTCTTTTCCCGTCTATCCTCTGCCGCGCAAGCATGATCATCACTCCACAAACCACCATGGGACACATCATGGCCGAACTCCCCGGCGCCCGCCGCGCTCTGTTTGCGCGCTATCACCTCGGCGGTTGCCAGTCCTGCGGATTTTCCCCCAATGAGACCTTGGCAGGCCTGTGTGAACGCAATGGCGGCATCGTTCCCAAGGAAATGATCGCTCACCTCCAAGCCGCCCACGACCACGATCTCGCGCTTTTGCTCACGCCGCAACAAGTGCAACAACGCCTCAGCGAAAGTCCCCCGCCCGTCCTGCTCGATTGCCGAACGCGCGAGGAGCACGATGCCGTTGCCATCGCCGGCAGTCAATTTCTCACGCAAGAATTCCAACAACAACTTTTCGCCGCCAATCCCGATCAAGACATCATCCTCTACGATCACAGCGGCAAGCATGCGCTCGATACCTGCGCGTGGTTTCTCGGCCATGGCATGAAAAACACCCGCGTGCTGCGTGGTGGCATCGATGCCTGGTCGCGTGAAATCGACCCTTCTCTCCCCCGTTATCAACTCGAAATCTCCTAATTACCCTTATGACACCATCCGAACTCACTCACGCCCTGCAGTGGCGCTATGCCACCAAAGCCTTCGATGCCAAAAAAATCATCCCCAGCGAGACCATCGATGCATTGATTGATGCCGCTCGCCTCAGTCCTTCGTCCTTCGGCCTTCAGCCTTGGAAATTCATCATCGTCGAAACCAAAGAACTGCGCGAGCAATTGCGAGCACAATCGTGGAATCAGCCACAAGTCACCGATGCCTCGCATCTCATCGTGCTAGCCGCTAAAGAGAGTATCACGCAAGCGGACATCCAAGAGTGGATCAACTGCCTCGCCATCACCCAGCAAACACCCATCGATCAGCTCGCTCCGTTGCAAGGCATGATCCAACAATTTACCGCTGCCATGAGTGCGGAGGAAATCGCTCAATGGAACACCCGCCAAGTCTACATAGCCCTCGGCCAATTGATGACAGCCGCGGCCGTGATCGGTGTCGACACTTGCCCACTCGAAGGCATTTCCGCCGCGAGCTACGATCAAATCCTCGGGCTCGAAGGCAGCGGTTATCGCACTCGCGTGGCATGCGCTCTCGGCTACCGCAGTGAACTTGACAAATATGCGTCCGCACCCAAAGCACGCTTTAC
>JBDLWB010000120.1:0-6451 GCA_039804425.1 Verrucomicrobiota bacterium
GCTCGACGTTTTTGGCAAATCGCCGAAGCCCACGGTCGTGATGCTGCCCTCTTTCAATCGGTCGCACAAACGCTCGGCTACCGCAGCAATGCTCTCACCATGCAGGTTCTCGCCCAACGAGCAAGCCTCACGAAACTGCACGAGCACCCCGATGCCATCGAGGCGATTCTTCTCGGTGCCGCAGGCTTTTTGCATCCGCAGATCCACGAAAAATCGCAAGGCGAAACGCGCGCCTATCTAGAAACATTGTGGCATACTTGGTGGAAACACCGCGCCCACTTTGAATCGATCCACCCGCTTCCCTGGCGACTCCATGGGCACCGCCCGGCGAACCACCCACACCGCCGCGTGGCGGCTCTCGCCGTGCTGGTCGAACATTGGCCCAAAATCCGCCACCATGCGATGGCTCGTCCTTTTTCTCCGAATCGATTGCTGAAGGTGATCACGGATCTCACTCATCCCTTTTGGAATCACCATCACACGCTCGGCTCACAGCGCTCGGAGGCATCGATCGCGCTGTTCGGAAAAACCCAGGCTCTCGAATGGATCGCCAATCACCTCGCGCCCCTCGCGCTTCTCGATGATCCTCATTTCGATTACGATGCCTATTCCGGCATCCGCGCGCTCAGTTGCAATGAATCCGTGCGACGCGCCGGCATCCGCCTGTTTGGCTCTGAAATTCTCGCCAAACCCTGGCAACGCAACATCGCTCACCAACAAGCACTGCTGCAAATCTATCGCGACTTTTGCCTGGAAGACACCAGCGATTGCGCGCAATGTCCTTTTCCTGAACAACTCTCACAATGGCTCCCATGACCGATACCGAAGCACTCGTCGCCCTCAATCTGCTGCCCCGCATCGGCCCGGTGCGCGTAAGAAAATTGCTCGATCAATTCGCCTCGCCACGTGACGTGCTCGGCGCACCCATCGATCAATTGCGGCGCATCCATCAAATCGGTGAAGAAACCGCGCAGATCCTGCACCGCTGGCAAGATCACTGCGATGTTAGCCGCGAGCTCGACGAGGCACAAGAGCGAGGCATCAAAATCATCTCGCGATTCGACCCCGATTACCCCGCGCCTCTTCAAGAGGTCTATGACGCACCAAACGTGTTATACGTATGGGGCCATCTCGAAACGCGCGATCAACATTCGATCGCTGTGGTCGGCTCACGACGCAGCACCATGTATGGCACGCAAGCGACGAAAAAGTTTTCGTTTCAACTCGCCCACGCTGGTTACACCATCATCTCTGGTTTAGCGCGTGGCATCGATACCACTGCGCACGAAGCCGCCGTCGCCGCGGGTGGGCGCACGATCGCGGTGATCGGCTCGGGCCTTGCGAAATTGTATCCACCGGAAAATCTCGCCCTTGCTGAAAAAATCGCCGACGGTCACGGTGCGATTGTTTCCGAATTTCCTCTGCACACCGAGCCCGACAAACAAACGTTTCCGCAGCGCAATCGCATCGTCGCTGCGTGGTGCCGTGCGCTGCTCGTCACCGAGTGCCCTGCTTGGTCAGGTGCGATGATCACGGCCAATCTCGCCAGCGAATACGGCAAATCAGTCTACGCCATTCCCGGCCCCATCGATAAGCCAACTTCTGCTGGCTGTCATCAGTTGATCCGCGATGGCGCCACGCTCTGCGCCGATCCCACTCACATCATCGATGACCTCGGCGTTTTCTCCTTCAATGCCCAAAAACCCCTCACCGCCCCCGCAGAAAGCACCTTGGAAACTCCCCTACTTGAAGGCGATGAGGCGACGCTCTTTGCCGTGCTCACCAGTGAAGAAATGTCGATCGACCGCATCATCGGCCTCAGCGGCTTGCCCGCTGCGACGGTCACAGGCACACTGCTCAAGCTAGAGATGCGCCGACTCGTCCAAGCCATGCCCGGCTTTCGCTTTTGCCGCCGTTAGCGGTCATGCGATGGTCGCAGCTCGGTGACAACAATTTTGCGCTTGGATGCTTGGCAAGTCAGGCTTTTCCCCATAGATTCGATCGTATGGCAACGCCGTTTCTCAATCGTGAACTCTCGTGGATCGAGTTCAATCAACGTGTGCTCTTTCAAGCCCAACGCGAAGATCTGCCACTACTGGAACGCGTCAAATTTCTCGCCATCACCGCCTCGAATCTCGATGAGTTTTTCCAAGTCCGCATCGGCGGCTTGATGCTGATGGAACGCGCGGGTCGCAAAACGCCCGATGCCAGCGGACTTACACCCAGCAAGCAACTGGAACTGTTGCGCAAACGCATTCTCCAATTCATCGACGATCAATATCACCTTCTCCACGGCGTGCTACTACCACAATTGGCGAAGCACGACATTCATTTGCTCGATCCCCAACGGCTCAGTGAATCGCAAAAGACCAGCCTGCGCGCGACCTTCGAGCACGCGATCATGCCAGTGCTGACGCCGCTTTCCTATGATCCGAGTGAACCCGCACCCACTCTTCCCGCCCTGACGCCCATTCTCGCCTGCCGCATCCAGCACCCTGAAACTCAGGAAAAACGCTACGCCTTCATCCCCTTGCCCGAGTCTCTCGGCCGCCGCATTCCTCTCACCAATAGCCCCACCACTTTCATCCTGCTCGAGGACCTCGTCGCTCTCCACGCCTCTTCGCTTTTCCCCGGTGAAAATGTCACGTCCACCGGCGTGTTCCGCCTTACCCGCAATGGCGATATCACCGTGGATGATGATAACACCCACGACCTCGCCGATGAAATGGAAGAAGTCCTCACCGCACGGCGCTTTGCCGATACCGTGCGCATTGAAATCCCCATCTCCTGTCCTCGCGAGCTCGTCGCTATCATCCGCAGCGCCACGGGCGCAACCCGTCAAGAAATTTACACCATCCCCCGCGGACCAGTCGGTCTATCGAGCCTGATGGATCTCGCCTTTCTCCCCGGCTTTCACCACCTGCGCGATGAAGAATGGACCCCACAACACTCTCCTGATATCGCTCCAGGCTCATCAATGTTTGACGCCATTGCACAAAAGGACATTCTCCTGTTTCATCCCTATCAGTCCTTTGATCCCGTGCTGCGCTTGCTAGAAGAAGCCGCGACCGACCCGCAAGTTCTCGCCATCAAACAAGTTCTCTATCGCACGGCGAAGCAATCGCGCATCATCGATGCCTTGATCCGCGCCGCGCAAAACGGCAAGCAGGTGACAGTACTCGTCGAGCTCAAGGCACGCTTTGATGAAGCCCGCAATTTGATGCGCGCCGATGAATTGCAAAATGCCGGCGTCACCATCGTGTATGGCGTCAAAGGTCTGAAAACTCATGCCAAAATTTGCCTTGTCGTCCGCCGTGAAGAGGGCTCGCTGCGACGCTATGTTCACCTCGGCACGGGCAATTACAATGAGTCCACCGCCAAGCTTTACACCGACATTTCCTATCTCACCTGCCGGCCCGACTACGGCCACGATGCCTCGCTCTTTTTCAACGCGCTCACCGGTCGCTCAAAGTTGCTGCGTTTCCGCCACCTTGTCCCCGCGCCGACGCAGATGAAGCCGCGCTTGTTAGAACTGATCGCCTCGGAGGCCGACCGCGCGAAGCTCGGCGAACCCGCGTGGATCATAGCGAAAGTCAATTCTTTGCAAGACCCCGAAATCATCCAGGCACTCTACAAAGCGTCCCAAGCCGGCGTGCAAATCTCTCTCAATATCCGCGGCGTCTGCTGTCTCAAGCCAAACGATAAAAAATATTCGAAAAACATCCGCGTCGTTTCCATCATCGATCGCTACCTCGAACACGCACGCATTTTCGCCTTTCACCAAGGCGGACAAAATGCCGTTTTCATCGCATCGGCGGATTGGATGACACGCAATCTGGATCGACGCATCGAACTGATGATTCCCATCGAGGAAAGCAGTCTGAAACGGCGACTCATCGGGGTGTTAAAAAACGTTTTTTCCGACAACCAAAACGCGCACTTGATCTTGCCCAGTGGTGAGTCGACGCCTCTTAAGCCAGAAAAAGGGCAAAAGCCTTTCCGTGCACAGCAACATTTTTTCCGCGAAGCGAAACGACTCGCGAAGGCGCGCGAGCATGAACTCGCCTTGACCTTCGAACCACACACTCCGAGTCATTGACGCCGAGTCGTGCGCATTTGAGCTTGGCAAACATCGTCCCATTTGTTTTTCTCGAGCATGGACTCACTATCAGAAAATTCGTTTACCCTCCCACAACCACCGCCTGTCGTGACCACGGAACAATTGCTTCCCCCGAGTCGCATTAAAGTCTTTGGTGTGATCCATCTCGTTCTCGCAGCCTATGGCGTTTTCGTCAGTGGGTTCGGCCTTCTCTCTGCGCTGTTCATGGATCAATTCATGAAAAAGTTCCCCTTCATGGCTCAAGCACAAGGTTCTGATGTCGAAAAGTATGCGGAATTGATGAAGCAAACCCAACCATACAGCATCATGCAAGCGGTGTTCGGCATCATCCTCGCCATCATGCTCTTGCTAGCAGGATTGAGCTTGTTGAAGGAACGCGATAAGGGACGCTCGCAGTCGAATCTCTACGCATGGACGTCGATCGTGTTTAAAGTGATCAACCTCATCGTCAGCATCCTCGTCATCATCCCCTTAACGAAGGCGATGACCATGAGCAATCTACCGACTTCAGGCCCAGACGAATTCAATGCGATGCTCGATCTCAGTCTCACGATCATGCCTCTGATCTCGATCCTCTTTACGTTTCTCTACCCAATCGTCGTGCTGATCATGCTGAATGCACGACCCGTTCGTACTTACCTCGCAGGTCGCTAATCGACGAAAAAGCCCCGCAGCGATTTCCGCTTGCGGGGCTTTCTCATAGCATGGAATGACTCAGGAAGTCACCGCGCCACGGTCGTCGTTCAAGCCCGATTTCTCCAAGAAGTAATCGTAGCCACCCGCATAACGCGTCACGGTGCCGTGGTTGATGTGCAAGGTGGTTTCTGCTAGCGAACGAATGAAGTGTACGTCGTGCGAAATGAAGACTAACGTTCCTTCGTAGCTCTTGAGCGCAGAAACGAGGGAGTCGATCGAAAGAATGTCCAAGTGCGTTGTCGGCTCGTCCATCAACAGTAAATTCGGCGGATTGACGAGAAATTTCACCAAGTTCAAACGCGATTTTTCTCCCCCGGAAAGCACGGGGATGCGCTTTTCGACGTCGGTTCTGCGGAACAGAAACGATCCCAAGATTGACCGCGCTTCGTCTTCGCGCAAGGTCGAGCACGCCGACATCACTTCTTCGAGCACGGTGTTGTTTTCGTTCAAGGCCTCGGAGCGATGCTGCGAATAGTAGCCGAGCTTGGTCGCGTAACCGACATCGATTTTTCCGCCATTGATCGGCAGCACGCCGGCGAGGATTTTGAGCAAGGTCGATTTACCCGCACCGTTTGGCCCCACCAGCACAATCTTGTCGCCGCGCTCGATGGTGAGGTCGAGATCTTGATAGATTTTTTTGTCGCCATAAGCCTGCGAAATTTTTTGCAGCTCGATGACTTTTTGGTTGGACCGAGGAGGTTGCGGGAAACTGAACTTAAAGGCCTTGCGCGGGGCACGAGGTTTTTCGATGCGATCGAATTTTTCCAAAAACTTGATGCGCGATTGCACTTGCGCCGCCTTGGAAGTCACTTGGCGAAAGCGATCGATGAATTCTTGGTGGCTTTCGATCTCTTTTTGCTGAGCACGATAGGCCTGCACCAATTGCTCATAGCGCTGCTCACGCTGTTGCAGGTAAGAACTGTAATTTCCGGAGTAGGTCACCAACTTCGCGGCATCGGGATCGATCTCGACGACCGATTCGACCAGAGAATCCATGAAATCGCGGTCGTGCGAAATCATCAAAATGGCACCCGAATAGTTGAGCAGATAACGCTGCAACCACAGCAAAGAAATCAAGTCGAGGTGGTTGGTCGGCTCGTCGAGCATCAACAAATCCGGCTCCATCACCAACAAGCGAGCGAGGTACGCGCGCATCACCCAGCCGCCGGAGTATTCGCTCGCCGCTTTGTGGAAATCTTCTTCTTTGAAGCCAAGACCATTGAGAATTTTTTTCGCCTTCGGCTCGAGTTGGTAACCATTGAGGTGATTGAATTGATCCTGCGCTTTGGCATACTCGGGATCGGCGTGATTGTCCTTGGCCTCGTGCTCGCGCATGGTGCGCAACAGGCCGACCATCTCTGGTGTCACTCCCATGGCGATCTCGATGATCGTCTCATCCCCCGGCGAACCCGCTTCCTGGGCCAAGTAGCCCGTGATCGCATATTCATCGCGTTCGATGCTGCCCTCGTCAGGGGAATCCTCGCCCAGGATCATCCGAAAAAGCGTCGATTTCCCCGCTCCGTTGGGACCGACCAAGGCGACACGTTCGCCCCAATTGATGTTCATTTCGGCTTCGCGCAAGAGCGTACGACCACCGAGTGTTTTGGTAAGTTTGTGAACGGAAAGCATAGGACA
>JBDLWB010000121.1:0-13753 GCA_039804425.1 Verrucomicrobiota bacterium
GCCGACATCCTCGAAGTCGTTGATCACCACCGCCTCGCGGGCAATCTGGTATCGCGCGAACCCATTCGTTATCTCAACGAACCCGTGGGTTCGACTTCAACCTTGGTCGCACGCAAGTTTACGTATCGACAACTGACGCCTGAGCCAGGTGTCGCCATGTGCTTACTCGCCGGCATTGTTTCCGATACTCTCAATCTCACCTCTCCTACCACGACCGACCTCGATCGCGACATGCTTTCATGGTTGGCCAGCGTGGCTGGGGTCAACGCCGCGGACTTTACTCGTCAGTTTTTTGCAATTGGTTCTCTTTTGGCGAATGGTAGTGTCGATGAAATCATCAATGCCGACCGCAAGGAATTTACCGATGACGGAGTAAAAGTCTCGATTGCCCAAGTGGAAGAACTAGGCATGGAAGCACTTGCCAGCAGACAAGACGAGCTTCTAGAGCACATGAAACACATCGTCATGCGCGACCAGCTTGATCTAATTTGCTTGGCCATCACCGATGTCACTGAGCACTATAGTCAAATTCTTGCTGTGGGGAATGAGTTGTTGTTGCAATCACTGCCATACCAGCGTGTCTCGCATCATGCGTTCTCCGCACCGGGTGTCGTCAGCCGCAAGAAACAAATTTTCCCTGCCGTTTGCCAAGCCATTTCGCAAAGCAAGCGTTAATGAGCTGATGAGGCTGAATCGGCTTACTTTTCCGGAAAGATGACCGCAGTTGCTCTCACCATCGCAGGGTCTGATTGTTCGTCTGGTGCGGGCATACAGGCCGATTTGAAAACGATGCAACACTTTCACGTGCACGCGCTCACGGCTGTGACATGTGTCGTTTCGGAAACTCCCTTGGTCGTTCGTCATGTCCACCCCGTGCCCGTCGAAATTGTGGCCGATCAAGTAGCTTTATTACTGGAATCATACCCCATCGCCGCCATCAAAACAGGAATGCTTTTTTCCGCGGCACATGTTCGTGCTGTGGCGACTTTATTGCAGCAACATCCTCACATTCCCTTGGTTGTCGACCCTGTGATGATTGCCTCCACGGGCGATGCATTGATCGAAGACGATGCCATAGCAGCCTACCGCGAACGATTGTTGCCTCGCGCAACAGTGATCACCCCCAACCTCCCCGAAGCAGAATGCTTGCTGGGAAAAAGCATCGCTCCAAGAGATCTGGATGAAGCCGTCGTAGAATTAGCAATGACATTTGACACCGCGGTTTTGTTGAAAGGTGGGCATTTGAATCAAGACTCTTGTGTTGATTTATTGCATGCCCAAGGCCTGACGACCCGTTTCACCAGTCCACGACTCAATACCGCTGCGTCTCATGGCACAGGTTGCACACTCTCTGCCGCGATTGCAGCGCACCTCGCCTTGGGGCACGATCTGGTTTCAGCTTGCCGTCGGGGCAAGGCATGGATCGACTATGCGCTCGGCCACAGCCTAACTTGGGATCATCCAGGGTTTCCTCGTATCGACATGCTCAATCAGGGCACCAAGAAAGTCGAACCGAATTCATGAAATCGATTGGTCTTTACACAAGGCATCGCTAAGCCCTAAATTGGCTCGTCACATGAAGTTATTTGGCACTGATGGCATCCGCGGACGAGCAAATGCCTATCCCATCACCCCAGAAATGGCGCTACGCTGCGGCAGGTCGATTGCCACGGTGCTCAACCCATCTGCCCATATCCCTCAACGCGTGGTGATTGGCAAAGACACACGTGTATCGGGCACCATGCTGGAAGCCGCTCTTGCTAGCGGACTATCCGCTGCGGGCGTGGAGGTAATCCTAGCGGGCGTAGTTCCCACCCCTGCAATTGCACACCTGACAATCACTCAATCTTGTGCGGCGGGTGTCATGATCACCGCCTCGCATAATCCTTACGAAGACAACGGCTGGAAAATTTTTGGCAGCGATGGCTACAAACTGAACGACGATCTTGAACAAGCCGTGGAAAATGATCTCTTGTCATCATCCACCGCGGCCTTTGATGACGCATCCCATGTTTCCGTCGGTCGCATCGCACCGCTCATGGATGCCTCCGAGCAATACATCCATCATCTTACGAAAGTCGCTGGCTCGCTCTCGCTCAAGGGGCTGAAAATGGTCATCGATGCTGGAAACGGCGCAGGCCATCATGTGGCACCGGAAATTTTCCGTCGCCTTGGCGCCGAGGTCATTCTTGCCCATGCGGAACCAAACGGCACAAACATCAATCAAGATTGTGGTGCCTTGTATCCCGAAATCGCAGCTAATCTTGTCAAACAACATGGCGCTGATCTCGGTTTGTCTCTCGATGGTGATGCCGATCGCGCCATCTTTACGGATGCCCATGGCTCTCCCGTCTCAGGCGACCGCATCATGGCGCTGATCGCTCGCGCGCTCCATCAACGTGGTGAACTCCGAGGCAATGCGATTGCCGTGACAGTGATGAGCAATCTCGGACTGCACGCGGCAATGAAAGCCGAAGGGATCCGTGTGATCACAACCGGCGTCGGCGATCGACAAGTCATCGAGGCACTCCGAGAACACCACCATTCTTTCGGTGGCGAAAATTCTGGTCACTTGATCTTCGCTGACCATGCGACGACAGGTGATGGCATTTTATCCGCTTTACAAGTATTGCGCCTGCTGAAGGACAGTGGCCAATCATTGAACGAACTTGCAGGCAGCATGGAGGAATTTCCCCAAGCCTTAAAAAGCTTTGCTGTCCCCGCAAAACCTCCCTTGTCGAGCTTAACCAACTTCACCAAGCTACTCGCCGAAGCCGATGCTGCACTAGGCGATTCTGGACGACAGCTCATTCGTTACTCCGGGACCGAAAACAAAGCTCGCGTGATGGTTGAACATCGCGATGCAGATGTCGTAGCGCACTGGACCGAAAAGTTGAGTAGTGCTCTGCTCGACGCGATCACCCAACATTCAACTATGTCCGCGTAGTTCGCTCTATTCCTCCGATGCCCATTTTTTCCACCAACCCGATTGCTCAATTCCCCATCGGCAACTTGCCCTTGGATCAACATTTCCTACCCCCTGGTTGGCAAAAACATCCACACGCTTGGATCAGTCCAGATGATTGGAACGACGCAGAGAAGAAGCAGGCAAAAGTGATCATCGACGAACAACAACGAGCACTCGCTTGGATGTCTTCGCCCGACGACGTCACTCATGCTCATGTTGCCAAAAACTCGTTGATGATCGTATACCCTTGGGATGTGCTCACTGCACAAGAACGATTTCTTTCCACTATGGATTGTGATCGCATCATAGGTGAGATCCATGCATCGACGGTGATCGAGGGACACCTCTCGCTGGGAAATGGATCTCGGATCCTCCCTGGCGTGTTCATTGAGGGGCATGTGGTGATCGGCGAAAATTGCAAGATTGGCCCCAATTGCTACATTCGAGGATCGACGAGCATCGGCAATCGCTGCCACATTGGTCAAGCAGTTGAAATCAAAAATTCACTCATTCTTTCGAACAGTTCGATTGGTCATCTTTCGTATGTTGGCGACTCGGTCATTGGCAAAAAAGTCAATTTTGGCGCTGGCACAATCACGTCCAATTTCCGTCACGATGGCGCGAATCATCGTTCTATGATCGATGGCCAATTGATCGATACTGGACGGCGGAAATTCGGAGCAATCATTGGCGACGCCGTTCACACCGGCATTCACACCAGCATTTATCCAGGAAGAAAAATCGGACCTAACGGTAGCACTCGACCGGGTGATATCGTTCAACACGATCTTTTCTGTTAAGTCATTTTTGTTAAAAATTACTACTACTTATTATTATGTGCGGCATTGTAGGATATATTGGAAAATCAGCAGCCCCTCCCATTCTTATCAACGGGCTTCGTCGACTTGAATACCGAGGCTACGACTCAGCAGGCATGGCCATCGTCGATCACGGCAAAATGATCGTTGCCAAGGCAGCGGGCAAAGTGGCCAATTTGAACGATAAGGCCAAAGCCGATTGGCCGGCATCGCGCTTTTCCGAAAGTTCTTACGGCATCGCCCACACTCGCTGGGCAACGCACGGTCCACCAACAGAAATCAACGCCCACCCCCATCTTGATCAATCAGGAGAAATTGCGGTGGTCCACAATGGTATTATCGAAAACTACCGCAGCCTCCGCGCAAAGTTGGAGTCGAAGGGTCATACGTTTGTTTCTGAGACCGACACTGAAGTTCTATCTCATTTGATCGGCGATCGTTATCATGGAGATCTTTTTCAAGCGGTTTGCGATGCCTTGCATCAAGTCGAAGGCACTTTTGGCATTGCTGTCATTTGTGCGAAAGAGCCCGGTAAAATCATCACCGCTCGCCGGGGCAGCCCGATTGTCCTTGGTATTGCCAATGGAGAGACCATCGTAGCATCCGATGCCTCAGCCATTCTCTCGCATACCCAGCGAGTGATTTATCTCGATGACAATGACATTGCATTGGTCACCGCTGATCACGTCGACATCCGGGACTTGAATAACGTCCCAGTGAACCGCGAAATTTCCGAACTGGATTTCGATGCCGGCGCCGCCGAAAAAGGTGGTCACGAGCATTTCATGCTCAAAGAAATCTTTGAACAACCCGACTGCCTGCGCAATGCGATTCGCGGTCGTCTCGATTTCAGCATCGGTTCTTCCGTGCTTTCGGGAATGGGCACATCGCCTCGCGACCTTGCAGAAATCCATCGTGTGGTCCTCGTCGGTTGCGGCACATCTCTGCACTCAGGTTTGATTGGCGAATACGCAATCGAGGACCTTGCCGACACTTTGGCGGAAGTGCAACAGGCAGCTGAGTTTCGCTATCGCAATCCAATCATCGGACGCAATGACCTCGTGCTCGCAATTTCTCAGTCGGGCGAAACGGCCGACACTCTCGCGGCGGTGCGTGAAGCCCATCAAAAGGGAGCTTTCGTCATGGGTCTGTGCAACGTTGTCGGCTCAACCATCGCACGCGAAACCGGCCGCGGCATCTATCTCCATGCTGGACCAGAAATTTCGGTAGCGTCGACCAAGGCATTCACATCGCAAGTCGCCGTGTTGTTGATGATCGCCCTCAAGCTCGGTCGCGCCCGCCGATTCTCGCGCGAAGACGGACTCGCTTTCGCACGCGGAATTGAATCGATTCCGTCATTGGTCGAAAAAGTCCTCGAGTCGAATGATCAAATCGCGAAATTGGCCGAAGGTTATCTCCACCAACAACACGCTTTTTTCATCGGACGCGGCCCAATGTACCCTGTTGCTTTAGAAGGTGCTTTGAAGTTGAAAGAGATTTCTTACATTCACGCCGAAGGCTATCACGCAGCAGAACTGAAACATGGACCGATTGCACTGCTAGAAAAAAACACTCCCGTCATCGCTCTGGCGAATGACATCCCTGGCAAGGACAAAACCCTCGGCAACATTGAAGAGTGCAAAGCCCGTGGCGCACGCATTCTCGGCTTGATTACTGAAGGAGACCACGAAGCAGCGGCTGTGATGGATGACATCATTACGATTCCTGCTTGTGATCCACTGATCGCAACGATCCCCACGGCCGTCGCTCTTCAATTGTTTGCTTATCATATTGCGCGACTACGTGGCTGTGAAATTGATCAGCCAAGAAATCTCGCAAAATCTGTTACTGTGGAGTAAGCCTACTTCATAAAAAAAGGAGACGCATGCTGATGCGTCTCCTTTTGATTTGAATGCTATACTAAGAGGCTTACAGCGGCTTACCTTCAGCATTTACCTGCACAATGCGGAGAGGAATGCGAGACAACACTTCGCCATCGCAGCCAATGTCGACGGAATAAATGCCCGCTTTCGGGAAACGCAAACCTTGCAGGTTGAGAATCAAATTGCGAGTCAAGAAAGGCACATTATTAGGTAAGGCAACATCAAACTCTGGCTCAATCGGCATGTTGTTCGGATCGAGCGCATTACCATCCTCATCAATGATTGTGATGGATAGCTTGTGACGTCCAGAATCTTCTGGCGTGAAGCAAAAACGCAGTGCGAGGGCACAATGAGGGTGAACAACAGGCAGCGCGCGTGCAGCCAAGGTATCGAAAACGCCAGTAACCACAAGTTTACCTTGGTAGTCAGCCGCGAAATCACAGAGTGAAGCAATTTGAATGTCCATAGCGAGTTGATCGTGTATCGGTGCAACATCGTGTTGCATTGCCTTTATGTTCTAGCGTCTCTCTGCCGTCCAGCACGGAATGAGAAAATTTTCGTGCTTCTGGATCAGAAAGAATCTTTTATCGCATCGGATTTTCATTGCCAAATCATCGATCAGTGCTACGAATTTCTTTCGTCACTACAACAGATTTGTAGTTATTTCAAACTTACACCCATAGATCATACCATGCGCTTCGGACTCAACACCTTCTTGTATGTCTCACCGTTCGTCACAGACAGTGTGAAACTGTTCCCCAAATTCAAAAAATGGGGCTTTGATTCCTTGGAACTTCCCATCGAAGACCCATCGCACATCGATCCCGTCAAGGTGCGGGCCGCAGCCGATAAAGCAGGCATCGCCATCGGCACCATCTGCGCTTGCATGGGTCCAGGTCGCGACTTCCGCGGCTCTGCACAAGATCAAAAAAACGCCACGAGTTACATCAAGCAACTCATCGATCAAGCCGTAATCATGGGCACGAAGTCGATCATCGGCCCGATCTACTCGGTGGTCGGTCTCATCGGCGCTCACAGCGATGAAGAGAAGAAGAAGCACTTCGACCTCGTGGTCAAAAACCTCAAGCCCATCGCGAAGTATGCGGAAGAAAAAGGCATTCAGCTCTGCATCGAACCTCTCAATCGCTTTGAGACGGACTTTCTTAACACCTGTGAGCAAGGTCTTAAGTTGGTGAAAGCCATCAATTCCAAAGCCGTCAAATTACACCTCGACACCTTCCACATGAACATCGAGGAAAAAGATCAAGCTGCTGCGATCCGCAAAGCTGGCTCACACCTTGGTCACTTCCACGCTTGCGGTTGCGACCGCGGCACTCCTGGCGGCGACCACATTGACTGGAAGAACATCGTTAAAGCACTCAGAGATATCAATTATGATGGCGACGTTGTGATTGAATCGTTCACGACAGATGTGAAAGTCATCGCTCGCGCAGCCGCGATCTGGCGCAAGATGGAGCCAAAACGCGATGACATCGCAGTCAAGGGCCTCGCTAACCTCAAGAAACTCTTCAAAAAGAAATAATCGATCGATGAAATGGATCTCTCTCACGGCATGTGCCGCAATCGTTTCCTCCGCTGTCTATGCGGGGGAAACCGCTCTTTTCAACGGCAAGGATTTGTCGGGCTGGGAAGGTGACAAAGCACTCTGGTCAGTTGTCGACGGCGCCATCACGGGTCGCACGACGGAGCAAAATCGTGCGGCATCGAACACTTTCCTTATCTGGAAAGAGGGCGAAGTGAGCGATTTCGAACTGACGCTCGATTACAAATTCACTGCGACCGCCAACTACGGCAATAGCGGCGTGCAATTCCGTAGCAAGGTTGTCGATGCCGGAAAATTCATTGTCGGAGGTTATCAAGCCGACTTCGAATTTGGCGACACTTACAGCGGCATTTTGTATGAAGAACGCGGACGCGGCATCTTAGCACAACGCGGCCAAAAGGTAAAAATCACACCTGGCGGCAACCCTGCCCAGCCGACCATTACGGTCACAGGCCAAACGGGCGATAGCGCAAAGATCCAAGCTGCGATTAAGAAGGATGATTGGAATCAATACCGCATCGTGGTCAAAGGCAATCACATCCAACATTTCATCAACGGACACCAAACCGTCGATGTCATCGATGAAACACCAGAAGGTGCGAAAAAAGGAGTTCTTGCTCTACAATTGCACGCGGGACCGCCGATGCAGGTGCAGTTCAAAAACATCATTCTAAAACAAGACTAACCGCTTGCTTGGTTCAAGCCGCCACGGAAGTGGCGGCTTTTTTTATTCCCCACAAAGACTCACACCGAGGGATAGAGTCGCTCGTAATACTCGCGCGCCATACGATCGGAATCAAAGGCGGGGACGACGTCGTTCATCGATTCCAAAACCATGCGCCACCATTGATCGGGCTGCTCATAGTAAAGCGGACACACTTTGTTTTCGAGAATTTCCTGCAGATGCCGCAAGTCCGCAAGGTCGCGCTGCGCAGGTGTCAAGTGAGTCTCAGCAGGTGGAACGATAAAGGAATTTTTTCCATCTTGTCCAAACTCACATATCCAACCGTCCCATGTAGATACGTTGATTGCGCCATTCATCGCCGCTGTCATCCCTGATGTCCCAGAGGCTTCTCTCGTTACGATGGGAGTATTCAGCCAGACGTCACTGCCATTTTTGAGATCTCGAGATAGCTCCAATTCGTAGCCCACCAGCACCGTTGCATTCGGATAGGGCTCGGTGAGTTGAATCAAATGATTGAAGGTTTCGATCGCATCATAATCAAACGGATATGGCTTGCCTGCCCAAATGATCTGAACGGGACGATCGCTGCGACTGAGCAACTCGCGAAACCATTTTTGATCTCGTGTCAAAAGATCCGCCCTCTTATAGGCCGCAAATCGACGCGCCCAAACGATCGTCAACACATCGGGATCCATCAATTTTCCCGATTGATCTGCTACTTCACGAAAGAGTCGCTCTTTGAGCTCACGCTTACGCATCCTCAGGGATTCAATATCTCCGCGCAAACGGGCGTTTTCGAGAATCGAATCCTGCCAATATTTTTGATTTTGCGCGTTGGTAATGTGGATGATAGGGGCAATCGCCGACTCATCTCGCCACATTTTTCTCGCTACTTCACCATGCTGTTGAGAAACAGCATTGGCCCGATGCGACAAACGCAAGGCCGCAAGAGTATGATGAAAAAGATCGCCGGACTGCCCGATCGCAGCACGAACGGTTGCATCGCTCATTCCTCCGAAAAATCCCGCACGTTTGACTTGGGAAAAGTCACTCTTCTCATTCCCTGCTTCTTCAGGCGTATGCGTCGTGAAAACAAATTTTTCGCGCACTTTTTCTACATCCCCGGTCTTTTCCAATGCATGCAAAGCCGCCGAAACCCCATGCGCTTCGTTCAAATGATACACATCGGGTTGCACGCCCAACTCTTCTAGCAATCGCGCGCCACCTTTTCCTAGCAACAGGTACTGCGCCAGTCGCGTATTGGCATCATGATCATACAAGCGCTGGGTGATGTTGCGACCGAAGGCGTCGTTTTCTTCCATATCGGTCGTCAAAAAGAACATCGGCACAGTGCCAAAGACATCGCCCGGCAAATGCAAGGCCCGCACGAGGACATCGCGATCGAAGATTCTCAAGGTGAATTGCACTCCCGTTTCACGCAAAAATGCCGGATGCTTGCGCCGAAATTGCACGGCCATTTCTCGACCATCACCACGAGATTGGTTGTAGTAACCACAGGTCCAGTAGATGCCGATCCCACAAAGATTCTGCTTCAAGGCGGCGGCCGACCTCATATGAGAGCCTGCCAAAAAACCTAATCCGCCAGAATAGATTTTGAACGAGGGATCAATCGCATACTCCATCGAAAAATACGCGACGCTCTTGGCGAAATCGGGATGAATGGTCTGCTCGGGAGCAAAACGTTGTGGGAGAAATGAGGCAGTCATGACTTGGAATGTTGTTGATGATTCTTCGCAAGAGTCCGTCCCGAGAAACCTTTCGAAAACCATTTCGCTCAGCTACCCAGACTTCTACGATGGCAAAGCATCATCATCGGAGGAATGAAGAATGAAGGATCAAGGAGGAAAAATCAAGCCTTGCGCGAAGCATACTGCAATCGAGATACGGAAAACGATCGGTAACACCAAACGATCAAATCACTCGAATGGCGTTGATTTTGCTCTCGATCCAGCGATGGCAAGCGGCACTGATCCCCCATGTCAGCAATGCAAAAACAGGGATACGCAGCCAAATCGCCAGGGTCGGATGCAGTCGATCATCCCACAAAAACCAAAAGATCTTCCCTGCCACGAGCGGCGCAAGATTGTGAAAAAGATAAATGCCATACGACCGCTGACCAAGTTTGGTAAGCCATGGATGCTCGAGCACGGACGAAAACCAACCGCATTGCCCCAGCGATGCGCGTGAGATGAGCACCAGAAAAACGATGGCCAACAATGTCTGCTGCCAGTGACACCAATGAGGCACGGCATGACCCAGCTCCCAAGATCCATACAACCAGGCGTAACCGAGCAAGGCGATGAGACCAACGGCATCGAGCCAGCGTCGCGAGATTTTCCCGCAATGATGCATCGCATAAGCCCACAAGCTGCCTAACGCAAATTGATCGATCACCGACCACGGCAACAAATCCACCGACCACCACGACTGACTCGCCGCATACGCACGAAAAACCGGTGCACTCAGCGCAAGTAGTAGCAAAACCATGGGTAGCGCACGACGCGGCACCCACAGAATCAACAAGGGCCAGAACAGGTAATATTGCTGTTCCACGGCTAATGTCCAAAAATGCGCTGCACCCGGAGGCCAGTAACCGCATTGCTGGATCAGAAAATTTTGCCCGTTGACCAACCACACCCACGGACTGTGCCAAATTTCTTTGATGCCTAACAAGGCACCCAGCGCCAAGGCGACGTAGTAGGCGGGGTAGATTCGTTGCAAGCGCTTGAGGTGGAATCGACGCAGAATTTGGCCCGTGGTATCGACTTCTGCTTCTCGCAGCAGCCCTTGGGTCATCAAAAATCCGCTGAGCAGGAAAAACAAAAACAGCCCCGCCTCGGTCGGCGCATGCCATCGCCAATCGGCAGGAAACCAATGATGATAGACCACGCCCATCATCGCCACGGCACGCAGTCCGTCGAGTTGGGGCATGTGTTTTCGCGGTCCGCTCACACGTCGATGATGAGCCGAATCGTATCATCTGACAAGTCCATGATCCCCCTCTCCTTCCATGAACGATGCTTTTTCGCGTTTCCCGCTTTCCCCTTGCCCTGCGCTCTGTCATACTCTGCCCATGAATCACAAGGGGACGGCTGTCCAAAACATCATTCTCATCGGCTTCATGGGCTGTGGCAAGTCCACGGTAGGCCGAGAACTCAAACGCATTTTGCACGAACCATGGATCGACACCGATCAACTCATCGAACAACGCGCGGGCTGCTCGATCACTGACATTTTTGCCAAACAGGGCGAGGAAGGTTTTCGTCAAATCGAGACGGAAGTTCTGCGCGATTTGCACCACCAAGTCACATCCTCGACCATCATCTCGACCGGCGGCGGTGCAGTCTTGCGAGGGGAAAATCGTGAAATCATACGCAGCCTCGGCTATGTCGTTTGGCTGCGCGCTGATGCCGAGTTGATCTATCAGCGGACGAAAAAAAATCGCGATCGACCGATCTTACAAACTCCCGACCCCCGCGCGGTGATTCGTGAGCTACTCGCCACTCGTGAACCGATCTATCGCCAATGCGCTCACCTCGTCATTGACGTCGCCGGCCTAAGCCGCAGTGAAATCGCGGCGGGCATTCGTGAGAGCGCTCGATACCATTTTCATCAGTCGGCCGAATGAACTCATCCGCAGACGCTTCTTCTCTCGCCGATGTCATCCGCTCTCTTGCCCTCGATGCCGGATTCGATGTCTGTCGTTTTGCCAAAGCACAACGAGCCACTCATGCCGATGACTACCTGAGCTGGATCGATGAAGGCATGCATGGCGAAATGGCCTGGCTGGAGCGCAATCAGGATCGACGCTGTGATCCTCGTGTCGTGCTCCCCCACTGCGCCACGGTGATTTGCCTCGGGCTCAATTATTTCCCCGGCGAATCCCCGGGCACCGACGAATATCGCATCGCTCGTTATTCGTGGAATGATGACTACCACGATTTGATCGGCGAAAAACTCGCGCGCTTGGATGCCGCGCTGCAAGCACTCGGCGGCACGCAGCGATATTACGTCGATACCGGACCCGTGCTTGAACGCGATTTCGCCACCGATGCCGGACTGGGCTGGAATGGCAAGAGCACGGTGCAGATTCATCGGCAATTTGGCACCTGGTTGTTTCTCGCCGACATCCTGACCACTCTCGAAATCCCCGCCGATCCTGCTTTTGGAGATCACTGCGGCAAATGCACGCGCTGCATCGATGCTTGCCCGACACAGGCGATTGTCGCCCCGCATCGGCTCGATGCCCGACGCTGCATTTCTTATCTCACGATCGAAAACAAAGGTCCCATCCCCGAAGAATTCCGTCGCGCGATCGGCAATCGCATTTACGGCTGCGATGAATGCCTGCAAGTCTGCCCGTGGAATCGCTTTGCCCAACTCTCGCAAGTCAACCAATTTCACGCGCGAGAGGAAATTTTTCAACATCGCTTGCGTGATTTTTTGGCATTCGATGACGAAACATTCCGACGGGTTTTTGCCAAATCACCGATCAAGCGCATCAAACGCCCACGCTTTTTGCGCAATGTCTGCGTCGCACTCGGCAATACCGGCACGCCCGATGACCTTCCCGCGTTGCACATCGCCGCGACGTCGGATGACGCTTTGATTGCGGAACATGCGCAATGGGCGATCGCTGAAATCACGGCACGCCATCACGCGAATCCTCCTTCCGCATAAATCACGGATTTTCGCGCGAAAGCATTTTGCTCTTTTCATCATCGCTCGTTCGGGGCTCACTGGTCGTGTGCGTCCACCGAAAAAATTTCGTCCCGATCCTTTCCCCTATCATCACGAGCTGACCCTGCGCATTGACTCGCTGACCAATCTCGGCATGGGCGTGGCTCGTGTCGATGGCTGGGTGGTTTTTGTGCCTCACTGCCTGCCGGGCGAAACGGTGCGGGCGCGGATTTATCGCAATGACAAAAACTTTTCCCAGGCCGACCTCGTGGAAGTGATCGAGCCATCGCCCGATCGTGTGCAGCCGACTTGCCCGCTGTTTGGCGAGTGCGGTGGCTGCCAATACCAGCATCTCTCGTATCCCGCGCAGTTGGAGTGGAAAACCCGCCAAGTGCGCGAGCTGATGAAGCACATGGCTGCTACGGAATTTCCGGTCAATCCCTGCCATCCCTCGCCGCAACAATGGGGCTATCGATCGAAAATCACGCCGCATTACCAAAAGGCCCGAGAGAATGAAACCGACATGCCCATCGGCTTTCTCGCTCAGGGTCGACGCTCGCAGATTCTCGATGTTCCGCATTGCCCCATCGCAATGAAGGAGATCAACGATGCCCTGCCCGCCATTCGTGAAAAGGCTCGCAAAACCCCAGGCAAAAAAGGAGCTACGTTGCTGCTCCGTGCGACGGTCGATGAGAACAATCAGCGCACGATTTCAACCAATACACACGACATCGTGACGGAGGTCTGTGGCGAGACACGCTTTGATTTCCTCGCCGGTGAATTTTTTCAAAACAACCCCTTCATCCTCGAAGAGTTTGTCGGCTACGTCGCTCGCGAGGCCTGTCTGGGGGAAACGCAGTTTCTCATCGATGCCTATTGCGGCTCGGGGCTTTTTGCGCTGAGCCTCGCCCGTCATTTCCAACAAGTCGCCGCCGTGGAGGTATCGGAAGCTTCTGTCGCCTGGGCGAAGAAGAATGCGGAAAAAAATGGCATCCACAATGCCACGTTTCTCGCGGCCAGTGCCGAAGCGATTTTTGCCGACATCACCTTCCCCGCTGCCGCGACGACGGTGGTGATTGATCCGCCGCGCAAGGGCTGCACGCGCGAGTTTCTCGATCAACTCATCGCCTTTGC
>JBDLWB010000122.1:0-2514 GCA_039804425.1 Verrucomicrobiota bacterium
TCTCGTCAATTTGGCATACATTTGTGCGCAAGGTGGCTACACAACCTTGATGATCGACGCGGACTTGCGTCGTCCTCGTCTTCATACTTTCTTTGATATTAACAATTCTGTCGGTCTCACCAATTATCTGACGACAGAGCTGATGCTTGAAGATGTGATTTTGCAGACTCCGGTCGAAAATTTGTACTTCATGCCCTCTGGAGTGCTCCCTGCGGATGCTGCAGGCATTTTGAACTCACGTCGTATGTCCGAATTGATTCAAGATGTGAAACAACGCTTCGATTTGATCTTGGTCGACTCCCCTCCTATTCTTGGTGTGAGTGATGCTTCGGTTCTTGCGAGTGAAGTGGATTTGACGATTATTGTGGTGCAACACCGTAAGTTGCCAAGAAACATGCTGCTTCGCGTGAAGCAATCGGTCGAAAACGTTGGCGGCAATGTGATTGGAGTGGTGTTGAACAATGTCGATGTCCGTAGTGATAGCCAGTATCAATACTACACCAGTTACTACACCTACTATGCACCAGCTGAATCGCAGATCGTTCAGTCTCAGCGTGTCAGCGCCCCACGCGCCCCAGAAAATGCTGCGTCAGGCTCCTCTGGCGATTCGCTTTATTAATGTTTAGCCATACTACTATGAAAAACCGTTTTTTGATTGTTTTTGCTCTTCTCGCACTCGCATGGGTTAGTCCATGCCTTGCACAAATCGTGGCAGGGCGAGGTATCGAAATTCGAGTTCTTGGGATACCTCCCGAGGAGCGAGGACGCATCGATGGGAATTATTCGGTTTCTGCCACAGGCACCGTACGTATGCCTTTTGTAGGTGAAGTGAATCTCTCTGGCATGAGCACGAATGCAGCAGCAGCGAAACTGGAATCGGTTTACAAAAATGCAGGGATTTACACCAGTCCGACGTTTCAGATTAGCGCATCGGGCGCAGATGTGGTGCGTCAGGATGTCGTGACGGTGAGTGGCTTTGTTCGTGCTCCTGGTCCGAAACCCTATACACCTGGGCTGACGTTATTTCAAGCCGTGGCCGCCGCGGGAGGCGCGAATGAGTTTGGTAGTCTGAAGAGGGTGCTGTTGATGCGCGGGAAAAGCAATCGAGTCTACAATCTGAACAACATCGAAGATCGCAATGTTGTTTTGCAAGCAAATGACACGATTGAGATTCCTGAAAAAACGTGGAGAGGCCAATAACCTCTCGGTTCGCTGAACGAGCGTGAAGATTTGGACTGACTACTTCGTTGCGATGATAGTCAGCGCTTTGTCGCTCGGCGCGATCGAGCTAGTCGTGCCAGATCCTCAGAAAGCAGTGGAAAAAATGGCATCGCCTCTCCGTGTCGAACGTGAGACTGCAACAAAATCACTAGCGCAATGGGCGATGCAGCAGCCATCGCAGGCGAAGAGAACACTGATTCCCCTATTCCAGCAACATCCTGAACCAGAAGTGCGCGAGCGATGCCGCTTTTTACTCAAAGCCATGGCAGCTCAGGATTATCATCGGATGGGCGAAGGCTATCTCGGCATATCCATGGGGCAAGAATGGGAGGGTGTCGTGACGGGCGATTCCGCAAAGCGATTCGGCTTAGTCATCACAGGCATTTCAGAAGGATCGCCGGCTGCTTTGGCAAAATTGCAAGTGGGTGATGTAATTGTATCGCTCGCGGATCAAACGTGGCGGAAGAGTCAGGAGATCATCGACCCCGAGCACGGCTTGTCGGCGAAAATCCGCGCGGCCGGTGCAGGAAAAGAAGTGGTTCTAGGTGTATGGCGCCATCAGCAATTTTTAAGTTGTAAGGCCATGCTCACACGTCGCCCTCGGATGTTGGATCAATGGCAACCACAAATGCAACCCAATGGAGCGATGAAATGGGATCAAACGGAATGGCAGAAACAGATCGACGAGGAAAAGAAGAGTGCGGAGTATTTCCAAGAGTGGTTGGAAATGACCAAGAAAGAAATCTCGGTCGAGTAAATCCTGAATCTTACAGAGATCCCGCGAAGTTTCTTGGACAATTCATGGAAAAATGCCACATTGTCTCACGTAAATGATCCCTTGATCGCCTATGAAACTTTCTCTCCTTCGTCGATATTGTGCCGCAACAGCACTTGCTTTGGCAACCAGTTGTTCGCTGCAAGCAGAGCAGCCCACAGATTTCAATGAAGTGGGGCGACAAGTCGCGATATTGTTGCAAAATACGCACTACTCACGCGCGCGATGGAATCAAGAGCTAAGTGAAAAATTTCTCGATACCTACTTGCGCGACCTCGATCCGCGACGCATGTATTTTTTGCAATCAGACGTCAAGCGCTTCCAAGATGATTACGGCCCACGCTTGCACGAAATGCTGTTGCGGAAAAATGCAACGATTGCAGCAGAAGATGTTTTTCATACCTACATCGAGCGGGCGAAGGAATCCCATGCCTTGATCAATGAGGTGCTGAAAGAAGAGATGGATTTCACCAAGGATGAATCGATCGAGCGCAGTCGCAAAAATTCTCCCTGGCCCA
>JBDLWB010000123.1:0-4691 GCA_039804425.1 Verrucomicrobiota bacterium
GAAAAGGCTCTGACAAATCCAAGAGTCTATCACTTGATTTTTTCTGATTTGCGCCGTGCAAATATTCCGGGATTTCCTTATCATTTTCTTTATCGCGAGACAGCTCATGGCATTCGTGTACTAGTATTACGCCATGATCGCAGGCATCCATCCTATGGCCTCATGCGAAGATAAGAGTATACCGAATCAGAATCATATCAGTAAGGAGAGCACGCCATGGTGAAAAAGAAGGATCCAATCACAGCTGAGGAATTGGAGCGCCGTTTTGATGCAGGTGAGGATATTTCCGCCTATCTTGACTGGAGCAAGGCTAAGCGGCCTGGGCTGGAACAACGTCGCGTGAATGTTGATCTTCCTCTTTGGATGATCGATTCACTCGACGCGGAGGCGAAGAGAGTGGGAGTGACTCGACAATCCATTGTGAAAGTGTGGCTCGCTGAACGAATCAAGGTGGAACAATCTGGTCGATAAGATTGCTTTGTCTTACGAGACTTTCGCGATGAATGGCTGTTATCCTAGCCCGTTGGGCTAGGCTGGTATGGGGTGGACCATTGGTCCTAGTCGTTTGGTTACGACACAAAAAATCCGACGCAGGTGAAACTGCGTCGGATGAGAGATTGGTTGACCGCTTGATTAGATCAAAGATAGCACCAGTTTCTCCAGCTTGATGATGTCGGCGGAGAACTTGCGGATGCCATCGGCGGTTTTCTCGACGGCCATGGCGTCTTCATTGAAGAGGAAGCGGAAGGCTTTTTCGTCGAGCGAAATTTTCTCCACCGAGTCCTGAGCGGCAACGGCGGGATCGAGGCGGCGTGCGAGGGGTTCGGTCGAGGCTTGCAATTCCTTGAGCAGGCCGGGGCTGATGGTCAACAGGTCGCAACCAGCGAGCGCTTGGATTTCGCCGACATTGCGGAACGAGGCACCCATGACTTCGGTCTTGTAGCCGAATTTTTTGTAGTAATTGTAAATGGCTTTCACCGAGATCACGCCCGGATCTTCATCGCCTTGGTAGTCCTTGCCGGTGGTGGCCTTGTGCCAATCGAGGATGCGACCGACGAAGGGAGAAATGAGCTGCACCTTAGCTTCGGCGCAAGCGACGGCTTGTGCGAACGAGAACAGCAGAGTGAGATTGCAGCGAATGCCTTCTTTTTCGAGGATTTCGGCCGCTTTGATGCCTTCCCAGGTCGAAGCGATTTTGATGAGAATGCGCTCGCGGCTGTGGCCTTCTTTTTCGTAAGCAGCGATCAGTTCGTGAGCCTTTGCGACGGTGCCGGCGGTATCGAAGGAAAGACGAGCATCGACCTCGGTCGAAACGCGACCAGGAACGATTTTGAGGATTTCGAGGCCGAACAGAATGAGAATGCGATCAAGAATGGCGGAAAGCAGAGCATCGCCAGTGAGGCCCGAGTTGCGGAACTCAGCCACGGCTTTTTCGACCAGCGGGCGGTATTCGGCTTTTTCCGCGGCTTGAAGAATCAGCGAAGGATTCGTGGTCGCGTCCTGGGGTTGGTAGGATTTCATCGATTCGAAATCGCCGGTATCGGCCACCACGACGGTGAACTGCTTTAGTTGGTCAAGTTGCGTAAGGCTCATGTCGCGGTGTGGGTAACAGTGGACGGGCGATTTGTGAAGCAGAAACTTTGACAGCAAGATGACAGATGTCGGATGGGAGAAGGTGACAAAGATTTTTGAAACGATGGCTTGTCAAACTTGGAAGCATCGGAGCAAGATGCGCTTCATGGAACTGAATCAATTCGCCGCGCGCTACGTGCTGAAAAATGGCGTACCGCTCAAGCTTGCGCATGTGGATCCCGACGACAAGACGTTTGTGCCATCGACGATGCGCCATCAGGCCGAGCGCAAGTTTGACAAACTACGCGATGAGATTCAGGCCTTGCAAAAAGTTCTTTATGCGCAGGGTAAGCATCGCATTTTGATCATTTTGCAAGCGATGGATACCGGTGGTAAAGACGGCTGCGTTAAGCACGTTTTTTCGCGAGTTGATCCCCAAGGGATTTCCGTCAAAGCCTTCAAAAAACCCACCGAGGAAGAGCTGGCTCATGATTTTTTGTGGCGGGTGCATCCTCATGTTCCTGGCAATGGGCAGATTGTGATCTTCAATCGCAGTCATTATGAAGACATCATTGCCGTGCGAGTCAAAAAGCTTCGTGCGGAATCCGTGTGGAAAAAGCGCTACAAGCACATTTTGGATTTCGAAAAAATGCTAGTCGATGAAGGCACGACGATTTTGAAGTTTTTCCTGCACATTTCCCCGGAAGAGCAAAAAGCGCGATTGCAATCGCGGCTCGACCAACCAGAAAAGCACTGGAAGTTGTTCCCGGAAGACCTGCAAGATCGGGTCTATTGGGATGACTTCATGGCCGCCTACGATGATCTTTTGAGTAAGACGAGTTCCGCGCATGCGCCGTGGTATGTGATCCCTTCCAATCGGAAATGGTATCGCAACTTGGTGGTCGCGCAATTGGTGCTCGATCAACTGCGTGCGTTGAAGATGGATTATCCGAAGCCTACTTGGGACCCGAAGTCGGTCATCATCGATTGATTTTCACGAGTTCGCCAAAATTTTCTCGCACCAGCCTTGGTGCTTGCTTAGATTTGCGCATGCAAAGCAAGGCGGTATCACTCCTGCAGGAGCTCACAGAGGCGCACTCCGTGCCTGGACACGAAGATGAGGTGCGGGCGATTTTTGTCGATGAACTGGAGCGTCATGGCGAATTGAGCACCGACAACTGTGGATCGGTGTTTTGTGAGCGCGGCGAAGGACCGCGGGTAATGGTGGCGGGGCACATGGACGAAGTGGGTTTTTTGGTGCAAAACATCACGACCGATGGCTTTTTGCAATTCGTCGCCGTCGGTGGATGGTGGGAGCATAGTTTGTTGTCCCAACGAGTGGAAATTCGCACGCGCCGTGGCGATAAAATTTTGGGAGTGGTGGCGTCGCGTCCACCGCATTTCCTGCCGGCAGCACAGCGTTCGAATGTGATTCCGCTGGATCAAATGTTCATCGACGTCGGTGCATCATCGCGCGATGAAGCCGAGCGTGTGATGGGCATTCATCTGGGCGATCCGATTGCGCCCGTGAGTGCCTTTACGCCGATGGCACGGGAAGATTTCTACATGGCGAAGGCCTTCGATAACCGCGTTGGCATGGCGGCGGTGATTCAAAGTGGACAAATGTTGAGCGAGTCGATCCATCCCAATCGGTTGATTCTTGCAGGCACGGTGATGGAAGAAGTGGGCTTGCGCGGAGCGAAAACTGCGGCGCATGCGATGAAGCCTGATGTCGCGATTGTGCTTGAAGGTCCACCTGCCGATGACACGCCGGGCTTTTCTCGTGCGGATTCTCAAGGCCGATTGGGTGGAGGCGTGCAAATTCGCTTATTCGATCCGACAGCGATCACCAACCCGCGGCTTGCTGCGTTGGCGATTCAAGTCGCCAAAGAAGAAGGCATTGCGCATCAAGTCACGGTGCGTCGCAGTGGCGGCACGGATGCAGGCTCCTTTCATCAAGCGGGTTCGGGCATCCCGAGCATCGTGCTGGGAGTACCGGCGCGCTACATTCATTCGCACAATTCTATCATTGATCTCAATGACTACCTCGCGATGGTCGCACTGACCACGGCCTTGGTGCGACGACTCGATCAAGCTCACGTTGATGCGCTGACCACCTACTTATAAGCGCCGACTTCTAGCTGGGGCGATGCGGGCAATTCCATGAGCCAATCCGTGATGTCAGCAAGAACTTGTTCTTTCTGAGTGTCATACATCAGCAAGTGATGGCTTGATGGATAAAAAAGTCGTTTTTTTCTAACAGATGGAGGAATCTGTTGGTAAAACCAATGAACCTGCTGTGGCGTGGCAAAAAAATCTTTTCCGCCATGAACGATGAGTGTTGGCACTTGGAACGATTGCGCGCATTCGGGCATTTGATCAATCAGTGTGCCCAGATTGGAGAGCAAGCGGAGGGTGTGTCGTTCAATGTTCCAGGAATTGATGTCGGACTGATCTTGATGAGTTGAAGTCGACGTCATGGAGATTTTTTCGCCTCCCGAAAGCGCATCGATGGAGACTCGTTGGTAAGGGAAAGCGCGTGCCATCAGGCGAACGCCCTCTTTTTTCCAAGGAGCTAGTCCGTTTTTCGTGGTGACGACGGGAGAGGTGATGATGATGGCGTCGCAGGGAGGCGTGCGGGCCTCGGCGAGCTCATGTCGGTAGGTGTGCGAGAGGATCAATGCTCCCATGCTTTCACCTTGCCAGACGATATTCGCACTTGGATGACGACGACGCACCAATTCGGTAAAAGTGGTTAGATCACGATACCAGTGCTGCGGGTTATCGATATCGCCGCGTCGTTCGACCAGTGGATCGAATCCTTGTCCTCGCACATCATAAGCATAGAGACCGATCTCGGGTTGGTGTTGCATTAGCCAGTGCCCGAGATTTTCGTAATCGATCGAAGCCCCACAAAAGCCGTGGATGCCGATGACAACAGTGCGCAATGCAGGAGCATTTGTCCGAGAAGAAAGAAATTTTCGGTAGGGGAAGCTCTGACTGTCGTAGCTGGTGAATGATTTTTCTCCGAGACGAGGTCTTTGGTAGCTGTGAGTGACCAGGGTGTAATCAGGAGCACGGAGAAAACAAGAGGGCAGCAAAATGCAAACAAGCGTTAC
>JBDLWB010000124.1:0-17169 GCA_039804425.1 Verrucomicrobiota bacterium
CGATTCGCGACCGTGCCAAGCCTGGTCTGCGCAAAATGCTTTACGGCATTTTTGCTCTCGGTTGGCGCGGAGGCAACCGTCAGTGGAGTCACTACGAAATGGCTTACCTGTTGCTGGCAGCTCTTTCGACTCCTCTGGTTCTTTCGGTTCACTCAGTCGTTTCGTTCGACTTCGCGACTTCGGTGGTTCCTGGATGGCACACGACCATTTTCCCACCTTACTTCGTTGCGGGTGCGGTCTTCGGTGGTTTCGCGATGGTGTTGACGATTATGATTCCTGCTCGTGCCATTTATGGTTTGCATGACATGATCACGATGAAACACATCGAGAACATGGCGAAGATCATTTTGCTTACGGGCACCATCGTTGGCTACGCCTACTTGATGGAGTTGTTCGTCGCCTTCTACTCCGGTGCCATTTATGAAATGGAAGCCTTCAAATACCGCATGACGGGTCCTTACTGGTGGGCTTATCTCGCGATGATGTCTTGCAACGTCATTTCTCCGCAGGTTTTCTGGTTCAAAAAGTGCCGCGAAAACCTCTGGGTGATCATGGCAGTCTCGATGGCGGTGAACGTCGGCATGTGGTTCGAGCGTTTCGTCATCATCGTCACCACTCTGGCGCGGATGTGGCTGCCAGGTGACTGGAAATACTACTCGGCGAGCCCCTTCGAGATCATTCTTTTTGTCGGCACCATCGGCATGTTCTTGATGCTCTTCTTGCTCTTCTTGAAATTCCTTCCTTGCATCAACATTGCTGAGGTGAAGTGGACCTTGCGCGAAGCAGATCCTCACTTTGATGACCTGAATGATCATCCGGACGATGGCACAGTCAAGATTGCCGCATACCAGGCGGAGCTTCCTGAAACCACGGACAAAGGCACAACGGTCTGAATCGCTGAACATTTGAATCGCTGATAACATGAGTACAACACGGAAAAAAGTTTACGGATACTTGGCGGAGTTCAAGAGCGCCTCGGCTCTTTACAAAGCAGCAGAGAAAGTGCGCGATGCTGGTTTCTCCAAGTGGGATTGCTATTCGCCCTATCCGATTCACGGTCTGGATAAGGCCATGGGTCTGAAGCGCTCGATTTTGCCTTATTTGGTGTTTTTTGGTGGCATGACTGGCACCATCACTGCGTTTTTGTTGGCCTACACTACGCAAGTGGTGATTTACCCCACAGTTGTTCAAGGCAAGCCGACGAACTTCTTCACCCTGCCAGCGTTTTTCCCAATCATGTTCGAGTTGACGATTCTGTTCTCGGGTTTCACGACATTGTTTGGACTGCTCGGCTTGATGAAACTGCCTCGTTTCAATCACCCTTTGTTTGCCAGCAAGCAATTCGAGCGTGCGACCGATGACGGCTTTTTCATTGCTCTCGAAGCACGTGATCCCCAATTCTCGGCCACTGGCACGAAAGAATTTCTCGCAGAAATCGGCGGAGCTAGCATTGAACTGATCGAAGAAGAACCTGCGTAATCCCTCGAACTATCTTTTGACATGAAATACTTTTTCCTCATTTACGCCATTGTCGCCGTCACGGTCGTGGGTATTTTCAAATATCGTGGTCACTTCTTTGAGCAGCCACCGATTCAGCTGCTGCCTGACATGGATGACCAGGATGTCTTGAAAGCGCAGAAGCAAAGCGACTTTTTTGCGGATGGTCAAGGTGCCCGTCAACCTGTGAAAGATACGGCACCGCGCGGCTTCCGCGCCGATGGTGAGACCAAGCTTGGCGGTATCCCAGAGTATGAATTCTCTGGTGCTACCGGTTATTACTACACGGGTCACTACGGCGATTTTTACGGCACGGGCATGCCGGATGAATTGCAGTTGACCGAGCAAAACTCCATTGAGTTGCTGAAGCGCGGTGAAGAACGTTTTAACGTCTACTGCTCGGCTTGCCACGGCAAATCGGGCGACGGCGGTGGCATCACTGGTCTCTACGGTGTGCCAGGCATTGCGAATTTGATGTCGGGTCCTTACGCGGCGCAAAGCTATCCTGATGGACGACTCTTTGAAGTCATCAGCAAGGGCAAAGGTCAGATGTCTGGTTATGCCTACAACATTCCTGTTCGCGATCGCTGGGCGATCATTGCTTACATCCGCGCCATGCAGATGGCTCGTAGCGCTCCTTACGAGCTAGTGAAGGATGCCTATGAAGAAGGCAAGAAACTCCAAGACGAAGCCGCGAAAGCTCCCTAATTTTTTAACTTTTTTCCCTACAGAACGATGGCACACCACGTCACATCCCACGATATCCCTGTCAATGGCGAGCACTTGGATCCGTCCAAGATCAGCAAGGTCAAAACCGTTTCTTTGGCGGTCATGGTCTTGGGTAGTTTGCTCAGCATTTACTTCCTGTTTTTGGCTCCTAAGTCGCAGCAGGGGAGCTACGCTTACTCATGGGTCTTTGCCTTGTTTTACTTCTTCACGCTGGCCTTAGGCGGTTGCTTTTGGACGCTGTTGCACAATGTTTCGAACAGCGGTTGGGGCACGAGTGTGCGTCGTGTGATGGAAAACTTGGGTTCGGTGTTTCCTTGGTTGAGCATTTTTGCGATTCCTTTGCTTTGCCCCAACGTGCAGCATTATCTGTTTGAGTGGATGAACACACATCGCAAGGTCGGTGGCGATATTTCGCTGATGACGTTGACGACCGAATGGCTCGCAGGTTCTTGGAACTGGGTGCTGAATGGCTTCCGTTATCTGTTCACGGGCGATACCGTGCCGATGGCCTCGACGATGGCCGAGCGTCTGCATCACGCTGACCACTTGCTTTACAACAAGCATTGGTTCATGAATTTGCCGTTTTGGTACTTCCGCACAGTGATGTTTTTCGCAGCACTCGGGTTTGTGATTTATCGTTTGCGCAAGCTTTCGACCGCACAGGATACGGATCCGAATCCTGGCACGGTGCATCTTTTCATCGCACGTCGACGCGCTGCTGCTTTCTTGCCGATCTTGGCATTGACGGTTACCTTTGCCGCCTTCGATTGGTTGAAAGGCATGGACTACACTTGGTTCTCGACCATGTATGGTGTGTACATCTTTGCCGGTTGCGCGATCAATTCGATGGCTGTCATCATCATCACGGTCTATCTGTTGCGTCGTGCCGGATACCTCAAGCACGTGGTGAGTCAGGAGCATTTCCACATCATGGGCAAGTTGCTCTTCGCCTTCACGGTGTTCTGGGCTTACGTAACGTTCTCTCAGTTTTTCTTGATCTGGTATGCCAACATCACCGAGGAAACAAAGTATTACTTGATTCGGAATACCGAGGGATGGAACATTGCAAGCATTGCTCTGGTGATCCTGCACTTTGTTCTTCCTTTCGTCGTTCTGCTGCAACAGTGGCTGAAGAAAAAGCCTTATTTGTTGAGTGCCGTTGCCATTTACATGTTGCTGGTGCATGCGCTTGATCTCTATCTCGCTGTCATTCCTGAGCGTGGGATTTCTTTGGGGAATATCGACCATAAAACCTTCGGCGACATTGCCGTCACGATTCCGAACGCGTGGTTGGGTGATGTTCTCGCTTTTGTCACCATCGGCGCTGGTTTTGTTTTCTTCTATCTTCGCGCACTGACGCAGCACGCTCTCTATCCGCATCGTGACCCACGCATTTTGGAGTCAGCGAATCTTTCTAACTGATTAAATTGTAGCATTTTCATATCATGGACCCTTCACAAGACAATCCCATCGTACGTTTCAAAGCCTTTTTTTGGGCACTGGGTGTTTTCGCATTGTTTGGCATCGCCCTCGCATTGCTGGCATTAGTGAATCGTAAAGAACCTCAAACTTTGGAGGATGTTGTTGCTGGTGCTCGTTATGAGAACCGCACGAAAGTCGATGCTGCACAAGGAGCAAATTTTTCCTACAAAGAAATCGAGCCAGGTAAGTTGGTGCAGGTTAAGCCTTCTGATGTTTTCGTTCATGTAGGCAAGCAACTCGCAGCAGCAAAAGCTGCGGCCGTAGAAAAACCGGAACAAGTTATACCAGGAACCGAAGCTGCACAAAAAATTGCGCAGAAAGCAGCTAGTGCTACACCCGTAAAAATTAAAGAAAATGATGCCTCTGCACCAATTGACCCTAAGGTGATGGAAGCAGGGAAGCAAGAGTATGCACTCTGTTCAGCTTGTCACGGTCCAGAAGGTCAGGGAGTTCCCAATCTAGCTCCACCTCTCGCTGGTTCAGAGTGGGTCGTTGGTCCTGTGGAGAACCCGATACGCATTACTCTTCGCGGTCTTGCTGGCCCAATCACTGTCAAAGGTGTTGAATACAAATTAGCTGCTCCGATGATGGCTGTAGCGCATCTGTCTGATCAACAGCTTGCCAATGTTTTGACATATGTTCGCAATTCGTTTGGCAACAAAGCATCTGCTGTCACTCCAGATCAAGTCAAAGCGTTCCGTGGTGAAGTGGGGCTTCCTGCGCTCGAAGTGAAAGACCTGAAATCACCGAAGTAATTTTAACGATATTCCTCTTAATTCCGATGTCCTCTGTATCTCCTACATCCACTGAGCAAGATGCCCAATTGCGCACCGCAATTGACCGTTCGCTGCGCCATCCCGTGATGTTCTTTTTCACTAGTGGTGCTGTATGGCTCGCTGTATCGCTCATTCTTGGCATCATTGCTGTCGCGAAAATGGTGTCGCCTGAGTTTTTGGACGGCTGCGCGTTTTTGACTCAAGGTCGTGTTTTTGCAGCACACATTTCGACCTTGCTTTACGGTTGGGGCTGTCAGGCAGCCTTTGGTGTATTGATTTGGTTGGTTGCACGTCTCACACGTTCGGAAAATCACGCTTCTGGCATCATTCTTGCGGCGGGACACGCATGGAATTTCGTGATCGCCCTGGGCACGATAGCCATTTTATTGGGTTATGGTTCTGGTGTGCCCTGGATGGAATTCCCAACGATGACATGGCCAGCGATGCTTTTGGCATACGCATTGATTGCGGTCTGGACGATGATTCAATTTCGCGTCCGCGCTGCAGGTGAAGTATTTGTTGCACAATGGTATGCGATTGCGGCATTGATCTGGTTCCCTTGGATTTTGGTGACGGCATTCGTCTTGATTTTCTTGGTGGGTGGAAACCCGCTGATGTCTGCAGGCGTGGCGGCATGGTTTCGTTCTGGTTTGACCTACTTGTTCTTTTTGCCTTCAGCGGCGGCGGCGGCTTATTACCTCGCACCCAAGATCACAGGGCGTCCCGTGCATAGCTACTCGTTATCGTTGATTGGTTTTTGGACATTGGCTCTCGTCGCACCGTGGGCTGGGATGCAGAAGCTCGCAGGCGCACCGATTCCGTTCTTCTTGCCCTATCTGGGCGCGGCAGCTGCAGTGCTGATTGGCGTTCCGACTGCAGCCATTGCAATTAGCACATTGCGCACGATGATTTCTGCTCCAGATAAGTTCGCCTACAGTCCTGCGCTCCGATTTACCGCGGCGGGTGTCGTGTGCATGCTGCTGTTGGGTGTAGCTAGTGTATTGACCAACTTGCCCAATTCTACATTGCCCTTGTCTCAGTTCAGCATTACTTCCTACGGCATGGACATTCTTGGAATTTATGGATGTTTCAGTTTTGTCATGTTTGGCGCCATTTATTTCATCGTTCCTCGCGTGACGCGTCGCGAGTGGCTTTCGAAGCGCTTCATTAAGTGGCACTTCTTGTTTTCGATGTATGGTGTGATCACTGTTGCCGTACTGGCTGTGCTTGGTGGCTTGCTTCATGGCCAAGGTCAAGAGGACTTCAAATTCCCATGGGAAAATGCGGTGGCACGTGCCTATCCTTATCTCATTGCGACCCTTATCGCTTGGTGCTTTGTTTTGATTTCGAATTTGTTCTTCTGCTTGCACTTGTTGTTCATGTGGATGCGTCTTGGCCGTCGTTCCTCTCACCCCACATTGTTGGGTCATCCCCATTCAGATAACCCTCACGGTCCTGAGGGTGACATTGACAACGCCGGCCCAGGAACCGTTGTCGCTCACTAATCTCTGTGTAACCTCAGTTTTATCTCGTTATGACAATTCGTTTTTTTTCTTTGGGTATGACGTTTACCTTCGGCGCAGCTTGGCTGTTTGCCGTGGTAGTACCGTTTTTTAAAACTCGTGAACTCCAGCCAGTGCCTTATGTGGAAGCTGTCGATGAAAAGACGGGCGTTTATTTCCCCAAGCGCACAGGGCAAATCAGCAATGGTGCTGCGGTCTATGCGCAAAATGGTTGTTATGTTTGCCACACGCAAGTCGTGCGTCCTACTTATGCAGGCAATGATATTCATCGTGATGGATTTGCTGGTTTTAAACAAGATCCTGATCGCGGGGATACGCGTCGTGAATCGAATGCTTTCGACTACAAGGACGAAAAGTTCGCTCAAATTGGCTTGATGCGTATTGGACCAGATTTATCAAATGTGGGCACACGCTATGAAAAAGAGGCGATTAAGCAGAACGCTGCACTGAAAGAAAAGCTGGGTGATGCCTGGAATGCTTCGATGAAGGTTTCTCCCGAATCGCTGCTTTATCAGCACCTGTTCAATCCACGTCAGCGTGTGGAAAAGCGTTGGTCGACTTGCCCCTCGGTTGCATTTCTGTTTTCGGAATCAAAGTCGGGGCAAACCAAGCCAAAGCCTGAGGCTCGTGCTTTGGTAAGTTACTTGATGTCGATGAAGAAAAACGATGCTGTACCAGCTTCTTTGAACTTTGCTCCGCCTAAGCCTGCCGACAAATAATTCCTCTTGCGGTTTTTTCACCTAACACTATTTTTTGACATGTCACAAGACTCATCTTCTCCATCGAATCGTCCGGATTTGGACGAAGTCATTAATGTCACGAAAGCCCATGGCTCTGAAGCTACGGCTGCTGCTGCTCGCGAGTTTTCGAATCCTGGTGCTGATAAGCAACCTTTATCGATCGCTACATTTGCGTTGTGTGCTGTGATGCTGATTGTAGGGGGTGCTGTGCTCGGCACGACCAGCGGATCGTTGTTCGACTACGACACCCAAGTGAAGCCGAATTATGTTCGCGGTAAGGCTCCTGGTGCCGCAGATGACGAAGCACTGCCGCCTAAGCCCATTTTGGATTTGTATGTGAAAAAAGGCCAGGCACTCTATAGTGCCAAATGCAATGGTTGCCATGGCGCCGATGCGAAAGGCGATGGGGTCAACTACCCTTCGTTAGTTGGTTCTGCTTGGTCAACAGGTCACACAGAACGTTTTGCGCAAGTGATCTTGAATGGTTTGCAAGGTCCTACCAGCACTGGCAAAGTGTATGGCGCTGGTGTGATGCCTGCTCAGGGTGGGGGGATGAGTGCTCAAGATTTGGCGTATCTTATGACCTTTATTCGCAATAGTTTTGGCAATGCAGTGGGTGATGTGGTTTCACCAGAAATGGCCCAGGCAGCGTTGGATATTGCTGCAGCTCGCAAGAATCCAGCCGCACCAGTAACAGCCGATGAGTTGAAATCTCATGAAAAAGATCTACCTGGTGAGAAAGTGGATCCTGCGACGTTGGTTGATCCGATTACTCTGAAGCCAGTGGCTGCAAAGTAAATTGGTTCATTCCTTTCCGAGCGGGTCCTAGTGATGGGATCCGCTTTTTTTATGAAAATGGCAAAATTCTCTAGTTCGAATGCTACGGTGCTGTCGCGCGCAATCTTGGTCGATCGCGCGAGTCGACGGAAGTGGCTGGGTGGATTATTGCTTTTTCTGGTCATTTGCCTCGGATCGGGAATGACCTTTTTGGCTCCTTGGCTATCTCGCTCAGTGTGGCGTTTTGGTATTTTTTGGCTTATGGTATTAGTTATGGTCTTTGTTGTGATCATTTTTGCTTTATATGACGCCGTCGCCGTGATCCGTGAAGAACGTGAGCGAATGAAGTGAAATTATCATGGGAATGTTAGTGGATTTCGTGTAAGCTCCATCTGTGACTTCGCCACCTCGATATCCACTAATTTTCAACCCCAAAGCGCGGAGTCAACGAGCGCAGCGGGCGGTTCGTTTCATTATGGAGCGTGCGACGAGGTTTGCTCTTTATGCTACGAGGACACCTGAGGAAGCATGTGCGCTGGCATCGCAGTTTGCTGCGGATGGCGAGCCTGTAGTAGTTGCAGCGGGTGGCGACGGCACATTGAATGCCGTTGTTCAGGGGCTTGCGGGATCCGTCACGTCATTGGGTGTGATTCCTACAGGTACGATGAATGTTTTTGCCAGAGAATTAGGCATTCCTTACGGCAATTTGGAAAGCGCCTTTCAAGTCATCGAGCAAGGATTCATTCGCGAGATTGATTTATTTACTGTAAATCAGCGGCCCTTCATGCAAATGGCAGGTCTTGGCTTTGATGCATCGGTCATTGAAGAAACCACTTGGGAGAGCAAAAAAATGCTGGGCCCTCTTGCCTATCTTCTTGCGGCAGTGAAAGTGCTGGGCGAGAAGCCGCCGACAATGCATCTCACTACTAGTGATGGAAGAAATGTTTCAGGTGTGGCGGTTCTCGCAGGGAATGGCACGTTGTACGGGGGGCAGTTTCCATTATTTCGCAACGCTGATAATCAAGACGAAATGCTTGATGTATTGGTGTTTCAGGAATCAGGCTATCGCTTAGTGTTGGATTCACTCACCAACTTGATGCGCGGGGGAGTTGACCTTTCTGACTCGGTGGTACATCTGCAGGCATCGGATTTCTGTGTGCGATGTGACCGTGATTTTCCGATTCAGATCGATGGAGAATGGCTTGGCAGAGATGATCAAGCGCGCTTTTTGCCCATGGCGCGGCGGTTGCGTGTTTTGGCACCTGCGCAGCCGATGGTGAGTCGTTTTAGTGAAGCGATGAAGTCATGGTGGAGTAGGACCAAAAAGTCGAATCGAGTGGACGCATGAATCAGGAGTCATTCCATAGGCATCGAAATGCGAATAGGCGCAGGATATGGCGATTCCTTTGTCGACTGATGCTATTATTGTTTGTGATTGCTGGGATTTCGATTCTGTGGATTCAACTTCGCATCCGTCAACAGGCGGAAGGTAAGACTTTTGACAAAATTTCAGAGGTGTCAGGTCCTCAAGTTGCGCTGGTTTTTGGTTGCGATGATCAATTTCGCAATCGCGAAAACCTCTATTTTAAGTATCGGATGGAAGCTGCTGCGGCCCTTTGGCATGCGGGCAAACTGAGTTGTTTGATTGTTTCAGGGGACAATCGGAGCAAGTATTACAACGAGCCGAAAAAGATGAAAATGGCTTTGATTGCAAGGGGAGTGCCGGCTGATCGAATCGTTTGCGACTTCGCTGGATTGCGAACTCTCGATTCTGTGGTGAGAGCGAAAACCGTCTTCGGGGTGCATCGTTGCCTCTTTGTTTCTCAGCAGTTTCAAAATGAGCGGGCGATTTGTATTGGTGAAGCGCATGGGATGTTGGTAAGCGGATTCAATGCACGTGATGTCGATGGACCCGCTGGTCGAAAAACCAAATGGCGTGAATTTGCAGCGCGTCTGATGATGTGGTTGGACTTGTATGCATTCAACACAAAGCCACGTCACGGCGGGGCGCCGATCGCATTACCTGTGAAGAATTAGCGTTTCCGATCATTCTGTCGCCATGAAACTCTGGGTAGCGTCGAATTCGTGCTAGGCGAGATTTGATGGAGCGCTGCGCCTCAAATGGGCATTTTTTAGGGCCATAACAGTTCAGAATCCCTGGCGCGATGCCTAGTCGAAATTGTCAGGGCGATCAAGCTAGGGAGAGAATTTTCCACGATAGGAACGCAAGTTGGTTATCGAGACTGGTTTTGACAGAATTTCAGAATTTTCCGAATGACCATAGAAGGTAATGAACCAATACTCGGAAATCCTCAACGAAAATGGATCGGAATGGTGAATCATGGGATGATTGCCATGGCGAAATTCTGAAAAATTCTGAAATTCTGTCAACTCGGCTTCCCTTCATTGAGAAAAACTTTTCCCCAATGGTCTGCCATATAGAGCATGGCTTTTCCTATCATGATCGCCTAGTCGAAATTGTGCGATTTTCCTTCTTGTCTTGGTGGCCTTTCTTCTGTATTTCCAATGGTGAATGAATGATCGGGTATTGGAGAATTCCGTGCTGGTTCTGAATCGGAATTGGCAGCCAGTACAAACATGTACGGTGCGTCGGGCCGTCCATCTTCTTAGCGTTGGTCATGCTCGAGTTGTGCAGGAAGAAGGTGTTGAAAAATACGAGACACACGACTTTTCATCTTGGTTGCACTATTCGCAACGCGAGCCCGCAAAACTGATGATTCGATCTGTTCGAGTGTCTTTAAGGGTGCCGAAAATTCTCGTTTTGGCGATTTATGATCAATTGCCAAGCAAGGAAATCACCTTTTCGCGTAGAAATGTATTTTGGCGTGATCAGTTCACCTGCCAATACTGCTGGAAGTCGTTTTCTGAGTCGGAATTGAATTTGGATCACGTCATTCCAAGAAAAAAAGGAGGTAAGACGACTTGGGACAACATTGTCACTTCTTGTGTGAAATGCAATTCACGCAAAGGCAGCAAATTGCCTCATGAAGTGAATATGCACCCGAAAAACAAGCCTGTAGCTCCTCGCTGGAAACCGGATTACAGCATTCGCATGCAGGCCTTTGATGCCTCTTGGGAGGAATTTTTGTCTCCCACAAAAGATCGCTACGGTCTTGCTGGCTAGCTCATGTAGGAATGCTTGTGAAAAATTTCACAAAGTTGCCCAAAAACGAATCTTTTCCTTTACAAGCAGGGGTGAGAGGTACACTTTGTCGCAGGCAAATTTCGAGCTTAAGGCGATAAAATGTGCGTTTCAACGCAAGGAAAATCGCTGAAATATCAAGGTTTGCTAGGCTTTTTTAACTACATTTTACATCCATGAGTGCACACGCAGCGACAGCAGATCCTAGTCATCATGACGATCATGGCCATCATCATGAGCCTGGCTTTTTGCAAAAATATGTTTTTTCGACAGATCATAAAACGATCGGCATCCAGTACGGGATCACAGCAATGTTGTTTTTGTTGTTTGGATTTTATTTGATGATGGTGATGCGTTGGTCGATTGCTTATCCTCATGAGCCATTGCCAGGTTGGATGAGCTGGGTGTTCACGGACACTTGGAAAGCGCGTTGGTTGTCCGATGGCAAGGTCACGGGTGACACCTACAACATGTTTGGGGCCATGCACGGCACGATCATGGTGTTCTTGGGCGTGGTTCCTTTGGGATTCGGTGCTTTTGGCAACTATGTGACGCCGCTACAAATTGGCGCTGTGGACATGGCGTTTCCGAAGCTGAACATGCTTTCTTACTGGATTTATCTGGTTGGGGGATTGGTGATGTGTGCTTCGTTTTTCATGGAATCGGGCGCGGCAAAGTCGGGTTGGACGAACTACTCTCCTCTCGCGGGCTTTGCCGATGGTCAAATCGTGAATCAGTGGTTGGCTGGTCAAACGCAATGGCTGCTGGGTCTGGTGCTGCTGATCACGTCATCCTTGCTCGGTTCGGTGAATTTCATCACCACCATCATCAATCTCCGCGCTCGCGGTATGACTTGGATGCGACTACCATTCTTCGTTTGGGCAATGTTGGTCACGGGCTTTTTGCTTTTGCTCGCATTTCCTCCGCTCGAAGCTGCTGGCATCATGCAGTTGGTTGATCGCGTTTTCCATTCTTCCTTTTTCATGCCTACTGGTCTTTTCACGAAGTCGGAAGGCTTGGTTGAGCTTTCCGGCGGTGGCAGCCCGCTGTTGTTCCAGCACTTGTTCTGGTTCTTGGGTCACCCAGAGGTGTATGTTCTTCTGCTGCCGGCCATCGCATGCGTTGCGGAAATCATCCCTGCTAACACACGTCGTCCACTCTGGGGTTACAAGTCGATGGTCTACGGCGTGATCGTGCTTGGCTTCCTTTCATTCATTGTCTGGGCTCACCACATGTATCTCACGGGCATGGGACCAAAGATCTCGACGTGGTTCCAGATCACCACGGTTTTGATTTCTGTACCGTCGGTCATTTTGTTGACCGCCTTGATGATTTCTCTCTGGGGTGGCTCGATCCGCTTTACTCCTGCCATGATTTGGGCATGCGCCTTTATTCCGATGTTTGGTATCGGTGGTCTTACGGGTCTGCCGCTTGCGTTTAACTTGGTGGACCTGCATTTGCACGATACCTACTACGTGATTGGTCACTTCCATTACGTGGTAGCTCCGGGCATTCTCTTTGGTTTGTTTGCTGGAGTGCATCATTGGTATCCCAAAATCACGGGGCGTTATTTGAGTAAAGCCCTCAATCACTTGCATTTCTGGCCGACCTTGGTTTGCATGAACTTCTTATTCTTCCCGATGTTGGTGCAAGGCATGGCTGGCTTCCACCGCCGTTGGTACAATGGTGGCGATGCTTACCTTGCAAAGACTGTCGATTCGGCCAACGTGTTTGGCCAAACCGTTGCACAGCACATCGATCTGAACATTACGATGTCTTGGGCTGCATGGATCATGGCTGCTTTCCAGATTCCGTTCATCATCAATGTTTTCCTCTCCTTGATCGCAGGGAAGAAAGTGGAAAGTGACAACCCATGGAATGCCACCACACTGGAGTGGGCTACTCCTACGCCTCCGGGCCATGGCAATTTCACCTTTGACGTTGCCACCTACCGTGGTCCTTACGAATACAGCCAACCAGGGGCGGAAAAAGATTATATGCCGCAGTGGGAAAAGCCTGCTACTTCGGCACCAGCAGAATCGCCAAGCTCAGTCCCTGCTGCGCACTAACCCCATCCGCACTACCCACTGACTCTCTTTCTCTCGTTGATTTATGGAAATTCCCTACATCTTTACGCCGCGCAAGGACACTGGAATGGTCAATTCCAAGATTGCCATTTGGTTGTTCCTTGCATCTGAGGTTATGCTTTTCGGAGGATTTTTCTCCTCCTACGTTTACCTTCGCTTGGGGGCTGACTATCCTTGGCCAGAACGCGCACTCCCTGTGCTTCCAGGATTGATTAACACGTTTGTGCTGATTTTTTCTTCGGTCACTGTGGTCTTTGCTTGGGCAGGGCTCAAGTTGCGCAATTGGCGCATGTTCCAGGTTTCGATGAGCATCACAATCGCTTGTGCTGCTGTGTTCATGGTGCTCAAAGCCATTGAATACAACGTCAAGTGGCATCACCAAGCCGTGCGTTTGAAAGATTACACGATCTTGGAAGGTCACCTCGACTATGATAAGAAGGCCGACACCGGTAAGGTAGGCAAAGATGGTAAGCCTGTCTTGGCTGAAGCGGATCAAATTCACATGGCGACAGATAGCCTAACCATCAGCACCTTGCGCTTTCATCAACCATGGGTGAATGAAATTCTTCGTCAAGCTGCATCGAGTGGAGCGAAGGTGGAATTGAGTGAAGACCTGGCACTGCAAGGTGAAACGATTGCTGCTGGCACGCCGCTCTCGATAGATCTTTTGAAGAAGATTCAAAAAAATCACATCAAATCGCGCTCGAACAACGCCGATGTCCGCACCGAAGCATTGCGTATGGAGTGGGTGGCTGCTTATGCGAAACCAGAAAATGCGGACAAAAAAGGCTGGGTATTGGCTCCTAATGTGAATATCGATGTTGCCAAAATTAAGCCACAATTGATGACCGAAACTCCGAGCGTCAACTTTACGGTAAAGCCGACGACCAATTTTTGGTTTTATCATCGCGACGTGAAAGAAGGCGCGACGCAATCTCGCCTTCGCGACGACACCGTTCTCAATGGCAAATTGCTTGATAGCCCAGTGAAATTCCACAATCTCGATGCCATTGATTTTCGCCATGTGGTGATGAAGGCTGAGGAAAAAGGCATTGATCCCGAAGTGGCAATTGAAAATACTTGGCTGATCAAGAACAGCAAGGAAGCTCGCGAAGCATGGGAATGGAATAAGGCCCAAACAGCGAAGCTTGAGCAAGAACTGCTGACGAAATATGGCAAAGATGAAAATGGTGTTGCCATTCGGGTACCGACGGCAACAGAGCGTTATCGCATTGGTTGGAAAGATTTCATTGCAAAAGCTGATGGTGTTGATCGTGGTAAAGAAGAGATCCATACGAGTGAAGAGTTCATGGGGCCAAACTACAAATTGCGTGAGCCAAAGCATACCTTTCCTCATCTTGAAGTCCCTCGCGAGTTTGTTTTCCTGAGTGGCAAGTTTACTCCAGCATGGAACACTTACTACGCGATCTATTTCACCATGACTTTCCTGCACGGACTTCACGTGGTGGGTGGTGCTGTAGTTCTTGGTTATTACCTCTTTTGCGGCAAGAAAATGTATCAAAGCAATCCTGAATGGCTCGCCAATCGAGTCGAAGTCGGTGGTCTGTTTTGGCACTTCGTTGACTTAGTGTGGATCTTCTTGTTCCCCATCCTTTATTTGATGTAATCGATTTATCACTTTTCCCTTTTTGACTTATGGCTGATTCACCTGAACAAATCAAAAAATCGATCAAGACTTATACGATCATCGGTCTTGTGCTCTTCCTCTTCACCGGTATTACGGTGGCTGTCGCTACGGTCCCTGCTCTCGACATTGGAGTGCATGGCTTCGATGTCTGGGACATGATTCTCGGCCTGCTGATTGCTTCTTTCAAAGCAACACTTGTTGGCTATGTGTTCATGCACTTGAATCACGAGAAAAAAGCGATTTACTGGATTTTCTTTGGTTCGATGGTATTTTTTGCATTCATGATCGTCTTGATCATGTCGGCGAAAAGTGATCCGATTCACTTCAATGGCTTCAATTTCGGGCTTCCTTTCTAACTTTGATTTCTGAACTGCGATGTCACTCAAAACCTTCCACATTGTCTTTGTCACGTTCACATTTTTGATGAGCTTGTTCTTTGTCTTGTGGGCCTTCGTGCTGTCTGTGGATGTGACCACAGCGACAAAGGCAATCGGCTGGAGTGGTGTCGCAGGGCTGGTTCTCGTGCCAGTTTATGCAGTGTATTTTTGGAAAAAAGCTGCTCGCATCATTTTGTAAGATCATGAGTTCTTTCTTTAGTTGCGTTACGTGTCAGGCCAATAGTTCACTCGGCGGCAGTGATGCCGTTGGTTGGTCGATCTTTTTTCTGCTCATTGTCATTCTTCTGGTAATGGCAACTGTGGTTTTTTTCATGGTCCGCATGGCCATGCGCGCGAAAAAATTCGCGATGGAAGAAGAAGCCGCGCTGCTTGCTCAAGATTAATTTTCATTTCCTACTCTCACTCTTATGTCTCCATCCAAATTCCTCGGTATCCCAGATAGTTTTTCTGATCACGGTCCCCAAGTCGATCACTTGATCGATGTGGTTCATTGGTTCATGATTGTCCTGTTTGTCGGTTGGTCGATTTACATGGCGGTCACGTTGATTCGTTTCCGTCGTTCGGCACAACCTAAGGCTGATTATCATGGCGTGAAAAACCATGCATCATCTCACGTGGAAATTGCAGTGATCATTGTCGAGGCTGTATTGCTTCTTGGTTTTGCGATTCCATTGTGGCGCGAGCGCACCGACACCTTTAAACTGGTTGTGCAAAATGAGCACGTTCGCGTGCGCGTCGTCGGTTGGCAGTTTGGTTGGACCTATCACTATCCTGGTAACGATGGTAAGTTTGGTCGCATTGATCCATTTGCCATCTCCAGCACCAATGAGTTGGGCATCGATTACACGGACCCGAATGCGGCAGATGATTTCACCAGTCCTATCCTAAAGCTTCCCAAAGGCATTCCTGCCATTTTGAATATCGGCAGCAAAGATGTCATTCACAATTATGCCATCGTGCCGATGCGTATTCAACAAGATGCGATTCCAGGTAAAGAAATTCCCATGTGGTTCACGCCTACCAAGACATTGGAGACTTCTGTCGTTTGTGGTCAGCTTTGTGGGGAAGGCCACGGCAATATGGTTGGCTCTTTGGAAGTGATTGAAGCTTCTGAGTTCAATACCTGGGCTAAAGGGCTTTCTGATTCGTCGCTTAAAGCAAATCAAGCGAAGGCTCCGATTGCGAGTCGATAAAGCAATTCTATCCATGGGTCACCTCAGGGTGACCCGTTTTTCTTACCCTGAGTTGTTGATTGATCATGAAGCGCATTTTCACTTTGCTCACTAGTTTGCTATCGGTCTTATGCGTGATCAGCATCATATCGGTGGGCGCGCAAGAAAAACCAGTCCCAGAAAAATCTGCTAAACAAGAACAGTCGACGTCAGCGAAAAGCACAGTCACCAATCCTAGGCCTGGGCACGTCGAACAAGTCAACGATGCGGTTGAGGATGAAGAAGCGGATGCGGAAAAGAAAGAGGCTGAGGACACGATCAAGGTGGCACGTCCTGTTTCCTCTGATCCTGTGCAAATCTATGGCTGGCGCGAGAAAGTTCGGATTGCTGAAATGCCCGACCATCTCAATGCAAAGCTCGATACAGGTGCCATGACAAGTTCTCTGCACGCTGAAAATCAGCAGCTTTTTGAGCGTGACGGGAAAAAATGGGTAAAGTTTGTCTTAACGGATCCGAACAAGAAGGATTCGAAGCGCTACGACATTGAGGCTCCCTTGTCGAGGCTCGTACTGATTAAGGAGCCTGGTGGTCAATCCGTTCGACGCAATGTGGTGCGGCTTAGTTTTCAATTGGGTGATCGTAAAATCAAATCTGAATTCACGCTGAATAATCGCAACAACATGACTTGCCCAGTTCTGATTGGTTTGAAGACAATTCAAGTTCTTGGATGGGTGGATCCTACGCGGACTTATCTTGCTGATGACAAAATATTCCGCTAGGATTTCTTTATGTCTTCTCGCACAAGATTGATTTTTTCGGTGTTACTGCTTTGCGCGGTTGGTATCGGCATTGCAAGTTACAAGCACTTTTCTCTGGGTGTTCCTTTTCAAGCGGGACGCAAATCCCCATCTTGGTTGGTTGAAGCGAAAGTAACCTTTTTTGCGCAACCCGACGTCCCCACGATTGTCAAACTATCTTTGCCTGCATCAGCCGCTGATGAGGCAATGAGCCAAGATGCAGGTTCACGCGGGTTCGCTTATTTTACCGAATCGGGTTCGAATTTCCTAAAAGCCGTGTGGTCTTCCCGTAAGCCTATCGAAGGATCTCAGTCGCTCTACTACCGCGTTCGCTTTCCGGATCGTATCAAGACTGGAGGGGGGAATGAAGAAGTTAAAGG
>JBDLWB010000125.1:0-5491 GCA_039804425.1 Verrucomicrobiota bacterium
GCACGCGTCATGGCTTCGCTCGTCAAGGAGGCCCCGCTGACCAGTACAGGCTCGTCGGGTCGACCCAGCGCGGCTTCGTTTTGTCCATGCCACTGAGCCCAAAAGCGCGAGTTTTGTTGGACTTTTGCGACGTGGCCGACGGTGTCCGCCGAGTGCAGCAATCGCACGGCACGCACATGTCGTGTAGCATCCAACAAAATCAACAAATCCGAAGGCCCCGCGTAGCCGACGATGCCATCACCTTGCGGCGAAGTGCTGGTGAGCCAGCCGAGGACTTCATCATCTGCCCCTAGCATCGGATACCAACCGTCTTTTTCCGCGCCCAAACGCACCAGGCTCGGAAAATGCTCTGCGGCGATTTGGCGAAAGCGAGCGAGATCCGTCGACGCCTTCGGTCCGCGTTGAGCGAGTGAAAGCATGGCCGCCGCAATGATCGCCAAGCGAAACACCGCCATGCCCCAACGCTGCCAACGCCGGTAATGGCTACGGGATGCGAATTTCGTCTCCATGCACTTCCCTACTGCCGCTCAAGCGGAATTCTTACCAACACCCGACCATCAACCGCGCGCCGATCATTTTTTCTTTTTGCGCAAAAACGGTGGAATGTCGAGATTGTCGCCGTCCTCCATGGTGGGTGAAACGCCTGAAAAGCGACCGAGGTCTTCATCGTCGATCAAAAGACCATTCTGCGATCGTTTGTCGCGCGTTTTTTCTAACATATCAGAAAGCTCGGGCGTGGTTTCCTCAGGAGCGGCAGGCGCTGGTGCCGCATTGGCGGTCTTGCGAGGAGGCGGCAAGTGGCTGATCGGCGCCCCGGGCGTCGGCGCTGGGGTCGGGGTAGCAGGATTGCGGGCCGCACCGAAAATCGGCTTGCGGGTGGTGGCTGCTTCGCGAATTTCTTGCGCTGCGGCGGCAGCAGAATGGGTTTCCTCTGCAGGTGCTTTCTTGGTTTCGACCACTGCGGTTTTGGGCGGGATCAAGGTGGTGAAGTCCGCTGGCAATTGCGGAGCCGCGGCAATGGACTCAGCAAAAGGCGATGCCGCTTTTGGCTCGTCCACATCGCTGGCGATCAAGGGATCGGCAAAGGCACTCTTCGGTGCTGCACTCGCAGCAAAGGCCGCTACTTCTTTTTGCGGCGCAAGTGTTTTTTCTGGCTGTGCTGGGCTTTCTACAATGGGCGCACTGGCGGGTGGATCGAAGGAAAAACTCGGCATCACGGGCTCAGGCTGCACCAACGATGGCGTGATCGGCTCGGAGGGCTTTTGGTCAAATCCAAAACCTTCCGTTGGCTCCAAAATGGGCTTTTCAACCGCCTCGGGCTCGGTCGGCTCTTGCAGCTTTTCTTCGGGCAAGGAGCTGATGAGGGTGATGCTCATTTGATCCTGCATCGACTCATCAATCGCCGCACCAAATAACACGTGCGCTTTTTCTGGCACTTGCTTGCTCAGCTTCTGCATCAGCAGCTCGACCTCGTAAAGCGTAAGGTCTGCGCCACCACAAATGTGCACTAACAAGGATGCCGTTTCACGCAAGAGAGCGCCTTTGTCCAACAGCGGACTCGCCAGTGCATTCGCCAAGGCTTTCGCCGCACGATCTTTGCCACTTGCCACACCGGATCCAAAGAGACAGCGCGAACGAGTGGTGCGCAGTGCGGTCATCAGTTCATCGAGCCCTACATGAATCAACCCAGGACGAGTCACCAGTCGGATGACCGCCTTGATGCTGTCGGCAATCATTTTGTCACCCGCTTGGAAGGCTTCGTGAATGCCTTGTTTTGCCACGACCAATTCTCCCATGCGATTGTTGTCAAACACCACCATGGCATTGCTCAACACCGCCAGTTCGTTCAAGGCGGTTTGCGCTTGGGCACGACGTCGCTCACCTTCGAACACAAAGGGCATGGTTGCAAACACCACCACAAAAGCATCTTCTTCCCGAGCGATGCGGCACACCATGGGCGCTCCGCCCGATCCCGTGCCGCCGCCGAGACCCACACAGAGGAAAATGATTTTTCGACCTTTGATCGACATGCGGATGTCGGTCTCTGCTTCTAAGGTAACATTTTTCCCGAGATCGGGGTCGCCACCACAGCCGAGACCTTTGGTGATGTTGCGCCCTAACTGAATGCGCTCTGTAGCCACCGAGCCCTGAAGAGTGCGGACATCGGCGTTGAGTGCTAAAATTTCTGCTCCATCAAGACCATCGAGCGCGACGCGATCGAGCATATTGGCCCCAGCACCGCCGAGACCAATGATTTTCACTTGAGATGTAGGGATGGTGTGTTGCGTTTCGCGAGGAAATTCAATCATAGCGAGGTAAGGTTAAGATTTACGACCAAAGGGCCAAATGACATCGATGAATTTGGTTTTACGTCTTTTTTCAACGTCTGCATATTGCGCGTATCGAATCAATCCCAAGCAGGTGGTGAATTGAGGATCTTGGAAGTTCGCCTGCACGCCACTGATTTCAGCGCGTGAACTTTGATTGACACTTACGCCAAAAACTTCGGTGACCAATTGGTTTAATCCTTTCATCGCACTGCCACCACCACGCAAGATCACTCCGGAGCCAAGTTGCTCGAGCGCACCCTCTGGCAGCCGCTTTTTGACCAGTGTCAGAATTTCCACCATGCGCTCGCGGATGATGGCATTGAGCAATTCTCGTTTCACATCTTTGTGGGTAAAGCCACTGTCATCGACGGGGAATTTGATGTCGCTTACATAGCGAGAAGACTCGCCCGTTGCATAGCCTTCAGAGATTTTCAGGTTCTCTGCACGCGTGAAGGGAATCTCTGCAATCATGTGGATGTCGTTTGAGACATGCTCTCCTCCCAGTGCAACGCAACCACTCGCGGCGATGGCGCCATTCAGATACAGCGCGTAGTCCGTGGTGCCGCCACCGAGATCGATCAATAACACGCCTCGTTCTTTTTCCTCCGCATTCAAGGCATACTGCGCTGATGCGATCGGGGCAAATACGACCTCATCCACGTCCATGTTCAACTCTCTCACGCACTTGATGCTGTTCTTGATGCGCGTTTCTGTGCCGTAGACGATGTGATAATGCGATTGTATGGTAGTGCTGTACAAGCCGATCGGTGGCGTCATGTGATCCAATTGATCCAAACGATACATGCGTGGCGTGTGATGCAGGATCACTTGCTCATCGGTGAGGTGAATGTTGCAAGCAATTTGCTCAGCCTCTTTGAGATGTGCGGCATGGATCTGTTTGTCGCGATCGGGCAAACGATAGGTTCCCGTGCTATTGACTCCCATCATGTGGCTGCCCGTGACCGATAGCAAAACGCTGCCGATCTCGACGTCGCTGGATTCTTCCGCTTTGCGCCTCGCGTCTTCCACACAATCACGTATTTTGCTGAAATCGCAGATTTCCCCCTTGCGCACACCGGCCGATTTCACAGAACCAATGCCGAGGATCTTGACGGAGTTGTCTTTCTTCACCTCGCCTACCAGCATGCAAACTTTGCTAGTGCCAATTTCGAGACCTACATAAATTTTCGAGCGTGCCATAATTCGATCAGAGAAAATGTTAGGGTTGTGCCGAGCTCCGTTGATTGGCTCTCGACCCGTTCGTGGAAGCATTCGGTTGACGCAAGATCACTGGCAAATTCCGCTCGGGTATCAAATTGATCTGCGCGATCTGCTGCCCCTGATTCATCGCATGATTCATCGCTAGCACCAAATTTTCCATCTGCGTTTCATGCGCATCGATGCCGAATAATGCTTCGGTGCCACTGCGTGTCCAAACTTTGATCGCCCACGGCTTGTCGGGCTGCACGCTGTCGATCCACGGGCCTTGACCAGGAATCGCTTTTTCTGCCACTTCTAACAAACGCAGTGCACGCCAGAAAAACTTCGATTCTACGACCTGCCCTGGCACGAGCAAACTGCTTTCTTCGGCGGAAATGACGATGACAGGTAAGGGCCATGCACTCTCGAATTGCCGCGGTGGGCATGGATAGAGGCAACCACTGCGATCAATCAGATAGCCTTTGTCACGGGTGCGCGCTTGCATGTCACGCGCATGACATTGCACCCATGCAAAGGGCTGACGGACTTCCAGATCCACGCATAGGGTCGCAGGCAGTTCGCGGGTGATGTCGACTTTTACGACCTCTGGTCTTGCCATCAAACGCTCTTCCACCTCATCCAATGAAATCCCAAAAATGCTCTCTTGCAACGGAATCTCTCCAATCGTCACAACATCACCCTCATCAAAGGCGTTGTTCGGAGTGAGTTTGATAATGCGCAATTCATACTCAGGATTTTCTAAGAAATTCTTTTTCCCATAATCCCACATCCCATACAACGCCGCACCGACCAATCCGGCAAAGATCGCAAACTTGAAGCTCCAAGACATCACTCGGCGCGTACGAATCCACATGATGCGCGGAGTGATGATCCGAGCCGTGAGGAGTTTCGAGGCTTGTACAGGCTTTACCCGCGTGGTCTTCTTTTTGGGCATCGTTACGAACGTAACTTTACTGAAATATCAGCAATCCGTAAACATAAATCCCCAAAAAGGATTCCACGAGCCGCCGCTGCCTTGGGCAATAGGCTGGTCTCGGTCATTCCCGGGATGGTGTTGGCTTCGAGCACGTAGGGCCGATTCTCCGCATCGAGCAAGACATCCACGCGCGAGTAAACCTCAATCCCCAGCGCCCGATGCGCCGCAACCGCAGCTTCTTGCACCGCACGCGTGGTCGCTTCATCCAAGTCTGCCGGGCAATAGTAATCGCTGCCATCACCTCCATTCATCCATGGGTATTTGTTGCTCATGTCGTAAAAACCACTGCGCGGCGCGATGTGCACGATGGGCAGCGCTTCGCCATCGAGCACTCCTACGGTCAACTCTTTGCCAGCGATGTACTGCTCTACCAAAATGTCGTCACCATACTTCGCCGCATCTTCCATGGCAGGCATCGCCTGATCTGCGGATAACACGATGTGCACCCCTACCGATGACCCCTCACGCGGGGGCTTGACGACAAACGGAACAGGCATCTGTGGCAGGCGCAATCCCTGACGCAAGTCGACAATCTCGGCCGCAGGTGTGGGCACGCCGGCTGCCACAAATCGTTCTTTGGCCAAATTTTTGTCAAATGCGACCCGACTGCTCGCCACTCCCGCACCGGTGTAAGGAATGCCTTTTTGTTCTAAAATCGACTGCAAGGTGCCATCTTCACCAAAGGTGCCGTGGATCACATTGAAACACAGCCCCGTGCCTTCGGGCAGGACAAAATCAGGCCCTGTCACATCGACCGCTACGGCCTGATATCCTTGATCCTGAAAGGCTTTGACGACTGCGGCCCCCGATGCCAAGGAAACTTTGCGCTCGGAACCAGGCCCGCCCATCAGCACGGCAATCCATGTTGTTTTGTCCATCATATCTGTTGGTAAATATTTCGCGATCTTTCATCTCATCACCCAACTCGCTTCCGCGCACGTCGCATGATGCTTCATGCCCCCTC
>JBDLWB010000126.1:0-3904 GCA_039804425.1 Verrucomicrobiota bacterium
GAGCATCTGGTGCAACTCCGCGAACAAGTGCGTTTGATGGAAGTCAAGCTGCGTCGACCCGATTATCTGTGGAGCGACGAGCAAGCGTATGCCTTTTTCGACCGCGTCATTCCGGCGGAAATGTGCACTGCGAAAGCCTTTCATCAGTGGCGGATGAATCACGAAAACCAACTCATGGCCGAGCTGCGCGATGTGGTGTGGGATGGGAATTTGTTAGAAGACATGTCGGCCTTTCCCGATAGCGTCAGTTGTCGTGGTGAAGAATACAGCGTCTACTATGCTCATGCACCGGGTGAGCGCGATGATGGGGTGACCATCGGTGTGCACATCGATCAAGTGCGCGATTTTCCCGAGCATCTGCTGTCTTGGGGCGTGCCGGGATACCTGGAAGATCGTGTGGAATTTCTCGTGCGAGCCTTGCCGAAAGACCTTCGCAAAGCGTGCCAGCCGATTGCCGACTTCGTGCGTCAATTTGTCGACGACTATGCCGATGCCGTGCCGGATGTCAGCTTGGTCAAAGCACTGGCGCAACGAGTGCAACAGCGCGTGCGCTATGCGGTGGCCGAGTCCGACATCGATCTGCGCGCCTTACCTCCTGAGTGGCAGGTGAAATGCTGGGTCTGCGATGATGAGGGCGAGGAAATTTTGTTAGGGGTCGATGTGGCAGAGATCAAAGAAACATTGCGTCCGCTCTTGCGTCAGCGATTGGAAGATCATGCCAACGAAGAATGGCAGTGCAGCGGTGCGACCGAGTGGCCGATGGATTTGCCCTTGTCGGTTTCGACCGTAGGGGGCGAGGTCTATCCCGCTTTGGTTGACGAAGGAAAAACGGTGGGCGTGCGGGCTTTTCATCATGCCGAGCAAGCGCGTCAGTCGCATCGGGCGGGATGCGTGCGTTTGTTGATGATGCAGCAGGTCGATCAAGTGAACTACCTGAACAAAAAATTTCCCATAGGTCTCGCGGCCAGAGTCGAGCTTCCCCGTGTCGGCGTCGGTGGCACGCGTTGGGAAGATTTGCTGTCATTGGCAGCGGAGGGAGCCTTGGGGGCTGTCATGCCGCGGACCTCGGACGAATTTTCCCGACAGTCAGAAAAAGCGCGTGGTGATTGGCATGTTGCGGCGGTGCCGGTGGGAAAAGCCTTCGATGCGATTGTTTCGCAAGAGCCCGAGCTGCGAGAATGGTGCGAGCGGCAGCGGCAAGCCAAGTACTTGGGAGAAATTTCCGATGACATCGTCGAGTGTCTCGAATGGCTGATGCGGCGAGAATTTGCGTGGCGCGCGGGCTATGTCGTGCTCATCGACTATCCTCGGCAACTGCTGGCCTTGCGACAGCGCTTGGATCGACTGCAGAGCTTGCCGATTCAGAAAGACCTCGAAAAAATGGATCGAGTGCGCGAGCTTTGGGAGCCGTGGTATCGGGCTTGGCGCGCGGAGCCCGATCGCATCGAGCTGTGGCCGATGGGATGGATGTTGATGGAATATCGGATCTCCTTATTTGCGCCCAATGTGCCGATCAAACAAAGCATTTCCGAGAAAAAACTGCGGGCCGAGTGGGAGCGTTGTGAGTCACTGCGATGATGGCAAAATGCTTGTCAGGAGTCGGTCGCTCGCCTAAGAAAAGGGCAGCGCTCCCGTAGTTCAATGGATAGAACGGCCCTCTCCTAAAGGGCAAATGCAGGTTCGATTCCTGCCGGGAGCATGTTTTTGCATGCTTTTTGCTGGATTTACGCGGGTTGAAACCCTACGTTCGCCGCGCGATGTCAACTCCCGTGAAACCTGTGTATCTCTACGACACCACCCTGCGTGATGGCACGCAAGGCGAAGGATTTCAATTGTCAGGCTTGGACAAACTGCGAATTGCGGAGCGTCTGGATCAATTTGGCATCGATTACATCGAAGGCGGTTGGCCGGGTTCCAACCCGAAAGATGTCGAATTTTTTCGCGAAGCCAAAAAACTCAAACTGCAGCACGCCAAGCTCGCGGCATTCGGTTCGACGCGTCGGGCTGACCTCGCGGTCGAGAGCGACCCTCAAGTCGCCCTGCTGCTCGAAGCCGAGACGCCGGTGGTGACCATCTTTGGCAAAAGCTGGGATCTGCATGTCACCGAAGTGCTGCGCACGACCGTGGAAGAGAACCAAGCGATGATTCGCGATACGGTCGCCTATCTGAAAAAACATGGTCGCGAGGTGATCTATGATGCCGAGCATTTTTTCGATGGCTACAAAGAAAATGCCGAGCATGCGCTGGGAACGGTGCGCGCAGCGGCCGAGGGGGGAGCCGATGTGATTGTGCTCTGCGACACCAATGGCGGTACATTGCCCCAGGAAGTGGCGGAAATTTGTCGCGCGGTGCAAACAGCCATCCCAGGTGTGGCTTTAGGCATTCACACTCACAACGACTGCGAACTCGGTGTCGCCAATGCCATTGCGGCGGTGCAAGCCGGAGCGGTGCAAGTGCAAGGAACCATCAATGGCTACGGCGAACGCACGGGCAATTGCAATCTTACTTCCGTGATCCCGATCCTCCAGCTCAAGCTCGGACTGCAAGTGACACCGCACTTGGAAAAATTGCGCGATCTCTCGTATTTCGTCGACGACGTTTCTAACAACCCACATTTCTCTCGCGCCGCTTTTGTTGGTCGCACTGCCTTTGCCCACAAAGGCGGCATGCACGTCAATGCCGTGCAAAAACTGGCGCGCACCTACGAGCACATTCGTCCTGAGGAGGTCGGAAATTCGCAAAACATTCTCGTTTCCGAGCTGGCGGGGCAGAGCAACATCTTGATCAAAGCTGAGCAAATGGGATTGCCTTTGGAAAAAGGTTCCGCCGAAGCCAAAAAGCTGCTGCAAACGGTCAAAGAGCTAGAAAATGCCGGCTACTCCTTCGAAGCTGCGGGTGGTTCGCTCGAATTGTTGATTCGCAAAGAAATTGGTTCCTACCAAAAGCCCTTCGACCTCAAGGAGTATCACACCAGTTTCCGTCAGTATCGCGATGGACATCAGCCGGTTTGTGAGGCGACCGTAAAACTGTTTGTCAACGACACCCCCGCCTACACCGTTGCCGAAGGCCATGGCGTGGTCAATGCGCTGGATGTCGCACTACGCAAAGCCTTGCTGCCGTTTTATCCTGAAATCTCACAAGTCAGCTTGGTGGATTACAAAGTGCGTATCCTCGATGGTCACGATGCCACTGCATCGAAAACGCGCGTCTTGATTGTCAGCACCGATGGCGATTGCAATTGGGGCACGGTCGGTGTTTCCGAAAACATCATCGAAGCGAGCTGGATTGCCTTGGTCGATGGCTTAGAGCTGTTTTTGCAGCGACGGGGCTGAATTTCAGCAAAAAAAATGCCTACCAGAGTGATTGGTAGGCATTATGGGGATCATCATCAACCTTTGTGGGTTAGGGTGGGGGCCTACGCAGAACCATCTCTGATTGAGGGTTCGATTTCGAACCCCATGCAAAAGCCGCCAAATGCCAACACGGCATCAGTCAGCCAAACTACTATCAATGGAAGAGCAAATACGGAGGTTTGAGTGCCTCAGAGCTCAAGCGTATCAAAGAGATCGAGGCTGAACACACCAAACTTAAACGCATGTATGCCGACCTCATGACATGTGGACTAGATCGGTGTGGAAAAGTTCTGAGAAAAAATCTCATCCATACCCCATCAGAGAGCCACGGAATCGCTCCTAGTAGTCGGTGTAACGAGGGGTAGACTAACATAGTGACAGACAAACTATTGAAAATTCCCTTGCCATTGGGTTTGATTGGGGTAGATTGGGGGTGTGAGACGTTCTCGATGGTTGGCTCCTTGGAAGGATTCGTTGGTGAAACCTGCGGTTTACCACTGTGTGTCGCGTGTGGTGGATCGGCGATTTGTCTTTGGCGATGCGGAGCGGGA
>JBDLWB010000127.1:0-6349 GCA_039804425.1 Verrucomicrobiota bacterium
GAATTCGCGGTATTCTTCGAATTCTTGGAGAACGCGTAGGTCAATCTTTTGTGGATGATTCTTGAGGGCTTCCATGCCGCGCTCCGTAATGACCGATATGGCTCTGCGCGGCGCCATCAAAAGCCCCGCTTGCAGGATGTGAGACTTGGCCCAGGCAATTCGATTGTCGAACAATCGAGCACGGCCGCTGGGAAGCATTTCGCGGCGTTCTTCTTCGGTGAGTTGAAATTGGTCAGCGAGTCGTTCGACCAAATCTCGGTTGAGATGCTCCTTGTAGTCTGCATGCGCTTCCAAAAGTGGCCGCATCAAAGTTTGAAAGTCGGGAATAGGCATGGGAAATCAATGATTCATCGTTAATCTGTCTGGGCAATCATGCATATTTCCAACTCCTTCTGCTAGGTGTTTTCCATTTTTTTGATTATATTTTTCGCAAAACAGTTACAAATCCTATTTTTTGTAACATTTCGATTACAAATCGACGTTGCACGAGACAAGGGAGCCATTTCATCCCTTCGGGATGGGGAGTGGGTGGTAGAGAGGGTATTTCATCCTGAAGGGATGGCAGCTTGTAGCCGGTGGTTGAGCCTTGTGGGCGACACCACCGGAAAAAACGCGTCGGCATGTTGCATCCTGGAGGGATGCCAGACCTGTGCGATATGGCACCCCTGCCGGGGTGCGGTAGATTTTGTGGGGGCATACGAACCGGTGGTGTCGAACGCTGTCGCGCTCTCAACCACCGGCTACCGCCTTTCATCCCTTCGGGATGGGCTGAGTGTGCTTTTCACCCCTGAAAACGATGAACGATGGGCATGCGGCGGCCTATGCCGAAGGCTTTGCTGGTGATGCGGAGAATCGGGGCGGCTTGTTGGCGCTTCCATTCATTGGTGTCGATGCGGCGCTGGATCCACAAGACGAGCGATTCTTCGTATCCTTGCGCAACGACATCGATGGGATCCTGTTGCTCTTCGATCAGCAGGTGCAAAATGGCATCGAGCACTTCGTAGGGTGGCAGCGTGTCCTGGTCCTTTTGGTCGGGTCGGAGTTCCGCGCTCGGTGCTTTGCGGATGGTATTCCAGGGGATGATCTCGCGCTCGCGATTGATCCATTCGCACACTTGATAGACCAGCGTTTTGGGGAGATCGCCGATGACTGCAAGCCCGCCGCACATGTCGCCGTAAATCGTGCAGTAGCCGACGGCCATTTCACTTTTATTGCCCGTCGTGAGCAACAAGTGGCCGAATTTGTTCGAGAACGACATCAGGTAAAGTCCGCGCAGGCGAGCTTGCATGTTCTCCTCCGTGACATCTTCCTTTTCTCCGGCGAAAAGTGGTTGCAGGGCATGCTTCACGGCCTCAAAGGGCTGGGCGATGGGGATTTCTTGGCAAGAAATGCCCAGTGCTTGCGCAAGAGCGAAAGAGTCATCGACACTGCCTCGCGAAGAATACGGGCTTGGCATGGTGATGCCGTAGACATTTTCGGCACCAATGGCATCGGCGGCAATCACCGCCGTGAGCGCGCTATCAATGCCGCCACTGAGGCCGAGGCAGACACTGGAAAAGCCGCATTTTTGCACGTAATCGCGGACGCCCAAGACCAGTGCTTGATAGACCTGAGCCGCTGCGAGATCATCCGCTGAGGTCGTGATGGGGGCAGCGACATCAACCACGGCGACTTCTTCCGCAAAGCCTGTGAGCTCTTCGATTTCCCCCGTGGGAGCCGCGATCAGCGAATGGCCATCAAAAATCAGCTCCTCTTGCGCGGCGCAGGCATTGCAATAGACCACAGGCGCTTTGACCTGTCGTGCGACATCGATCATCAGCTTGCGTCGTAGCGCAGGCTTGCCAAGGTGATAGGGCGAGGCGCTGAGATTGAGCAAAAGGTCAATGCCTTGCGTGGCATATTCGGCCACCGGATTGCGGTCATACAGCGGGCGGGGGAGGAAATTTTCATTCCAGATGTCCTCGCAAATCGTCACGCCGATGCGATGACCGTTCCACACGTGAACCTCACAGGATTCGCTCGGGGCAAAATAGCGCTGCTCATCAAAGACATCGTAATTCGGCAACAGCGTTTTGTGCCAGGTGCGTACGATCTTTCCTTTTTCCAACCACGCGGCGGCATTGCGATACGGTCGACCAGGCTTGGCCGAATGCGAGAAATCGACATAGCCCACCAGCAGCGGCACGTCCTTCGTTTCCTCGCTGAGATAATCAAGAGCTTGCAGGCATTTCGGCACAAACTGCGACTTTTGGATCAAATCGCGTGGCGGGTAGCCGACCAGAGAAAGTTCCGGGGTGATCACCAGATCGGCTCCTTGATCGAGGCAGGCACGGTACGCCGCAAGGATGCGCTTGGCATTGCCCGGGAAATCTCCGATGGTGCTATTGATCTGCGCTACGCCAATCCGTAAACCTTGTTGCATCGGCGCAGAACATAGCACCTCATGGGGGCACGACAAGGCGATTCCCTGAGACCGAGCGATTTCCTTCACGGGAAAATCCCGCGATCAAGAGGCGAAGGGCTCGATCTTGGCAATGGTCCAGTCCATCTGCTGCTGATTCTCGTGATCGCGCAATTGCACGGTATCGCCGACCTTTGCTTCCAGCAGAGCCGCGCCGGCTTCCGATAGGTAAGAAACCCAGCGTTTTTCCGGATCGCTGTCCCAAGCGCCGAGCACGGTGATTTGATAGCTGCCACCTTGCGCGTTGCTCAGCGTGACAACCGTGCCGATGTTCACCATCGAACAATCCACGCCTTTGAAATCCGTGCCACGGGCGCGTCCGATGTCGCGTTCCAGGTCGCGGCGTCGGCTATTGAGATATTTCTCCATGTCCTTCGCCGACTTGTATTCAAAATTCTCGCGCAAGTCGCCGTATGAACGGGCAATTTTCACATCCTCGCGATTTTGTGGGATGCGCACACTCACGAGATCATTCAGTTCTGCACGACGTGCCTCAAGGCTGCTCCACGAAACGAGCAATTCCTCTTCCTTGCTCTGCCCCTCGCCACTGACCAGCGTTTCCGTTTCAGGGCGCGCTTTGATCACGCGGGCCATCAGCGACTTGCGGTCGAGATCGTTAAAAACAGGGCATTCATTGAGTCGACGCCCAAAATTTTTCGCTTCATTGCCATCCATCTTGCTGACCAGATCGGCAAGCAATTCCTTGTCCTCGCTGAGCATCGCTTGAAGTCGCTGCGTTTTGCGTGGGCCATCGGCGATGAAATCAGACTCGAGCTGATTGAGAATCGCGGCACCGACATCGGCGCTGAAAACGCGTGAGCCACTGGCCTTGCGCTCGCGGCAAATCCACATCAGCGCTTCATGGCCGAGCGAGCGACGGGTGATGGCGCGGCGGAGGTAGTCTTCCAGAGCGGGGAGTTCGCCGCGTGCTTCGAAAATTTTCGCGATTTCGCCAAGACCACGAGCCCCAGCTTTTTCCACGACACCCATGAGTTTTTCGACCCATTGAGCACCGAAGGCAAGAGGGAAGGCGTCATAGACCTCGCGCTGGCGCACCGCGCTCATGCCCGAGATCGCTTCCGAGACGCGCGAGTATTCACTGCGGATGATTTCCGAGAGACGAGTCGCCGTCTCCGAGATCGTGACTTTCGAGGCCGCTGCCATTTGGTCGCGGATCAGGACCAGTTCAAACACATTGCCGAGGTGAAGCCGCGTGCCGCGTTTGACCTCTGCTTCGATGTCATCATACAAACGTTGTAAAGTCGTGTGATCATCCGCAAAAAGATGCACTTCGGCAGCAATGGCTTCCAGCGTTTTGGCTTTCGACTTCAGATCGCGCGCGGCTTCGAAGTCGGCGACGAGAGCTTGTGCGGGCGTATGGTCGCCAGCGCGGAGGATGATGGCGTCGGTGCGACGTGCCGGAACAATCACGCGCTTGCTCGCGGCCATGAGTTTTTTGGCAGCGTCCCACCATTTCTTGAAATCGGTCGCGGGAATGACCGGACCGTTGAGTTCCTTTTCAAAGGCATCGAGCGTCATGCTATTGCCATGGCTCGACAGCACATGTGCGGCCAGTTCGACAGGATCGGTTTTGGCGAGGTGGCGCAGTTCCTCGATTTGCTCGATTTTTTTCGCGCGGAAATCATCAGGTTGCAGGGTTTCCGTTTTCTGCAAGACAAACTGCAAGTCCATTTCCTGTCCGGATTTTTCAGCGAAATCGACGATGACTTTTTTATCGCGCAAGCTCCAAGACACGACCTTGCCGGCGCCCCACGATTTGCTGAGGAGATAGGAACCGGGAGCAACTTGGGACAAGCGTTCTCCTACGGCTGCGTTGATTCGACCTGCTTCTACCAATTTGGCAACTTCTGGGTGCATAAGCGCGACCATGGGCAGTTTGCCAAGAAATTGCAAGACTACACTTCGGAAAAACCCGGCATGCGCAGTAAGGCACTGCGCTTCAGGGACTTCGTTGTTATGCGTCCAGTCGCAAAGCCGCTTTTTGCGCAGCAGTTTTCGCTTCTTGCTTGCCTTCGCCATCAGCTTGGGTGAGTCGCATGCCCACGGGCTTGGAGACACCAAACTCTTCCATGGTCACACCATACATCACATCGGCGCGCGCCATGGTGCGCTTGCTGTGAGTGACGATGATGAACTGGCTGTTGTCGATGAAGCGATCGAGCACGCGGACGAAACGATTGATGTTCGATTCATCGAGCGGCGCATCGAGCTCATCGAGCACGCAGAAGGGGCTGGGCTTGATCATGTAGATCGAGAACAGCAAAGCGACGGCCGTCATCGAGCGCTCGCCACCGGAGAGCAGGGTGATCGACTGAAGTTTCTTGCCAGGCGGCTTGGCGATGACTTCGATGCCACTTTCCAGCGGATCATTTTCATCGACAAGCAACAGGTCGGCCTTGCCGGTTTCGCCGAAGAGCTCTTTGAACATCTCTTTGAAGTTCACGCGCACTTGCGCAAATGTCTCGCTGAAACGGCGCTGCGTTTCTTCGTTGATGCGCTCGATGATGCTGAGCAATTCGGTTTTGGCATTGACCAAGTCATCGTGCTCCGAGCGCATGAAGTTGAAGCGTTCTTCGAGCTCTTCATACTCTTCAATGGCATCGAGATTGACCGGACCCATCGAGTCGAGTCGACGCTTGAGATCGACGATGATGCTCTCCACAAAGTCCCAATCGGGCTCGCCTTCCATTTCTCCGGGGAGCACGGTGGGTTTTTCGTGAGAAATGGCACGGCTGTTGCCGGCTTCGTTGTAGACCACGACATCGGGCTCATCTTCGCCCTCTTCATTTTCGGTCACGATGCGGCGCGCTCCTTCTTTTTGCAGGGCTTTTTGCTGAGCAATGCATTGCAGCAAGGCATGGGCATCGGGCTCAAATGCAGCGAGCTCCACTTGATGGCGTTCGCGCGTGGTTTGCACCAGGCTATCGACGCGCAGTTCAATCTTTGTGGCGGCGACTTCCTCGCGTCCGCGTTGCTCGGCAAAGCGCGCGTGCTGACGTCGGATTTCGGAAAGTTGCGCTTCGGCTTCATCGATGCGTTGCATGATCGCCTCGCGTCCGGAGCTGCGGGAGTTGAGCTCGGTTTGCAAGTCTTCTGCTTCTGCGGAATGCGTTTCGATTTCCTCGGCAAGGCGGGCGTTTTCTGCGACAGCGGCTTCGATGCGCTGGGTAAATTGTTCGATCTCTGCTTCGCGGCGCATCGAGAGCTCACGCAGCTCGGCGAGGCGCAGTTCCATCGGTTTTTGCTGTTCCTCGGCGGCTTGCTTGGCACGACGATCGACGGCGAGTGAGGTGCGCATTTCATTCAAAATGCTCGCCAGTTCCGCTTCATCGCGCAGCGACGAATCGAGCTCGGTTTGCAGTCGACGTTGATCGGCATCGAGCGCTTCCAAGCGAATGCGAGCGGACTGCAATTCTTCCTCCAAACCAGCGCGGCTATCGGCGGCGATCTGCTCGCGTTTTTCGAGTTCTCCGCGTTCCCAGATGACGTTTTGCAACTTTGTCTCAAACGATTCGACTTCGCGCTTGGCGAGCGAAAGCTGGCCTTGCAGCGTGGAAATTTCCACCTTCTGACGTTGCAAGCGATCGCGCGCCACTTCCACGGCTTCTCGTTGGCGATCGAGCGCGGCTTCGAGCTCTGCGAGTTTCACGCGGCAAGCTTCGTCTTCTTGGGCGAGTCGCTCGACTTCTGCGGTCAGATCGCGCACTTCATTTTGACGTTCTAACAATGAGTTCGATGCCTCACCACTAGCACCGCCGCTGATCGTGCCTTCGGGCTTAATGAGTTCGCCTTGGAGCGTGGCAAAAGTGGCATCGGTCATGCCCTTGCGCAGTCGCAGCGCGGTGGGGAGATCGGGCACGATCAACA
>JBDLWB010000128.1:0-4439 GCA_039804425.1 Verrucomicrobiota bacterium
GTCGCAGCCGCTCATGCATCCGCACGCATCCAGGAACACATCCAAGGCAAGACCATACGAAAAATCATCTACGTGCCCGGTCGATTGCTCAACCTTGTGGTTGGATAAGGCTTGCCCCACACAAAAAACCGTCGCTGTTTCGGCGACGGTTTTTTGTGAAACTCTGTTTTAATACCCCATGCGTTGGTGACCCCCACAACAAAACCTGATGCATCGGTAACCCGCTACAGACAGATTCATTTGTCGAAGGAAAGCGCGCTGGCAGTCATCACTTTTTCTCGATCACCGCGAGCACATCCGCAGCTTGCTCGTCGGTCGATGCCGAGAGATCGCGCCAAATCAGTTTGCCGTCGAGGAAAAGAAATGCTTGGCGGCGAGCGAAGCCGGCGATGTGAGGCACGCCAAAGGCATCGGCCACTTTTCCTTCTTTGTCGGCGAGCAAGGTGAAGGGCAACTTGTATTTTTCCGCAAAGGCCTTTTGCGCCTCGACGCTGTCCATGCTCACTCCAAAAACCTTCACGCCCTTAGCGGTGATTTTTTCATAAGCATCGCGCAGACTGCAAGCCTGCTTGGTGCAACCTGGGGTGTCGGCTTTGGGGTAAAAATACACCAGCACATAGCCTTGGGTGGCGGCGGCCAGATCGACCGATTCACCGGCTTGATTTTGGCAGGAAACGCTGGGCATGGCCGTTCCTTCGACGATGGGAGCTGCGGAGCCCGGAATGGTCAGACCCATGATGGCGGCGACAGGAGCAAGAAAGCGAAATGGATTCATGAGCGGCATGATGCCACGGATTCGCAGAAATGCAACGGAGCAAATTTTTTTGGTGGACAAAACGATCAGATCGGTGCAATCTCCGCGCCCGCTGCTCCGACGAGTAGCGAAACCTCACGATGGCAGAGTAGCTCAGTGGTAGAGCAGAGGACTCATAAGCCTTTGGTCGGCGGTTCAAATCCGCCCTTTGCCACCATCGTGAGATTTTTTTTTGCATGGAACTTGCCACGTCTCCTCGCCCTCCGCTAAGCTGAGCGCGCACTATGTCGGATTCTTTTGTTCATCTCCATCTCCACACGGAATACTCGACTCTTGATGGAATGACGCGTGCAGCAGATGTCGCCAAACGCGCGGCGGAATTGGGCATGCCCGCAGTGGCCATGACGGATCATGGCAACATGTTTGGCGCGATTGAATTTTACCAAGCCTGCAAAAAAGCCGGAGTGAAGCCGATTCTCGGTTGTGAAATTTACCTCTGCCCGACCGTCAAGGAAGAGAAAAAGGAAATCCCTGGCCGCAAGCGCAATTGCCACATGACGCTCCTTGCGGAAACCAATGAAGGTTGGCAAAATCTTACCAAATTGGTCACCGTCGGTCACCTCGAGGGCATGTATTATGGCAAGCCACGCATCGATCGCGGCGACCTGCGCAAGTATGCTCCCGGCATCATTTGCCTCACCGGTTGCATTTCCGGCCCGCTCAATGAATGGCTGCTCGCCGGCGATCGCGCGAAAGCCGCAGAAACTCTCACGGAATTGATCGAAATTTTCGGCAAGGACAATGTCTACGTGGAACTCCACAATCACGGGCTAGGACCGCAGTTGCAGGTCTTACCGCAGTTGATCGACCTCGCCAAGGAGTTCGGCGTCAAAACGGTCGCGGCCAATGATGTGCATTTCCTCCATCGCTCGGATCACGAGGCGCACGACGCGCTGATTTGCATCGGCACGGGCAAGCAGTTGATCGATGAAAATCGCATGCGCTATACGCCGGAGGTGCATTTCAAAACGGCCGAGGAAATGCGCGCCATTTTCGCGGATCATCCCGAAGCCTGTGATGCCACTCTGGAAATCGCCGAGCGCTGCCATGTCAGCCTCAAGCTCGATCCTTCGAGCTCAGAAAAATACCCTCAATTCGGCACGCCCGATGGCTCACCACGCGAAGAGTATTTTCGCAAACTCTGCTTCGAAGGACTGGAACGTCGCTACGGCAAGGAAAAAGCTGCTGACCCCGAGGTGGTGGAGCGACTCGATTACGAGATCAATACCATCAACAAACTCGGCTTTGCGTCGTATTTCTTGATCACTGCCGATTTCATTCAATGGGCCCGCGATCACGACATACCCGTCGGCCCTGGTCGTGGCTCTGCTGCGGGCTCGCTGGTGGCTTACACCATGGGCATTACCGACATCTGCCCACTGCGATTTGGTCTTTTGTTCGAGCGATTCCTCAACCCCGAGCGCGTGAGCCCACCCGATGTCGATATCGATTTCTGCCAATCCCGCCGCGCTGAGGTCATTGAGTATGTTCGCGAAAAATATGGTCGACGCAGTGTTTCGCAGATCATCACCTACGGCACTCTCGGCGCGAAAAGCGTGCTGCGCGACGTCGCGCGGGTGATGGGCGTGCCCTATGGCGAGGCCGACCGCATTGCCAAGATGATCGAGGCAAAGCCCGGCGTCACCCTCGAAAAAGAATGGAAAGAAAAAGCCGAGCTACGCGAATTAGTCGACGGTTCTACTACCTACCACGAGCTCTGGGATTACGCCCTGAAACTCGAAGGCCTGGTGCGCAATACCGGCGTCCATGCTGCAGGCGTGGTGATCGGTGACCGCCCCCTCGACGAACACGTGCCGCTCACAGTCGGCAATGAGGGCGAGGTCGTCACGCAGTTTGACATGGGCGCGATTACCTATGTCGGCTTGCTGAAAATGGACTTTCTCGGCCTGAAAAACTTGACCGTGATTCACGATGCCGAATCGCACATTCGCAAAAAAATCCCCGGCTTCCGGGTGGCCGATGCACCACTGGATGATGCGAAAACGTTTGAGATTCTCAACCGCGGCGAAACCATGGGCGTGTTCCAGTTGGAGTCCGGTGGCATGGTCGATACCTGCCGCAAGTATGGCATTGAGCGCATTGAAGATATCATCGACCTGCTCGCCCTCTATCGTCCCGGTGCGATGCAGTTCATTGACCAAATGATCGAGGTGAAAAAAGGCCGCACCAAACCGGTCTTTGAGCACCCTCTGTTAGAGGAAGTCGCGGGCTCGACCTACGGCATCATGATCTATCAGGAGCAGGTGCAAAACGCCGCAAAACTGCTCGCGGGTTACACCCTCGGCGGCGCTGACTTGCTCCGCCGTGCGATGGGTAAGAAAAACCCCGAGGAAATGGCCAAACAACGTGCCGTTTTTGTCGAAGGATGTGCGAAAACCAATGGCATCAGTGAGAAGTTGGCCAATGCCATTTTCAATAAGATTGAGATGTTCGCCGGCTACGGCTTTAACAAATCGCACTCGGCTTGCTACGGTCACATTTCCTACTGGACCGCCTACCTGAAGGCCAATCATCCGGTCGAGTTCATGGCGGCATTGCTCTCGAACGAGATCAATAATACCGATAAAATTTCCGTCTTCGTCGCGGAGTGCCATCGCATGAAGATCGAGATTTTGCCACCCGATCTCAATAAGTCCGGTCAACGCTTCTTGCCAGAAACCACCCCCACGGGAGCCGCCGCGATTCGTTATGGCTTAGCCGCGATTAAGAACTGCGGCGAGGGCGCTGTCGCGATTGCGATTGAGGAACGAGAAAAAAATGGACCATTTCTGTCGCTCGAAGATTTGGCCAATCGACTCGATTCACGCGTCATCAATAAGCGCATTTTGGAAACCTTGGTCAAAGCCGGTGCCCTCGACTGGGTGGGCGAAACACGCGCGAACATGTATTCCCGACTCGAAACTGTCGTGGCCGCTTCGTCTTCTTTGCAAAAAGATCGCGCTTCGGGGCAGGTCTCACTGTTTGATTCGATCGACTTCGCCCCGCCCGCTGCTCCTGCGAAACGCAGTGAGATGCTGGATGAATGGCCGAAAGAGGAGCGACTTGCTCACGAAAAAGAATTGTTAGGTTTTTACGTCACGGGCCATCCGCTGGATAAGTTCCGCGGCTTGCTCGATTCGGATAAGTTTTGTAAAATCGCCCTGATCAGCGAAATCACCATCACCAATGCTCGCCAACGCTTTGCCTTCGCGGGCATGATTCGCAGTGTCGATGCCAAAACGACGAAAACCGGCAAGCCCTTTGGCATCATTGTTGTCGAGGACTTTACCGGTGCCACGGAGGTCACGATGTGGGCGGAGAGTTTTTTGCCTGCTCGGGAAAAGGGCATTTTGGAGCCAGGTAAGGTGATCAAATTCAAGGCCTCGATCCAGATCGATGACCGCACGGAAAGCCGCAAGCTCACGGGCTATGAGGTTGATGAATTGAAGCCACGCACGGTCTCGAAAAATGAAAAGGGTCCGCTGGAACTGACCCTGTGGACTACGCGTCATGGCGAACACGATTTGCAGGACATTCGCCACATCATCGCGGGCTACCCCGGCAAGACGCCTGTGCTCATCCATTTTCAGAATAGCAGTGGCAAACGCTGCACAGTCGAACTGCC
>JBDLWB010000129.1:0-3859 GCA_039804425.1 Verrucomicrobiota bacterium
CTTTGAAATCGTGCAACAAAATGGCCACGGTGGCAATGCGCACAGCCTCATGGCCTGGGCACGACATGGAGATCCGCGCAGCATGCTGCCCGCCAGCGTGGTTTCTTCCTACCAAAAAACATCCGACGACCTCGATGACGACTACCTCCCCGATGCATGGGAAAACCAGTATGGTCTCGATGCCAACGACAACGGTCGCGTGGATCCCGCCCATCAAGGCGAACGCGGCGACTACGATTCCGATGGCTTACACAACCGACTCGAATACCTGCTCGGCACCGATCCCACCAATGCCGATACCGACGGCGATGGGCTGCCCGACTTGCAAGAGGTATACAACTACCAAACATCGCCCACCACCAGCGACTTCCTGCCCTCCTCTGAGGTGGCGAAAATTCAGGCAATTTCAGATTTGCTCCATTCATCATTCTGGAGCATTTCGGGTTCGCGTCTGATCTCGACGAGTTATCGCAATCAGGCGAGTTGGAAATTCCAAGTGCCAGAGTCAGGGGTTTTCCAACTGGAGGTTCATCTTGGTATGCCTATCGCGCTTGTCAACCATGCGCTGACTTCCCTCACAGCTCATGTGGACAACATGTTTGCGGGCGAGTATGAAGTTCGTTTCGGCCAAGACAATCGCGCCAAGGTGATCATTCCCTTGCCCTTCCTCCCAGCTGGCAATCATGAGCTAAAGCTCTCGATGATCGGCTTAAAAAGCATCGGCACGGTATCCATCGAGAGCCTCATTTTGACCAAGCAGGGGGGCGTGGATCTCGATGGCGACGGCATGGCAGATCTTGAGCGGGAAAAGCGCTCGGCCCGCAGCAAGACCATCGCGCAATCCGGAGATACTTACTTGAGCCCCTATGTTTTAGAAGGCTTTGCGCCCGATCTCGCCACATTGTCGGTCCAAGCGAATGGAACGCCAGTGACTCCACAGCGCGGAGTCGGCAAGTATGGTTGGAAAGCGGAGGTGGAGCTCAGCGATACGCCGCTGAATGTTGTCACTTCATTCGAAGGGGGCGCATGGAGCGAACAACGCACACTGATTTGGCGAACATTGGACCTAACGGAATCCCATGCGCTACTAGCACGCCAAGGTGATACGCTCAAATTTTCCATTCCCTCGCATGCCGACAGCAAGGTGGAAATCCTCACACCACAATCGGTCAAATCTCAGATCGCACTGGTCTCTCTGACCGGGAAATATCAATTTACCGAAAGCGGAAAATACACGTTGCGCTGGCTCGATGCGCAGGGCATACGCTCCACGACGACCATCCAGGTGCACCCGAGAAATTTTTCGGGAAATTTGCCCAGTGCCATCCAAGGTCGCATTCGTGAACTGACACCCTCTCATGACACCCGTGGCGCAACGATGGATGGAGGCAATGCCCTCTTCATTCATCATCAAACAGATCTACCAAACGGACAAAAGTTGTTACTTTCCTCATCGGCATCCGGCACCCTTCAGCTAGGCTTCCGAGACCCGACGACAGGAAGGCTCTTGGGGCTTTTGCCCATTGATGTCATCGCCTACAGCGATGCCCTTGGTTCCTCGGATTACAGCAGCTTTGCTTCGGGAGTGCCCCAACTCTTAGGCACCACCTATCGCATGGCCTTTTCCGATCTCCCAGATGGTTGGACGGTGGAGGTTTCGATCTTTCGTGCGGGCGTTACTTTTCGCGATGGAACGATCGAGAAAACTTTTCGTAAGTCCGATATGCCCAATGGCATTCTATCGCTCGAAATGCTCAACCCGACTGATCTTGTCGGCGGACTATGCCATCGATTCACCATCCGCGATGCCAGCGGTCGCGCGGTTTGGTGATTTCTTCGCGACTGGTCATTTCTTCTTCACTTGACGATACGCAGCTCCTCATGAAATCAAACTCACCCACGCGCTTATGGCTCATGCTCACCGCCACGGTGCTTCTGTCCGGCGCAGCGGCACTGCTGCTTCTTCAAAAGGAACACAAACTGGATGATGAAAACCGCCCAGCGGCAGAATCTCGCCCAAGCACGAGCGATTCTCAACAAGGGCATCTCCAAGCGAATCGTCATTCGACAACTCCAAAATCCGCCCATGCCCCATCGCCAAGCCCGCAGCGCCCCATCGAGTGGCTCGCCAGCATTTGCGCAGAAAAAATCGATGTCGAAGAAAAACTCGCCAAGCTCCAAAGCGAACGATCCCATCACAGCATCACCGCCTTGTGGCAAGATCTCATGAAAGAAGCGACATGGCTGCAAAATGGGCAACTTCCTGGTTGCCAACCATGGCAAAGCGCCATGATTTTTAACGCCCTACTCGATGCTCTGGTCGAGGCCGGAGCCAAAGCCCAGCGAGCCGACCAAAGCACGGAAGAAATCGTCGGCATTTTCCATGACTTAGTCGCGAACGCCTCCCACGATGGCATCCTGCGCGACTACGCCATCCAGCGCAGCTTGATGCTCGCCGGAGAAACCCTCAGGCACGATAGCGCAGGCCGCCAGACCCTCCTGCAAGTCACACTGCAAGAACTCACCCCACAAAACCTCCCTCAATCTCCCCTCGGCACCACGCTCAATACCCTTCTGAGTTACCAAGACTCATGGTCAGCCAAAGAACACCGCCAAATCCAAAATCGCGTCGAGGAACTCATCACCAACATTCCGCCAAACTTTTTCAAGCCCTCCACCCCCACCTCCGACGAAGCCCCGAACCTACAAGTGCGCATCCCACTGCTCACTGCCATCGGTGGTTGGCAAATCGATGTCGCCTATCCCTTGCTCGAAGCAGCCATCCACTCCGGAGATCCCTCCTTACAAATCCCCGCCATCGCGGCATGGTCGAAATTCCCTCAAGCAAAAGACCCACAAAATCCCCTTCATCGGCAGATTCAGAAATGGGCCACGAGCCAAAGCCCCTTGAAATATGCCGCACAAACCGCCCTTCATGCTCCCTAAACCGTCTGCGCCATGTCGTCCTATTCCCCAACCTTCATGAAACATCCTCCCCAGCACCAGCCAATGCCGCCGCGCGAGGGCTTCGCCAAGCGACTCTTCGCGTCAAGCGCCGCCCTCATCATCTGCGCCATGACCATCCCCAGTCAGGCCCAGACCACAGGGACCACCAACGTCCCCAAGAAGAAAATCATTTACGAATTGCAACCCATCATCGCAGCTCCCGCTGACGGCAGCATGCTCCCGATTTCTCTCTCGACCAGTATCAATAAAAAAGAAGAAATCGAAGGTCAGCCCACACGGGGGCCGCGAGACAAAGAAATTTCTTGGACGGCAGACAGGGGAGGACCCGTATTTTTGTCACAAAGTAAACCTTCTTCACAGAGCAGTACATCCACGCAAAACGATACTCCCCCCAACCGCGGTAGTGCCGTAGAGCTCGATTTCCTCCAACCCTTCGTCAAACAACCAAAGCCAGAGGACCGAAAGGTGCAGGTCACAGCCACCTACACCCCCAGCCAAGAAGAAGAAACATCCGAGGACAGCACCGAGGGCACAGATACAGACGCGAATTCTCTCCCGCCTACAGTCAAAGAAAACCCAAGGGAGGAAGAAGTCAGTTTGACCTACCTCGATTTTTGGATTGCTGAAACCGAAGAGAGCGACGATGATGTGCTCATCGTGCGTCCGACCACTGATCAACCGTCGATTAACGATGATGTGCTCCTCGCGAGTCCGACGACTAATCAACCGTCCGATCAAGGCAAAAAAGTCATTCACTGGGCGAAAGTGGTTGTCAAACACAGCGTCCCCGGAGAACTCCCACTGCTACTCCAATCCGCAGGCAGCCAACCAGTCTACTTCTACGGCGAGCAGAATGATCCCAATCAGTTGAGTGAAGAACCAGAACTCAAAG
>JBDLWB010000130.1:0-3023 GCA_039804425.1 Verrucomicrobiota bacterium
TAGCCTGCGCCGATATCCGTGCCGTGGCCGAGGCGGATTTCATAGTGCAAATGGGCGGGGTAAAGACCTGCAGCGGAGCCGACTGTGCCGATTTGTTGGCCGCGTCCGACCAGTGAACCGACAGCGACATCGATGCGGTGGAGGTGGGCATACATCGATTGGAAATAGCGGCCATCGGCGAGTCGGTGTGATAAAACGAGCACAGGCCCCCAGCCCTCGGACGGGGTTCCGGAGTAGACGACGAGGCCATCGGCAGCGGCAAAAACGGGGTCGCCGAGGTCCGTGTCCATGCCGCCGATGCCATTCAGGTCATCGCCGAGATGTCGGCCACCACGGGTGTGGTTCATTTCCCAAAACGGCTGAGCATTGTAGACCAGTGTGCCGTGTTCCGAGCCCATCGGTTCATCGATGCGGTGGGCGATGGGATGAGCGAGCGATTGCCAGGGCGAAAACTGGTGAAAGCGAAAATCCGGTTCCTGGCCCGGAGGTAGAGCGAGCGGGCGGTTGGCGCCCTGTGGACTATTGAGATGGAAATCAGTGAGGTCCAGCGAGCGATTCGAAAGGTGCAGCGTGAGCCCGACGACCATGCCTGCGGCGATGAGGATCAAAATGAAAATGGCAGGACGTTTCATGCAAAAGATGTTCACATGGTAGACGATTCAGATCGTGCGGCAAGAGGGAATCTTTGATCTGCGAGAAAATTGGCACATGCGAAAGATGAGAAACGATTGTTTGATTTGAAGGGTAATATCCTGCAAATGTTTGAGTGAAACACAGTGTGAAAAACCAGATTTCGAACAAATCGATGGTTGAAAAACTGCATCGAATCTCGAATGGAGGTGTCAGCAATTCGTTGGAATCGATCGTCTGAATCTATTGGTGAATAAAATTTCTATTGTATTGATAAAAAACAATAGATCGATATTTTTATGCAAATCATGGAAAAAGTCATACTGTTGTTTGATCGTGCTTTTTTGGGGTTGAATCACAAAACGTTTGTTTGATTTTTCGGAGTGCCTCTCTCATTGCTTGGAGAATGTGAGCAGGCGGTTATCGCTATGGATTGTGCATAGATCAAAATCATTGAATCAATCGATTGATTGAATCGTTCGTTTTGATTGAGCAAGGGTGGGGATATTGTGAATTTCCTGTGAGTGTCATTGCTCCGCGCTTGCATTTTCCGAGGTGTGGATTAGAACGGGGATGTGGCAGCGAAAAAAACTGAGAAATCGACATCAGTCGCGAACATTCATGTCGTCGTCGGCACGGATGAGGGCATGGTGCGGGAGCAGGCGCTGAAGCTGTGGCGCGAGCTGACCAAGGGGGGCGATGAGGGGTTTCAGCACGAAATCGTCGAGGGCAATGCGGTCAAGGTGGATGATGTCAGTTCGATCTTAGCACAGCTCACCCAGGCGTTGATGACCTACTCAATGTTTGGTGACGACAAAGTGGTGTGGCTGCGCGGCGCGACATTTTTTGGCAGTGACAGGACCTCGGAATCGGAGACCGTGCTCAATGCGGTGCTCGATTTCATGCAGCTTTTAGAGAAAGGATTGCCGAATGGAGTGCAGTTGATCATCAGTGCCGACAAGATCGACAAACGTCGGGCGTTTTGGAAATTTTTGGAAAAAACGGCGAGTCTGCAAGTGCACGATCTGATCGACATGGGGCAGGAAGGCTGGGAGACGCATGTGGCGCACTTGGTCGAAAAAAAGGCAAGCGAGGTCGAGTTGGACTTTGAGGACGATGCGCTGGATCTGTTCATCAACCTGGCTGGCGAGGCGACGCAGCAGATTGTCAATGAGCTGGAAAAGCTCCGCTTGTATCTCGGCGAGCGTCGCACCGTGACCATCGATGACGTGCGCACCATGGTGCCGCTCAGTCGCGAGGGGGTGGTATTTGAAATTGGCAAAGCGCTACAAGCCGGGAACTCGGCGCGGGCGATTGCCTTGATCGACGAGCAGCTCGAGATGGGCGAATCAGCAGTGGCCATCATCCGGGCCTCGATCATCCCGACGGTGCGGAATTTATTCATGGCGCGGACCTTGATGGAAGTTGCGAAGACGAAAATGCGGAGTTATTCCGATGTGCAATCGGTCGTGAATCGGTTGCCGCAAGAAAAGCGCAGTTGGTTGCCGATGAAAAAATCGGGCGATGGCTACAATCTCTTCCCGATTTCCCTTTCTCTGCGGGCTGCGGAAAATTTTACCATGGAGCAGGCAGAGACCTTGCTGCATGCCTCGGCGAAAGCGGATAAGTTGCTGGTAAGCACGGGCTTGGATGAGCGGATGATCTTGCATCGATTGATCACCGAAATTGCGACCATGGCGAAGCCGCAAAAAATGCTACAACGAGCCTGAAAATGAAATCAGTATTGATCCTTTTGGCGATTGGGGCGGCCGCAGGGCTGATGGGAGCATTGTGTGGGGTCGGCGGCGGCATTGTCATGGTTCCGGCCTTCACTTTGGCATTGGGAATGGATCAAAAAACGGCCGTGGCGACCTCGATGGCTGCTGTGGTAGTTACGGCTCTCGTGGCAACGGCAAACAACATGCGAAGCGATGGTTTGATCGATTGGAAAATCGTGGGCGTTGTTGCTCTGAGCGCAGCGGCGTGTTCTTGGTGGGGCAGCGATTTGATGAAACAGCTATCTAGCCCGGTGCTGACGAAGATTTTTGCGTTTCTGATGATTGTCGTCGGCATGCGCATGCTGTGGAAGTGATGTCGCGCCGTCACGGGGCGATGGGGCATTTTTTGAAAATCATGAAGTGCTGCCATGGGAGCACGCGGCGGTTCGAGACAAGAGCAAATCCGGCAGTGGCAAATTCTTTACGGGCCTGGGCTTCGGTCATTTTGTGAAGTGGTTTGATTGGGACGCGAGGGTCCTCGCCGCGAAATTCGAGGAGAATCAGTCGACCATCGGGCTTGAGCGCGCGGTGGAGAGAGGCGAGCATTTCGGCAGGGTGTGAGAATTCATGGTAGGCATCGACCATCAAGGCGGTATCGAGGGAATTGGCGGGCAG
>JBDLWB010000131.1:0-3517 GCA_039804425.1 Verrucomicrobiota bacterium
ACTTCCGCGTAAAAAATGCCGTCGTCAGCGAGGCGTGGCAGGAGGTGTCCTGAAGCGAGGATTTTGCCAATGAACTCGGGATCGAGTGGGTGTTTGGCGTACGGTGGGTCAGCGAAGACAAGGTCGTAGCGTTGTTGGTCTTTTTTGAGGAAACTAAGGACCTCCGAGGCAATCACACGGCCGCCGGAGAGCTTAGCGTGGGCGAGATTTTCACGGATGGCTTTGAGAGCCTGGGGGTGTTGGTCGACAAACACGCAGGATTGCGCGCCGCGACTGAGTGCTTCGAGGCCGAGGGCACCGGAGCCGGCAAAGAGGTCGGCGACGCGGGCTTCGATGACGCGTTCACCCAAGATCGAGAACATCGCTTGGCGAACGAAGTCGGTGGTAGGTCTTGCGACGTCATGGGGGACTTTGATGGCCATGCGTCCGGCAGTTCCGGCGATGATTCTCATGGTGCAGGTGGCGTGGGGGTGAGTTGCCAGAGAGAAAACAACTGCTGGGGAGGTGTGAGGGTTTTTCCTTGATCGAGAGAGAGGGCGAATCGGTCGAAATTTCCTTCGCAGAGAACATCCAATGCCTGTCGGTCCTCATTGTAGATGGCGATGAGAGGCAAGGCTTGAGAAGGGTTGTTTTGTTGCCAGCGCATGCGCCATTCATCGGTCTTGTGCCGGGGTGCGGTGAGGCGCACATTAGCGTGCCACTGGCCTTGGAGCGTGCTGACTCCCTTGACGAGGATGGCGGAGTCTTCGCCCAAGAGTCGCAGATCTTGGCACAGCAGCACGCCTTGGTGAAGAAGGAAACGGCTTTGCGCAAAAAATCCGCGCCACGGGTGTTGGGCGAGTTTGATTTGCAATTGATGAGCTTCAATGATGGATTCTCCTTGCCAAGTGAGGGGGGAGATGAGGTAGCCCGTGAGACGGTGGAGTGATTGAATGGCGTCGATTTTTTGTTCGCCACTTGGATCGGTCCAGGGTTGTTTTTCTTGTTGCACAATGGCGGCAAAGGGGAGGCCAGGTGCGCGCGCAATTTGCATTTTCGCTTTGCTGTGGAGGCCTGCGAACGAGAGCGGAGTGGCATCGGTTTCCCAGAGGGGGAATTTCCAGTGGAGTTGAATGCGTCCGCTGTCCGAGCATACCGAGTTTTGCAAGCGGATGATGCCGCATTGAACATGTCCGGCAGCAGATTCGCCGGCGATGGGTAGGGCGGATTCGATATTCTCCACTTCGAGGAGTGGCGCATTGGAAGAAGAGCGAGAGACGGACAAGTGACCACCCATGACTTTCATCCATACGGTGGGGCGCATCGGTGCTGATGGGAGCGAGGGTGGAGCTTGAGGGGAGGTTGCGGCCAGTGCGGGAGGTTGCGTCACGGGGGGGGTGGCGGTGTTTGGGGTAGTTGGGTTGTTCGGTGATAACTGAACGACCGTTGGTGGCGTCGTCGCAGCAACTTGTTGCGGCGGGGGAATCAGCGCTTTGAGGCGATCGAGGGAGAGTTCCGCATTGGGTCGATCGATGCAAATTTCCGTGATGCGGCGGAAGTCTTTGTTGATCCAAGCGAGCCAATCGGGTCGGATGCTGAGGCACTTGATCGTCAGGAGTGGCGGGGTCGGATCAGAGGGCAATTGTCCAGGGGAGAGAACCTGTAAGTCATCGATCCAAATTTGCCCGCCGGGCAGCCAGCTCGAGCCGCGCAATTGGACTTGCAGTTGCGTCGTTTGTTGAATTTTTTCTTCGAGCCAAAACGTGCCCCATGCGGTGCGCAGCCAGAAATTGCTGAAGGCAAAGGTCAAGATCGGCAGCCAGAAAAGAATCGATAGGCAAATCCCGAGCCAACGTCGGCGCGGTGGGCGCTGACGTGAATCGTTGATGAGCATGACAGACATGGAAACTTAGCGGGCGGCGGGTTGGCTGGAGGCGGGAATGCGAATGACGATATTTTGGTCGAGAAGTCGCGTGCCGGATGGCGTCATTTCTTGTGCGCGGTAAACGAGGAAATAGAATTTTTCGTCGACCGTGAGGCCGATGGCAAGATTTTCTTTGATTTTGGATAGGCTCGTCTCTTCTTCGAAGCGCCATTCCCGAGCATTCCAAGCACCGAGGATGCTTTGGGGGTCGGCGGGGAGATCTGGCAAGCGAGTGAGAGTGCCGTTGGGAGATTTCCAAAGATCTTCCTTTTCCGAGAACCGCAGAGATGCGATGACACCTGCAGGGCCAGAGGCGGCGATGTTCCAGCGCTGATCACTGCCTTTGCGCAAGACCAGCTTGACCTGTTCCACGGCTTTGATTTCGCGTTTTGCCCAAAGCGCGAGGTATTCATCATACTCTTGCGCGGTCAGGCCGATTTTTTCGTGATAGGGTAAGGGGACGCCGGGCTTGGCTTTTTGAGAATACTCGGCGAACCACTGTGGGTCCTTTTGGGCAGATTGCTCGACCTTCGTGATGTATTTTTCGATTTCCGCGGGTGGGACCACCATGACCACCTCGGCGCTGACGGGTTGGTCCGGTTTGAGGATTTTTTGGAAAAGAGCGGGCACGGCGGCTTCCTCGGCAGAAAGAAGGGACGAGCAGACCAGAGCAACGAAGTTCCAAAAAGCAAAAGATTTCATGAGTGACGACAAACGCTAGCCGGATGCTAGGGGAGGCAGAGATTAACTCAAGTTCAAATGCGAACATGAAATGCCAAAGTCATCGTGGATTTCTGAGATTGCCATGGCGAGTGGCTTTGGCTACGATCGGCTCATGTTGAAGAAACTCATGATTGGTAGCAGCGCGATGGTTGCTACGGTGACATTTTTGCAAGCCGATGGTTATGGCGTGAAAGCGGGCAATCCGATACTGCCTGGCGTGCCTTATGAAGTGCACGACGGCACACGCCCGCAGCCTCCCATCGTGGCCAATGCTGGTGCTGTGGTCGTTCAGCCACCTGCGGATGCGGTGGTGTTGTTCGATGGCAAAAATCTCGACGCTTGGGAATCGCCTGCATGGCAGGTCAAAGACGGCGTGATGATCGCGGCGGAGCGCGACATCGTCACCAAGCAGTCCTTCGGCGCGATCCAGTTGCACGTCGAGTGGCGCTGCCCTGCAGGTCGTAAGGTTGACGGGCAGAGTGGTGGCAACAGCGGCATTTTCTTGATGGGGCTTTACGAAATTCAGGTCTTGCAAAGTCACAACAACAAAACCTATCCCGATGGCCAAGCTACGGCCTTGTATGGTCAAGTTCCGCCGCTGGTGAATGCCACGACCGCGCAAGGCGAGTGGCAGAGTTACGACATCATTTTCACCCCGCCAGTGTATGAAGGTGAGGTTGTCAAAACGCCCGCTCATGCGACGGTGATTCACAATGGTGTTGTGACGCAAAATCACAGCGTGTATCTCGGAACCAGCACGCACAAGCGTTTGGCAGCCTATCCCAAGACCCATCCAGAAAAAGCGCCGATCCGCTTGCAGTTCCATGGTGATCCGATGGAATTTCGCAATTTCTGGGTGAGACCTCTGGGTAAGATCGACGAAGGGAAGCC
>JBDLWB010000132.1:0-3662 GCA_039804425.1 Verrucomicrobiota bacterium
TCTGCAAAATCACATCTTCAAGCATCAGCTCTGTCGTCAAATAATTGGTAAGACCCACAGAATTGTTAATATCAAAGAAAGTATGAAGACGAGGACGACGCAAGTCCGCGTCGATCATCAAGGTTGTGTAGCCACCTTGCGCACAAATGTATGCCAAATTGACGAGAGTGGTCGATTTTCCTTCGCCAGCGCCACCCGACACGACCGTAATCGCATTATCCTCGGGATTTTTGCGGTTGAACTCAATGTTCGTGCGCAGGATTCGATACGCTTCGGCATCGGGACTCATGCCACTTTGTTTATGCAACACTCCGACTTCCTTCGGAATCACTGCCAAAACGGGAACTTGCAAATATCGTTCCACATCCTCCAAGGTTTTCACGGAAGTATCGAGGTATTCCAAGAAGAAGGCAATGCCGACACCAAAGATCAGGCCGACGACGGCGCCGAGAATCAGGTTCAAACTGACATTGGGGCTAGAAGGAAACTGCGCTACCAATGGCTCTTCGTGCAGCTCGATGATATTTTGCGGCTGCTTCAAATTGATGCGATCCATGGAGAGCTTTTCTCTCATGCGATCGAGATAATCTTGTTGGGATTCAAATTCTTTTTGAACACCCTGGATATTAGTCATTAAAATCACGTTATTCACGGCAACCTCGCGGACTTCCGTCAGTCGTTTTTTCAGATCTTCCAATTCGATGGCTTTGGTCTCACGCTTCAGTCGCAGAGACTCTTTGAAAGAAACCACACTTGCTTGCAATTGCTTAAACAAGCTTTCTACAGTTCCTTTTTGTGATAAAACATTCGGATGATTGGGACCGAGACCATTTTTCTGCAAGCCAGAGAGCAAGCGCTCTTGTGCTTGATATTCTGGATAAAGCGATTTTAGGTCCTGGCCAGCAGATTCTAAATTTGCCGCATATCGAATCACTTCATCGGCATTCAACGTATCAATCGTCTTAATCGTGCTATCAATTTCTGCTAGCGCACTGGTGGTTGCTTCCACTTGGGATTCCAGCATCGACTGCATGCCTTGGATTCCCGTGTCACCATTCACTCCCGTGATACGATCTCGAATCATGGCTGGTGCACGTCGCAACAAGTTATCGCGCTGCTTACGCTTCTCTTCTACCACATCCGATTGGTCAAGGACGGCTTTTTCCAGCTCCTTCATGCCCTCTTCTGCAATCGAGCGCTCTTTGTCTTCGCGACGCTTTTTGTATGCCTCATACACTTCCTTTGCGACATCTCGTGCATCTTCCGCGCCCGTGTGCTTCACAGAAATTTGAATCAGATCAGTGCCTCGAATGTTTTGCGCATCGACAATATTACGCAAAGTTCCTAGCGCTTCTTCTTCCGTCATGTTCCAGCGTGTCATCAAGCTAAGTCGCTGCAAAACATACTTCAAAGTCAGCTGAGAACGAATCACCTCGAATTCCGTTGCGAAGAACTGAGGAGTCATGATGCTTGTATTGGCATTTTCATTGCCTAACGCAACACCCACCCGCGTGGATGGTTTCACTTGGACGACCGCCGTGCTCTGAAATTTTTTCGGCATGACATAGGTGATGACAGCAGCAGTCATGAACACCAAAAGAAGCGTCATTAAAATGACACCATAACGGTTCTTGATGACTTGCCAGTAGTCGACGGCGTGGAGCGCTGCTTCACTTTGTGAGGACGGAGATTGCATAAAAGAAAAAGTTGAGGCGCAACAACATTTGGGGTGAGTTGCTTTAACGAGTGTATGGTAGGTGGTGAGATCTATGCGATCAATGAAAAAGTCAATTTACGACAGGGATTTTCGATGATTGTGGCAAACTGGTGATTCAAAACCAGAGCGCAGAAAAAGTTCGATTTGAGACAAAAAAACCTCTCGGCTTGAACCGAGAGGTTATGAGATCAATTCGTTAGAATTAGAAACTATAGTTCATGGTGGCACCGAGACGAAGTCGATCGTAATCGTTGATCACAAAATCGGAACTTGAATCCATGTAGTTGATGGTGAACTCGGTATTGAGTTCATCAGTGATTTGTGTGCGAAGTCCGATGTAGTAATTCATGAGCGTCTCGCTGCTACCCTCACTAGTAGTGGTAGGTGCGGATATTTGACTACCGCCATCAAACGACGTCAACACGACATCAGCACCGCCGAAGCCCGTAATGCGTGGGGTGAGACGATAATCACCCGTGGCACCAAAACGAAAAACTTGCTGCTCGGAGAATTGGAAAGCATTGCCGTCAATCAATTGAACAGTATCCATGTCTTCCATGGAGTAGCGCGTGAAGGCGCGAACGCCAAACTTGCTGTTCATCTGCGTGCGAACCGATGCCTCGAGGAAAGGACCTGTGCTCGATCCGAAACCATCGACGTCACGGAGCTGCACACCACCGCTACCAATGAAGATCGAATTTTCTGACAAGCGGTATTCAAGTCCTGCCGTGACAAAATGGTTGGTGCTGCCGTTGACATCGCCAGACCAAACGGAATAACGATATTGCGCTGTCAAGACCGTGCGTTGGGTATATTGGTAACGCATCTGATGATAAACGTTCCAAGACTTGCGATCGGCCAATTCGACATCTCCGAGGAAGCCGTTGAATCCAAAACCGGTATAAGAACCCACTCGCTCGGTCCAACGATAGCCAACGGAGTTGTCGGTGCTGTAGAAGAAGTACGGATCTGACTGACGGTCATTCGAAATGCCAACAGCAAATTCAGGCTCAAGTTCGTAAGAGAACAAATTGCGTGAGCTAAAGCGAAGTCGCTCATTGACGCTGTGGTTGAAGTCAAAACCCAGACGAGCGTTGGGGATTTGTTGGTCAGCGCCGATAGCTTCCATCTCATCGATGAAATAAGACATGCCCGCACGAGCATAGAAGTTCATCGTCGTTTGCGGGTCGACGAGGGTGAAATTGGATTGGACGAAAGGAGTAATGCTCCAAGCCTCATCTTCAAAGCCCAAATTGCCTTCTTGAACAATCGGAGTAACGTTGTCGTCATAGACGAACGATGCACCAACAGTCCAAGTCAATGGAATCGTTTCTGTCGCTTCCTGACCCACGTAGTAAAGGCTTTGGGCATTCACAGAAGCAACGCTGACCAATCCAGCGATGGTAAGAATTTTCGTTTTTTTCATGATTGTTTGTAAATTTGAAGCTACCTGCCGTTAGCGTGGCGCGTTACCAGTCGCCGCAGGATTGTTTGAACCGCCACCTGTGCCCGCAGCCACCGCTGTGGGGTTGCCCGCAATGCCAATACCCCAGCCGCCCGTTCCACCAGGAGAATTGGGGCTCACATTGACCGCGTTTTCATTGCCGCTGCCAGGGAAGTCGAGAGGGTTCGGGAGCTTTTCTTCCACGACCTCTTTGTCGGTTCCCTCTTTGCCACTTTTCGCATCTTTGGCGCTTTTGCCTGAATCAAGTCCTGATTCACCAGTGGCGGGATCATACTTTGCGAGCACAGCATAGACCGCATCCACAGCATCAGGAGCCATGGCGATCGCGCATTGCGAGGAAATTCTGAGCTGTTCCGGTTCCGTCAAGGCGACGACTTCTACAATCGAAGCAACCAGTTTGATGTCGGCGTTCGTGCCCTCAATCGCGGCTTTCACGATTTCGCAGGAGCATGCAGGGCTGAGACGCAACGCTTTTTCGAC
>JBDLWB010000133.1:0-3467 GCA_039804425.1 Verrucomicrobiota bacterium
TTACCCAGCGGTCTTTTGGATCAAGTTTGCCGCCCAAAGGCAGATAGCAATCGGGTAACTCGGGCTGGCGATTGACGCGATACATGGTAAGCGGACTACAGATCATCTCACATTTATGCCATAGCGGATCGGAATCAGGCATGATCGCGCATCATAAACAAATTTCCCCCACGATTCATTATGGGTTAATTTTGGATAGGATGCGCAATTATCTCTGACTCCGATCCGCTATGGCATAAATGTGAGATGATCTGTTGATCACCTCCGCAAGTCTGGCATCCCTTCAGGATGCTGGATACCGAGGCGTGTTTTCCGGTGGTATCGCCCGATGGGGCTCAACCACCGGCTACAAGATGCCATCCCTCCGGGATGGAGAAGTTTTGCGTCGGTGTTTTCTCAGCAAAACGATGTAAGGCAGGTCCATAAACATTTTCTTATCCCAAAGGGATGAAAGGTAATAGCCGGTGGTCGAGAACGCCCGTGTGTTCGACACCACGGGATTAGGTCACCTCAACCAAATCCGTGCGCCTCTTCAGGGCGCGAAAAATCGTTGACCTGATCATGTTCTAGGGTGATTTTCGCCAAAAATCAGCCTTGGCGTGAGCGGAATTTTGGTCCCAACGGTCAGATCGATCAGGCATTTTCTCGAAATCCTTCGCTGGTCCTGCATTGTCATTGACAGCCCAGAAATTCTGAATCAGTTTCGGGTCATGGATTACAACCTCATGAAATCGCTGCACGTTGCTGCGGCTCTCGGCGTGTTCACGGCTCTTGGCGCCATCGTTCTGGGAGTGCAGGAGCAAGGACGGAAGGCGGCATCCATTCTTCACGGTGTCTCGCTGTTGCTGTTGCTCCTCGTCGGCTTTGCTTTGTTGAAAAAGCCCCCCATGGAGTTGCACTACTGGAAGATCAAAATTGTCCTTTGGCTGTTCCTCGGCGTCGCCCCGGCACTCGCCCGACGCAAAGCTCTTCCGACCGCCGCCCTGCTGGCTCTTACGCTTGCCGCTGGCTTGGCTGCCGCTTATCTCGGCATTCATAAATCGTTCTAATTGTTCCCTCTCGACTCCGGACTAAATCATGGATCTCGACCTCATCGATGTGCATTTCGACTTGCAGGACATCAAGCCCCGCGAGCTCGAAGAAATTCTCGAAGACCCCTTCGGTGTGCGCTTTTTGCCCGACGTCGAACGCGCCGATGGCGAGTCTCGCTACTACGCGCTGGGTCGCACCGTCAGCGGTCGGTCGTTGTTTTTGTGTTTCTGGACCGATGGCAAAACGACACGTGTCATTTCCGCTCGCGGCATGACGGAGAATGAATCTCGATTTTACGAACGGCGCTATGCCGCCATGAAATAAGCCATGAACATCATCACTCACTGGTCTCAAATCCCGGCGTTCGAAAACGAAAAGGCCGAGGCCGAATTTTGGCAGCAGCATGAACTCGATTCACGCCTGATGCAGAACTGCGTCCATGAGCCCGACTCCCGGGAATCGACGACCATCACCCTGCGATTTGATCCACGGATGCTGTCGCGCATCAAACGCGTGGCGCGCTCGCGCTTTCTGAATTATCAATCGATGATGAAGCAGTGGCTTGCCGAGCGATTGGAAGAGGAAATCCGTCGACAAGACGGAGGCGGGAAATAACTCCAGCTCGAGCTCCTTGTTGATCATGCCTCAGCGATTTCTTACAACGTGGGTCTGCCTCTTGCTGTATATCGCTTGGTTTTCCATATTGTGGTGGCTTTCTTCGCGTGCTCTGACGATGCCGAGTGGGAACGACATTCCGCACATGGATAAAGTCTATCATTTCGGCTACTTTTTTGGCGGCAGCGGCCTGTTCTGTGCTTTTCTCTACCGCCTCCAAAGCGGACAACCCGATTGGGGGCAGTTGCTGTGGATCACTTTGGTGGTCATGACCGCCGTCGGCGCGATCGATGAATGGCACCAAACCTGGAACCCGCATCGCTCCGGCAATGATGCGATGGATCTCTGTGCGGATGTCTTCGGCAGCCTATTGGGTTATCGTGTCTTTCGCTGGCTCCATCGCTGGCTCGAGCCTCGCGATCGAGCTCAATCTTCCTGAGCATTGCCTTCAATGAAGTCGCGCAAAAAAGGATCGCCGGTAGCCTGCAGTTCCGCGCCCGTTCCCGTCCAATACACGCGACCTTCTTTCATGAAAACAATGCGGTCGGCAATGCGGAATACACTGCGGATTTCGTGCGTAATGACGATGTTGGTGATGGCGTGCTCGTTTTGCAAAGTCTTGATCAATCGATCGATGGTGTCCGCCGTCATCGGATCGAGCCCCGCATGTGGCTCATCGTAAATGATGCAAGCCGGACGATCCACCACCGCACGCGCAAGAGCCACCCGTTTGCGCATGCCGCCAGAGATGTCGGAGGGAAATTTATGAGCGTGAGCAGCGAGCTTCACAATTTCTAACGCATGCGTCACGCGCTCTTCGATTTCTTTTTCGGCGCAATCGGTCTCTTCGCGCAGCGGAAAAGCGACATTGTCGAAAACAGTCATCGAATCGAACAAAGCGCCACCTTGAAACATCATGCCAATCTGGTGACGCACTTGCCCCATTTCCCGCTCTTTCAGCGCTGTCACTTCGCAATCCCCCACCCAGATCTGTCCTTGCGTTGGCTGCATCAGTCCAGGCAAATGCTTCATCAGCACCGATTTGCCACAGCCCGAGCCACCGAGGATCACCAAGGTTTCACCACGATGCACATCGAGGTCGATCCCCTGCAAGACCTTCTGCTCACCAAATGCTTGGTGCAAATTGCGGATGCGGATGAATGCTTCGCTCATGTGCTATGCCCCACGCTAGCGCCTCGCCATGGGCCTGACAAATAGAATCGTTCAATGGGGCCGATGAACATCCGCCGTTTTGAGCAATTGCCAACCTTGACGCACGTATTCGATGCCCGACCACACGGTGAAAAATCCGGATACGAGACACACATAAAGTGGGCTGTGGTCCACCACGTGCAACATCACCCAACCTAACGCGAACATCTGCGTGAAAGTGCACACTTTCCCACTCCAATGCGGTGCGATGATGATTTTCACCTGGCAATGCCGCAAAATCACCAAGCCGCCAATGATCACACAATCGCGCACAATCACCAAGGCTGTGAACCACAAAGGAATGCGCCAACCACTGTGCCCCCAGTCGACGAAGGATAAGGTCACGATCCCTGTCAACAACAAGGTCTTGTCGGCGATCGGATCGATCCAAGCGCCAAACACCGAGCGCTGATTGAAATGTCGCGCGATGAAGCCATCGACAGCATCGGACAGTGCCGCGACCACAAAAACTGTCAACGCCGTGAGTCGCAACCACTCCTGCGGACGCCCCTCGCGAATGCTCATGACGTAGTAAAGCACCAGCACCACAAACACTGGGACAAGCAGCAAGCGACCGAGACTGATTTTGCTGGCAAGTGTCATTGCCG
>JBDLWB010000134.1:0-9335 GCA_039804425.1 Verrucomicrobiota bacterium
ACGCGAACCTGCATTGAATGCTTGGACGGCGGAGAGGATTGCGCTAGCATCGGCGGACATGGAAATTGTGGTGACCATTCCTCATGACGCTTTACCGAGCACGATGCGTTCGGTTTTGGCGGCACTGCGTTCGCAGAAACTTACGGCGACTCACTCCGCCAAAAATTGGGGCGATTGGATTCACCTGAAGAATTGCAAAACCGTCATTAGCATCGAGGTCGTGCGAGGTCTCACTAGCACGGCAACGATTGAGGTGGCGGAAGAAGAGACGGAAGACATTTTGCCAGCCATTCAGCGCGCCTTTCATAAGCTCGGCTGGGTGGGTCGAGATGAAGAGGGCGAGTATTCGCTTTTATAAGATAGGAAGAGCGTGGCGAAGAAAACAGAAAATCGGTTGAGGAAACCGTGGTGGAGCGGTCGACTGGTCTGGTTGATCGGCGGACTTGTGCTTGTTTCGTTGGGAGCGTCTGCCGTTTGGTATCGTTCCGAATGGCAAGATCGATGGTTCCGTTGGGTGTCGACATGGCCCGCGGGTGAAGGGCATCGCAGTCAACCCGATGCCGAAAAATGGCACTTGCTTTGTGAAAATTTAGAGCAATGGCGGCAGCATGACGCCGCGCGTTATCGCGAGGCTCGGGTGCCGGCGGAGCAACAAATCATTCTTCGCGAAGCGCGTGCGACCCTTGAGCACAGTTTGGTGGCGATGATGCGTTGCTGGTTGGGCACGCCGTGGGATTACTCGGGCATGGCTGAGTGCCCGGGTGGGGGGAAGATTGCTTGCGGCTATTTCGTTACCACGATTTTGCAAGGCGCGGGATTTCGTCTCGAAAGAAATGCACTCGCGCAACAGGCATCGCAGAACATCTTGCTGAGTTTTTTACCTCAGGAAGAACTGCGTTTGCGTGTGGATGTGCCATACAAAACATTTCGACGCGAGATCGCCTCGAGCCATCCTGGCATTTATCTGGTGGGACTCGATACGCACATTGGATTCATGCTGGTGCAAGACCAAGACTTTCGCTTTGTGCATTCTTCTGGTTCCGCTCCTTGGTGTGTGGTGGATGAGCGCTCCGTCCTCGCAGCGGTGTTAGAGCGTTCGCACTATCGCGTGTTCGGGCATCTGACAGCAAACGATGAAGTCATCCGTCGCTGGTTGCTCGGCGTGAAATTCACGACATATCGCAAGTGAATCATCAACTGCCACAGACGCGCAAACGATAGTTTTTGGCAGCCTGACGCGTGAGTTCTGCCAATTGTGCTTCCGGTTTGGCAAAGGGCGGCACGAACCAGGGAAAGCTTCCTAACAAATCAGAGATGACTGCCACTTCGCCATCGCAGGTTGTCTCGCCACAGCCGATGCCAATCGTGGGCACGTTGGTTTGTTGGGTGATGGCAGCAGCCACCGTGGGCACGATGGATTCCAACACAATCGCGCAAACTCCTGCAGCTTCAAGAGCAGCGGCATCACGCAGCAACTGATCGGCCGCAGCAGGTGTTTTGCCTTTTTTGCGATAGCCCCCTTCTTCTACCACTTGTTGCGGCAGCATGCCAATGTGACCGATGACTGGAATGCCGTGATCGATCAAATGTTTCACCGTATCGGCCATGGCTTCACCGCCTTCGAGCTTCACCGCATCCGCACCCGCATCGATTAATCGGCGAGCAGAATGCAATGCGATTTCGGGAGTGTCGTAACTATGAATCGGCAAGTCACCCAACACGAGCGCCTGCGATTGTGCGCGGGCGACAGCTGCGATGTGGTGTGTCATGTGTTCCATTGTCACATGCGTGGTATCCGGAAATCCGAGTACGACCATGCCGAGAGAATCACCGACCAGCAGCAGGTCAATGCCCGCCTCATCGAGTAAGCGCGCCGTCGGGTAATCATAGGCCGTGAGCGCACTAATGCGTCGTTTCCCTTTGCGGTGACGGAGTTGTTCGACTTTCACGGCGGCGTTCATGGCGATAGCATGGGCGAGGAAAGACTGCCGAGCAAGCGGCATTTCACTTACGGATTTTTGCGCAGTTGCACGGGCCCTAACAGGCCAGATGGCAGCAAAGCTTCGTCTTTTTTCCACAGCGGAAATGTGACAAATGTGCTGCGTTTGCTCGGGCTTGTCTTGCCTTGCAGCAACCACTTCGGCCATTCGAGTAAGGTTCCTTGAGCATCACGACGTGCGTCGTCGGGCAAAGCGGCATCGCCGATGAGACGATTTGGCCACAAATTGACAACTTCGATTTCTAACACATTCTTTCCTTTCTTCAACGCCTTGTCCGCGCGGCACTGATACGGGGGGCGCCATGCAATGCCGAGATCGATGTCATTGAGCTTCACCTTCGCCATGACCTCGACGCGTCCGAGATCGAGCAAAGCGGCGGTGGGAACGGCATCGAGTGAGAACTCGTGGCGATAGTGAGCGATGCCAGAAAAATGCTTGGCAGCAGCAGATTCCATGTCATGCCATGAGCGCAGTGAGGACAAAATCATTTCTTCTCTTACGCCACTGCTGGGAGGAAATTGTAAGTGCCATGGGCCATCGAGCGACATCGTGCTGGTTGTTACCAGAGGTGTCGGCAAAAGTGGTGCTTGCGAAGCCGTTTGACGAACCAGCAAGAACACCGAGCCATGAGCTTCGAGAGTCAATGACACTCGCAGGGTGCCATCTTTTTCTCTTTGGCTGTCGAGGCGATGCACGGCACCTGTTAGGGGATTCCAGAGTTCTACACTCGCATCGGCAGGCGCGCGAAGGGAACAATCGTGGGTGATCGATTTGCCTGATCGGGATGCAATGAAAAACAGCGAGTCATCGCCAGCACGACGATGGATCCAACGAAAATCCTGTGGTCCTTGAAAAGAGGGCGTGACCTTGAGTTCCGCCAGCACTTCCGCAGCAGCGCTCTTGCCATGCACTCGACCTTGCCCCACGGCGCGTGTTGCTGCTGAGCCATCGCCCCACAGTTCTTGAACGATTTCCGCCAGTTCGGCATCGGCTTGCGGAAAACCACCAAGGCCCGGTGTTGACATAGGCGGCTCACCTAACAAATGAGCACCTGCTTTGACCAAATGGCGCAATTTTTTCAAGCGTTCGAGACTCATCGTGCCACCATGCTGCACGTGGATGAGTCGATACCTCGCACCGCATGGCATGGTCGGCATGCCGTCTTTCATGACAAGCTGCGCAAAAGATTCCGGCCCCGCGATGTCGCTGCCGTAACCTGGAATGGCTTGGTATTCGAACCGATGCAAAGGCTCTTCGTCGGCCAGCACGAGCACATCTGTCACGACACTGCCTTGCTGCAACAACCATTGGCAGCGCGCGAGGTAGTCGTGCCATGGCTGCACAAAGGGCCACCACGTTTGTGTGCGATCATAATGCTGCCCCCATTTCCCCATCGTCATGCCCGGAGCGATTTGCGAGAAACGCTGCATGGCGAAGCGGTGAATTTGCAAACGATTGGCGCCCAAACAAAAGGCTTCGTCTGCGAGTGCTTTCAGCTTTGCTGGATGGGCGAGCCAGCGTTCTGATTCGGCAGCGGTAAAGGCCTCGGCGCCGACGATGAGTCGACCATTCAGGTTCGCAGCGGAGGATGCCAATTTTACGGTAGCGATGTAATTGTTCGGCTGAAACGGATGACTCCAGAACTCGCCCATGGGCTCATCACAATGATTGGCAGCATCGAGATCCTGACCCGTTGTGATATAAGGTTGGACGGCCAAACGCATGCCGGATTCACGACAGAGTCGATGCAGCTCTTGCCAAAAATGTTCCGATGCCAGTTCTGATACAGTCAGACGGAGATCAAAGAGAAAGCGTTCGGACTGTCGCAAATCGCCGATCACTCGCCCGGTCATGACTGGTAGCCATGGGGTCAGATCGTAGCCGCGCCGACGCTGGAATTCGGCAGGCATGTCTTGCGTCCAATTCTGTCCGCCCGCCTCCCAGCTATCCATGAAAAATGTGTGGAATGTTTTTCCTGCTTCCTCGCCGGCAAGCTCGGTCATGCGTTTCATGACATGTTGAAAATGCGTTTGAATGCCACGTTTGTGAAGTTTGTCGCACTCTGGTCCCGTGCCCGCGGGTGGAGCGGGGAGGGTCTTTTGTCCGGTCCAGCCATGTCCCATGCGGAGGATGGTCCATTCACCCTCTGGGGCGTCCCAGCGCAGGGAGCCATCGGCTTTCATGCGTTGACTTAGGTCGATGACATCCTCCCGCGGAATGCAGCGATCTTTGGGTAAATTCGCCTTGATCGCTGCCGAGCGAGTGCCTTTCCAACGAATGTAATTGAGCCAGACCAAACGCTTCATGTCGAGATCTTCGATGTGCGGGCCGCGTTGCGCGTCATTTTCCCGCAGCGCGAGAACGGCGACATCTCGATAGAAATTTTCTGGTGTCGAAGGACGCGGCAGGACCACCGAAATGCGCTTGCCGCCGACTACCTGCGTCGCGCTTTCATAGATCCGTTGTGCAGCAAGCTCGGGCTTGATCCATGGGCCACCCGTGCCACTGTAGCCAGGGCCAACGTGTGACATCACTTCCAACCCTAAGCGTTTAGCCTCGGCGATCTGGAAGGCGAAATGCTCTTGCCAAGCGCGAGAAAAATAATCGAGCGGCCCTGCAGGGATGCCGGGCTGAGCGACGTCAAACATGGTCATGCCGCAGAGCCCCGCTTGTTTCATCGCCGTAAGCTCACGTGTGATGCATTCTTTGTTGATGTTGCCGTGGAGCCAGTGCCCCCACACCCATGGACGTGCCTGAGGCGGGACTTGGGAAAACTGTTCAGGTGTCAGTGTCATGCGGCTCGTGGGCTCGACAGCGGGCGATGAGGCCAAGCCCAAGAGGTAGAGGGAGGCAAAGAAAAAGCGGTGCATCGACATACGGGTTGGATGAAAAACGACGACATCAAGATGACTCAGCGGCGAAGCAGGCGCAAGCTCATCTGTCGAAAAAGCGTTTCGTGTTTGCCAAGATTGGCCGCGCCCGCTAGCGTCATCAGCACCGACCAATCGCATGGATTTGGTCCTTCGAATTGCCATGAATGCCCTATTCATCTCCCACTGTCAGATTGCGAGCGAGGATTCTTCTGAATTGATCCGCGCCGATGTTTTGGTCGAAAATGGCATCATCCAGGCAATCGGGCCGGATCTTGCCAAACCGTCGCATGCGCGCGAAATCGATGCTGCGGGCCGACTTCTCATGCCGGCGATGTTCGATGCTCATGTGCATTTCCGCGAGCCAGGATTTGAGGCAAAAGAAACCATCGCCAGTGGCGCTCGTGCTGCCATCAACGGTGGCGTCACAGGAATTGTCATGATGCCCAATACTTCCCCCGCGCTCGACAACCCCGCCACCATCCGTACGGTGCTGGAGGCGGGAAAAGCGACAGGCATTACGGTGTTGAGCAGCGGTTGCATTACCAAGGGGCGTCAAGGCAAAGAGCTCGCGGCCATCGATGGCATGCGCAAGCTCGGCGTGATGATGCTAACGGATGACGGCGACTCGGTCTACGATCCTGCAGTGCTCTATCGTGCCATGCTTTACGCTAAGGAATTTGGCATGTTTTTCGCAAGCCATTGCGAAGTCCCCGAAATCGCAGGGCCGCGCGCGCTGACGGAAGGGCCGACGGCCTACCGTTTGGGCATCAAGGGCTCTCCCGCTTGTGCCGAGGAAATCATCATCGATCGCGACATTCGACTCGCTCACGCAACCGGGGCGCACATTCACATCCAGCATGTGTCATCCGCGCTGGGCATGGAGACCATCCGCTGGTGGAAGGAGCGTGGCGATGTCAAAGTCACCGCAGAGGTGGCACCGCACCATTTGATGTTCAGTGAAGACGACATTGGCGACTTCGATACCCACTACAAAATGAATCCTCCCTTGCGCACCAAGAAGGACAATGCGGCTTTGTTGGAGGGCCTGAAACAAGGGGTGTTCGATCTGATTGCGACTGATCACGCACCGCACACTGCTTTTGAAAAATCGCAAGATTTTGTCAGCGCCCCGAATGGCATCACAGGGCTTGAGACCGCTTTGGTAAGTCTTTTTGATCGCTATGTGCAGCATGGCATCTTCGGTTGGGATCTTGTGATCAAGCGCTATTCGGCAGAACCACGACGCTTCATGGGGCTCGAACCCGTGCCCATCGAAGTCGGGAAACCAGCCGAATTTTTGCTTTTTGATCCGAATGGCGAAACGACATTCACCAAAGAGTTCATGCAATCGCGCAGTCAAAATACGCCATTTTTGGATCAAACGTTACGCGGTCGAATTGATCTCGTGGTCAAGGATGGAAATGTTTTGCTCGAACGCTGAGCCCCTGCGGTGCGAATCCCGCAGCATGGCCCAGTTTGCGAAAAAAATGAAAAAATCGCGTCTTTTTCTTGCCCGTAAGCGGTTTTGCCTCTAAAACCTGCGCCCCGTCCATGTCCGAACGCACTCTCAAGATCGCTATTCCCAAAGGGAGCCTCGAAGCTCCTACGGTCGAATTGTTGGCCAAAGCGGGCTATGAGGTCTATGTTTCCTCGCGCGGTTTGCGTCCTGCTTCCAACGATCCCGAGCTGGACATTTACCTGATCCGCGCCCAAGAGGTCGGTCGCTACATTCACCAAGGTTTCCTCGACTGCGGCATCACAGGCTACGATTGGGCTTATGAAAATGGTGCCGATCTCGTCGATCTGGCCGAGCTCCCGTACTCACGCGCCACAGCTCGTCCTACGCGCTGGGTGCTGGTGGTACCAGAAGATTCACCGATTCAAAAGCCCGAGGACCTCGAAGGCAAACGCATCGCCACCGAAGCGATTGGCATCACCGAACGCTACCTTGCAGGAAAAGGCATCAAGGCCGAGGTCGAATTCTCCTGGGGTGCTACGGAGGTGAAAGTTCCTGACTTGGTCGATGCGATTGTCGATGTGACGGAAACCGGCTCGTCGATCAAGGCGAACAAACTGCGCATCGTCGATACCCTGCTGACCTCTTTCCCTCACTTTTACGCCAGCCCCGCCGCTGCCGCAGATCCTTGGAAGAAGGAAAAAATGGAGCGCATCGCTCTGCTGTTGAAAGCGGCCTTGCTCGCTCGTGGTAAGGTCGGCTTAAAAATGAATTTGCCGAAAAGCCAGTTGTCCATCATCACGGAGAAGTTGCCCTCGCTGCGCCGTCCTACCATTTCTCAATTGACCGACGAAAATTGGATCGCTGTCGAAACGGTGATCGATGAAACCGTCGTCCGCGACATCATTCCTGAACTGATTTCTCTGGGTGCCGAGGGCATCATTGAATATCCTCTCAACAAGATCGTCCCCTAATTTCCCCGTTTTTTTAGCAACAACCGAAACACATCACCATGGGTTCCATTAAAAAGCGTCGTAAGACGAAAATCAACAAGCACAAGCGCAAGAAGCGCATGAAGCAAAATCGTCACAAAAAGCGTCTGCGTTACAAGTCTTAATCGGACTGATAACGCGGCTCTTTGCCGAACGCACACACGATTTTGTCCACAGAAGCCCGCCTACCGGTGGGCTTCTTTTTTTGTATCATGTGAGCATCGTCGAAAGTGGAAAGGGCAAGATCGAAGGAGGGCTTCACGCTCTTTTTCGGATTATTCCGAGTCGGCTTTGGGCTTGGTGCTTCCGATGCTTGGAAGGATTTGGCGCATCATCCCCAGCAGTCCTTGATTTTGTTTTTCTGCCTGCTCTTCCGCCTCACGCAAGACTCGTTCCCACACCGGAGCGAAGCCGGGTGCTTGTTCGCGCATGGTTCGTAGTGCGCTCTCGAGAATCTGCAACTGTCGGATTTCCGCTCGACCCGGTTTTTGCTGTGCTGCGGCGAGGTTGATGCGAAGTGTCTCGTTTTGCGAACGCAGCGATTCAATTTCTTTGACCATCGACTCATTGCCATGGGCATTGATGGTGAGCTGGGTGTGCAGGTGCTTCCTCAGCTCGGCCAATTCTTTGTCGTGATGCTGCTGCCGCTTTTTGCTCTGAAATCGCAGCCTAATGGTGTTTTTCCATGCAAAAAACGCGGGAATGAGTCCGATCAAAAAACCAACAAACCACGGCTCTGAAAACATTTTTTGCAACAATTCATTCATGGAAAATCACTTGGTTGTTCTGGAATCTGAAAAGATTACGCTGATTTGTCGAGCGCAGATGATCAGAAGCCATGGATCATTCCCGCGTAGCGAGCGGAGACTCTTCACTTTTGCTTATTAATTCTTTTCTTGATTCCTCAGCGAACCATGCTAATTTTGTAAAGTCATTGTAAAAAACGACATCAACCTATGAAAGTTAATCCCAAAAACCTACGCCGTTGGATTCCTTCCACCCTCCGTACTGCCGTCTTCGTGGGCGGCATTTCTCTCGCTGCTCACGCAAGCGCCATCACTCCTCCTGCCGATCTTGATGGTGACGGTATTCTCAACGCTGCCGACCGCGATGTGGACGGCGATGGCCGAGTCAATGGTCGCGATTCTAATGTCGATGGTGGAGTCGTCCGCTCGGGCCCATTGCGTGGTCAATATGTTGGCGATCGGTTGTCCAACGGCGACCCTGCAGAATTGGATATCGACGATGACGGATTACCTGATGACGCCATCGAAGAGCTCGACATCGACGGCGATGGCCTGCTTGACGATTCCTTGAAGGAGTTCGATATCGATGGCGATGGCCTCAGAGATGACGCTGCCACCGAGCTCGATATGGATGGTGATGGTTTGTCGGATAACGCCGCTGAAGAAAATGACATCGATGGTGATGGTCTCGATGACGACAGCGATCTCGATCTCGACATTGATGGCGACGGTCGTAATGACGATTCTCCCGCCGAGCGCGATATCGATGGCGATGGTCTCGTGGATGATTCCCTTTTGGAACTGGATATCGACGGCGATGATTTGCTCGACGATGACGAAGACGAAGAAGACATCGACTGCGATGGTCGTGATGATGACTCTGATGATGAGCTCGACATTGACGGCGATGGCAAAAATGACATTTCTCCTTCCGATAAAGATGTCGACGGTGATGGATTGCTGGATGCCTCCGCGTTGGAACTCGACATTGACGGCGATGACCTGCTCGACAGCTCACGAGATGAAGACGACATCGACGGCGATGGTTTCGATGATTCCGATGCTGAAGAGCTCGACATCGATAGCGATGATTTGCTCGACACCGATAGTGGTGAAGATGACATCGATGGCGATGGCTTGTTAGACGACGACGATGATGATTGCGATGGCGATGGCTACGACAACGATGAGGACGACGACGACGATGGTGATGACTCACACGACGATGAAGACGACGACGACGATGGCGATGGCGAAAAAGATGAAGA
>JBDLWB010000135.1:0-29887 GCA_039804425.1 Verrucomicrobiota bacterium
CAGGAGCTGCTGCTGGTCATCATCGGCGGAGTTTTTGTGATGGAGGCGATGTCGGTGATCCTCCAAGTCGCCAGCTTCAAGTCGCGCGGCAAACGCATTTTCCGCATGTCGCCGATTCATCACCACTTCGAACTCGGCGGTTGGCATGAAAGCCAAGTGATCATTCGCTTTTGGCTGATTTCGCTGATGCTGGCTTTGTTAGGACTCGCACTTTTGAAAATCCGATGACTCTCACAGGAAAAATCGTTGTCGTTCTCGGAGCGGGCCGAAGTGGTCGCGCCGCCGCCGCCCTTGCTTTGCGCGAAGGCGCGCAGGTTCATGTCTATGACGAAGCCGCGAGCATCGATGGCTTTAGCCCGGAAGTGCAGACTTTTCCCGGAGCGAATCCAGAGATCGGCGCGACTGTGGTCAGCGACCTTTTGATCGTCAGTCCTGGCATCGACACCTACGGTGCTTTGGTCAAAGCATTTTCGCAGAACACGAAGGCGATGGTCGGTGAAACGGAATTTTCCTGGCACTACTACCGCGGCTTCACCATTGCGATCACTGGCACCAATGGCAAGACCACGACCACCGATTTGGTGAATCACATTCTCAATACCAGCGGGATTTCCTGCGTGCCTTGTGGCAATTACGGCAAGCCACTCTCGGAAGTAGTGATGGAAGAACCCATGCCCGAGGTGATTGCCTTGGAAGCGAGCTCTTTTCAGTTAGAGACCATCGTGCACTTCAAGCCCCACGTCGCAGTGTGGTTGAATTTTGCCGAGGATCACATGGATCGCTATCCGGATCTCGAAACCTATCGCAACGCGAAGTTGCGGATTTTTGAAAATCAAACTGATCGCGACATCGCGATTGTGCGCGACGGTGAACCCATCCCACGGCCACGTGCGCCGATGACGACTTTCTCGACGGAAAATCCCCAATGCGAATGGTTTTCTGATGGCATCACCATCCATCATCGGGGGCAAATGGTCTTTCACTTGGAAAATGGCAGCTCCCTGCGCGGCAAACACAATGCCGAAAACGTCATGGCCGCGTGGGCTGCGTGCTTGGCGGTGGGCCGACCTCTCGCGATCCACGAAGCCTTGTCGAAATACACTCCGCCGCCGCATCGTTGTGAATTGGTGCGTTGCCTCGATGGCGTCGAGTATCTCAATGATTCGAAGGCGACGAATCTGCACGCGCTAGAAAGTGCACTCCGTTCACAAACACGTCCCGTCATTTTGATTGCGGGCGGTAAGGAAAAAGGACTGAAGTATGAGGGCATCGTGCCATTGCTCCAGCAGAAAGCTCTCGCCGCTGTGACCTTTGGGCAAATTGCCAAACCTCTCGCGGCCGTCCTTTCTCAGGCCGTTGATACTCGAGTAGCAGGCAGTCTCGAAGAAGCCATTGCCACCGCTCGCTCACTCGCCACACCCGGCACGACGGTCTTGTTTTCTCCTGGCACCTCTTCATTCGACATGTTCCGCGGCTATGAGCACCGCGGCGACACATTCCGCTCACTCGTCCAACAACTCTAACACCTATTTTTCGCATATGAATCAACGTGAATTGCAATTCAACCGGCAGCCTGTAAAGCACCATTGGATCCGACGCATCCATGCAAAAATCAAGCACTCGGCAGCCACTGCCGCAGCCAACCCCGCGGATTTGGATGGGGAAGTGCCCAATATGAATGTGGGCCGCGCGATCATCGTCATCGTGATTCTCCAAGTCGTGGGGGTTGCTGGATTTTTTGCTCATCGCTATTTTGAGCAAAACAATCCCACAGCCAAAGGAGCATCGAGCAGCGACCCGCAAAACACCGCTGCGGTGACAGCAGACCGTCAACGCTATGATCGGGATGGTCGCAGCGCCACACCATTGCCGCGAATCCAACGCGGCGACGACCGTCACATGGTTCTCGCGGGTGATACCTATGCATCGATCGCTCGCAAATGGAACATCGATGAAGAGGCGCTTCGTGCCGCAAATCAACACATCAATCTTTGCTCAGGCCTGGTCTTACGTGTTCCACCGCGCGAAGCAGATCCTGCACCGACTGCACAAGCACTCGCAAATGGCGACACTCATCCACCTCGCGCCATTCTCGCACGGCCCAACATCAACATTGACAATGTCCCACGTGCCATTCCAGTCAGTGATATTTCTTCCTCCAATGCTTCAGGCTATCGCGTGCGCAAAGGCGATACCTTTTCCAAGATTGCCCGTGACCACGGTCTTTCCGTCAACTCATTGATGAAACATAATGGCATCACCAATGATCGCTCGCTGCGAGAAGGTCAGTTGTTAAAAATCCCTAACACCCAGCATTGATGTCTCGCCTCGCGGCCACTCTCATCCTCATTTCGGTCTTCTTTTTAGTCGCCGCAGGATTGGTGATGCTGGCAAGCACGAGCGCATGGGCCAACGGTCTGGAAAAACCCCACTTGCTTTTAACCAAACAGCTCAGCATCACTTTTGTTGCGAGCGTCGGGGGATTTATCATTCATTTTGTGAAGCCTGAATTCCTCCGCAAGATCACTCCCGCTCTTTTCGGGATTGGCATCGTTTTACTCACTCTTTGCTACGTTCCAGGCATAAGCGTTTCGGTGAATGGAGCAAGCCGATGGGTGAAATTTCCTGTCATCCCTCAGTTCCAGCCATCGGAAATTGGCAAGATTACCGCTCTCATGGCACTTGCCGCGTATTATGCCAAATACTCGAATCTCATTCGCACTTGGTGGCGCGGCATTGTTTATCCCGGCGCGATTTTTTCCCTTCCCGTGTTTTTGATCTTTTTTGAAAAGGATATGGACACAGCCATGGCCCTCAGTGTCGCTGGACTCGCGCTTATGCTCTGTGTCGGCGCGAAGATGCGCTTGATCCTGCCGATTGTCATCAGCGCCGCCGTCTTGGGCTCGGTGGTCATCATGAAAGATGATACACGCCGAAAAAGGATCGATGCCTGGATGCAATTGGAGGAAAACCCCAAGGAACTTCGCGATATCAATCGTCAACAATACCGTTCACTTCTCGCATTTGGCAATGGCGGACCAGAGGGCGTCGGCCTCGGAAATGGCGTTGAAAAACATGGCTATCTCCCTGAGGCCCATACCGACTTCATTTTCCCGGTGATTGGTGAGGAGCTCGGCCTCTACTTCACACTCGGCATTCTCATGTGTTATGTGCTGTTTGGCGTCGGCGGATTTTTGATCTCGATGAATACACCGGAAATCTATGGTCGAGCTTTAGCCATAGGCCTGACCATGATGATTTTACTCCCTGCGCTCATCAACATCGGAGTGACCATCGGCTCTTTGCCGAATGCTGGTCTGCCCCTGCCTTTTGTCAGCTACGGCGGCACTAACCTACTCTTTTCGATATGCACCGTCGCCTTACTGCTCGGAATCAATCGACAAAACAAAATCACTGCCAACAAACACTCGGAGGCTTGCATCCCTCAGCCTACCGTCATGCGTTTGTGATCAAAGCAAACCTTGCTCACGCAGTTGCTGATCCACTTCGTCACAGCCCACTGCCCCAGCTTCACGGATGGACCGCAAGCGACGCTGCGCTCCGCGCTTGGTACCGGGGCTATTGATCCGCTGTTTGATTTCACCGACGGTGTAAGGAGTCAACGCGGCAACACCAAGAGCCAATAAACCAAAAGCCAGTCCACGACGAGCACCACGGTGCATCATCTCTCCGAGCAACAAACCCGCTGCGGTTCCTACTAAAGCTGGCGCCACAAGAGCACTGTTGTCAGCCCAATCGCGATCTGTTTCACTTGTCATGTGGACACCATAGCAAAACGCTCCCGTGTGCGCAATGATAAGTCGCAAAAATTGCATCGCCATCGATGAGTTGACGAATCGCTGTCGATTTCGTTTTGTTCTTCCATGACTCTTTTCCCAGCCGCCGATACCGCCGACGAGGACGGACTGATCGGCATCGGGCTTGATCTTTCTCCCTCAACGCTTCTCAGTGCCTACCGCGAGGGAATTTTTCCGTGGTCAGAAGACCCCATCAGTTGGTGGTCGCCCGACCCTCGTGGCATTTTTCCTCTGAATCTCTTTACCGCCTCGCGCCGAGTGCGACGCAAGATGGACAGCGGCATCTATCAATTCACTCGCGATGCCTGCTTCACCGAAGTCATGCGCGCCTGCGCCGAACCCAGCAAAAAACGTGGCGAATCATGGATCGGCCCCGCCATGATCGAAGCCTATGGACAATTGCATCAAATGGGCCACGCTCACAGTGTGGAATGCTGGCAAGACGGATCTTTGGTAGGTGGCATTTATGGGGTTCACATCGGAGGTTTGTTTGCTGGGGAATCCATGTTTTCCCGTATCAGTGATGGCTCGAAAATGGCGCTGATCTCACTGATCGATCACCTGCGCGATCAGAACTTCATCCTCTTTGATGTCCAACAAACGAATGACCACACACGTTCACTAGGAGCGATCGACATCCCTCGATCTGAATACCTAAATCGCCTCCAAGAGGCTCTTGCCACAAACGCTCAATTTTGATCCCAGCTCCCCTATTCAGGTCCGATCCGGCTCATGTCCCAGACACGTGCCTGTCTCGCCGCTAGCCCTCTCGCCGCGCTTGGTCATCTTACCACCAAATTCACGCTTTGCTTGTTGACCTCTCCATCAGATTCGTCTAAGTATCGATTCCGATGAACCCCGAATCTGTCAATCGTCGTCAATTTCTCCGTCAAGGCCTCGCTACAGCAGCCGCGATTTCTCCATTTGCCTCAAGCCTGCTGTCTGGCGCGGAGCAAGACCCGAGCATCCTCGGTCAAGGAAAGCACCGCTATCGCATGGTGAAAGATTGGTCTTTCAAACGCGATGGTAGCGCCGTCGAAGTTCATGACTGCCATGAGTTCGTTCGCACGAAATCCGGCAATCTGATTCTCTGCACGACCAACACCGCCAACAACCTCATCGAATTCACCTCCGATGGCCGCGTTGTGCAAACTTTCGGCACCACTTACCCCGGCATCCATGGTCTCAGCCTCTCTGAGGAAAATGGCGAAGAGTTTCTCTGGCTCACTGACACCCAACGCCGCATCGTCGTCAAGCTCGATCGCAAAGGCAAAGAAATCATGACTCTCGGCTGGCCCAAGGAGTCGGGAAAATATGAAGCAGAAAATAAGTTTTGCCCCACCGAAACCGCTGTGAACCCGTTGAATGGCGACATCTATGTGGCCGATGGTTACGGCAGCAATTACCTGATGCACTACACCGCGAAAGGTGAGTTGAAAGGGGCCTATCGCCACGAAGGCTTCAGCTGCATTCACGGTGTCGCTTTCGATCACCGCGATAAAGCGAACCCCAAACTTCTGGTCACTTCGCGCGCTGCAAACAAACTGTTCACGCTATCGCTGGACGGTCAAAACCTCGGTCATATCGACTTTCCTGGCGCTTGGATTTGCCGTCCCGTCATTCACGGGGATCATGTCTACTTCGCCGTCATCAACTCTGGTCGCTTGCAATGGGGCGACGACTACCGCGGCTTTGTCATGGTGCTCGATAAGAACAACAAAATCGTCTCTCTCATCGGCGGTCAACCACCCACAGCTGGGGCGCAAGGTGAAGCAGCACTCTATCGCAACATTGAACCAAAGCCATTCCTGAATTGCCACGATGTCTGCCTCGATGCGGAAGGAAATTTGTTTGTGGCTCACTGGAATTCCAAGCGTACCCATCCCTTCAAACTCACACCTGTGGCCTAATCTGCCACTTCTCAGATCCGAACCTCTCAGCCACTCGGTTGAGAGGTTTTTTTATTTTCAATGATTTGCTCAATGACATCCTACGTTTTTTTTGATACTCTTTTCCCATGAACGTTTTGGAACCACACATGATGGTGCTTGCCTCTGCTGGATCAGGAAAAACCTACCAACTCAGCAATCGCATCATCGGCTCTATCGCACTGGGCATTGCGCCCGATACCATGGTGGCTCTCACTTTCACTCGTAAAGCCGCAGGCGAATTCACGGATGCCATTCTCAGCAAACTCGCGAGCGCTTGCTTATCGACAGGAAAAGCAGAACGATTGCAGGCAGAACTCAACGTACGACTGCAACAGCAAGAACCCATCGATTTCCTCCCTATCCTAGAGTCGCTCATCCAGGCGATGCCTCGCATGACTCTTGGCACCATGGATGGATTTTTCACGAAAGTTGTCAAAGCATTCCCCCTAGAACTAGGCATCAGCACCACACAATTTCAGCTGATCGAAGGAACGGAAGCATCGATGCTTCGTGATCAATTGCTTCAAAGTCTATTACAACAAGAATTGACCGAAGAGGAAGCCGATAGGTTTTTTACCGCATTTCGCCAGTCGATGATGGGACGTGAAAAAATTCAAATTCGCCAACGCCTTAAGGAATACACCGACCGCTGGCACGGCTACTGGACGAACCATGGCGATCGCTGTGAATGGGGACCTGAGGACTGGATCGGAGAGTCGCACATTCGCCACTGGATGTCTGCCCGTCACGATGTCGCTCATGCTGTGCAAGAGGCCGCGGAATTGATGACTTTTACCCACGGTGCTCAAAGAACTGCCTGGCTCAAACTCGCAGACACACTCGCCTCCCACGCAACAGGAAGCGGCATCATCGGCTCGGCAAACTCACTTTTGCAACGCCTAATCGAACTCACCGCAGACAACGCTCAAGGCGATCAAACGATCAAGCATTATAAGGAATTCACGATCCCTGAACAGGTATTCCAAAACATTTCCCACGCCCTCCGACTGGCCGCACAAGCTGAACTTGCCAGCGCCGCAGCCACCACAAGAGCTGTCAGCGCTGTTGTCCAACTTTTTGATCAAGTTTGTGAACGACGTCTCCGCCGCAAAGGAAAATTCGGATTCAATGATGTCAAAATCAAAATGGGCGAGTGGGCTTTGCAAGAAGACAAACGGCTGATGCGTGAAGCTCTCGACTATCGACTGGATGCACAATACCAACACTGGCTGCTCGATGAATTTCAAGATACCAGCCGCGCCGATTGGCAAGGCCTCGCTCCTTTGATCGATGAAGCGATGACCAATGACGAGGGAACGGTCTTCATCGTCGGCGACAAAAAACAAGCCATCTATGGCTGGCGCGGCGGCGATGTGCGACTCTTTGATGATTTGTTGGATCGCTATAGCAACCGATGGAAGATCGAGAAGATGGAAAAATCGTATCGCTCCGCCACGGAAGTGTTAGATCTTGTCAATCGCGTCTGTGGCGATACCTCGACGATAAAACAACTTTTCGGCAATGCCGAAAATCGCTGGGAATGGCAAGATCACATCGCGGCAAATCCAAAGTTGACTGGCCATTCGCGCGTGGAATGCATCGAGGAAAATGAGGAAAAAAATGCCCGCCTCCAACGAATGGTCGAAATCCTTAATGAAATTGGCATCAAGGAGCACTCTTGCAGTTGTGGCATTCTTGTGCGCACAAATGCGGAACTCATTGAAGTCGCCGACTTCTTGCGTGAAAATGGTTTTCGCGTTATTGAGGAAGGGCAGCGCGAACCCGCCAAAGATCATCCACTCGGCGTGACGATCTTGCATTTGTTGAAATGGCTTGCTGATCCATCCGATCGCTTTGCTTATGAAGTTGTTCACATGTCGTTCCTCTGGACAACCCTCGAACAACAAATGGGCGAATTCATCTGGAGCGCGTGCATTGATTATGCTGCAGCACACGGCGTCTCAGGATTGATCGAACATTTGATCTCACCACTCTGGTCATCTCTATCAACTTTTGCACAACATCGCAGTGATGATCTTCTACAAGCATTGAAGGCTGTGGATCAATCTCCATGTCCTTCGATCAAAATGGCCGCACTTGCACTAGAAAACTTGGTTGTCGTACAAAGCCCAGGATCCGCTGAAGTGCAGGTTCTCACCATTCATAAATCGAAAGGTCTTGGATTCGATGTCGTCATGCTACCGCTGATCTCGAACTCATCCATTCCTGACCTCGGGAAATTCGACATCGCAGCCAATGAAAATTGGATTTGCCAGATGCCCCCTTCATGGGTGCGCTCTCTTGATCCAGCCTGTCAAGTCGCCGAAGCTGCATGGTCAGAACAACAATGCTATGAAGCGATTTGCTTGCTTTATGTAGCTCTTACTCGTGCAAAACGGGGTTTGTACGTTTTGTTAGAAAAGAAAGATCTGAAGGAAGATAACACTTCTTTGGCTCAATGGATCAAACGCTCTTGCAATCACGACGACGATGTCATTTTCGAGTCGGGAAACTTTTCCTGTTTTGCAAAATCAACGAATCCGATCACGTCGTCTCCTATTGCACCACCCCAACTCGGACCTCTGGTGTTGCGTCACAAGCCCAAAACAGCTTCGAAGGAAGCGATCGGCAATCAGGCTGCACTCGTCTATGGCACGGCCATGCACACGATGATGGAATCGATCACATGGCTCGACGAAGAGCCGTGCCAAGCCACGGGTGAAATGGCCGAAAAACTGCAAATGGCATTGAAAGAAGAACGATTCCGCTCCTATTTGGAAAAACGCCAACGCACTGTCGAACTCTACCGCGAAATTCCTGTTCAAGGCAAGGTAGGTCACGATCAGGTGCGGGGCATCATCGATCGATTGCATGTGTTCCGTGATGCCCAGGGTCACATCACTCACGCGGAGATCATTGACTACAAAACCGACCGCGTGACGGAGTCAAAAGACCTGCTTGAGCGCCATGCAGAACAATTGCTCATTTATCGCACTCTCGTCGCTAAAGCCGTGGGGATCGATGAATCAAAGATTGATTGCGTTCTCCTCGGCACTCACAGCGGCTTGGTCGCAGTATGCGAAAATGGCTGATTTTTATCGTTGGTGTTTCGGACGCGACAACCACTCTTGCATTTTTTCTAACGAAAATGTATTGATCACATCATCCTTCCTTAGCCATCCCTTGCGCGCCTGCAGCACCCCGAAGTGCAAGAAACGGAGTTGCTCTGTATGATGCGCATCTGGATTGATCGAGCAAAGGACACCACGATCGCGCGCACGACGCCACCAACGCCAATCCATGTCGAGCCTCATGGGATTGCAATTCAACTCAATCACGGTTCTCGTCTCCGCGGCACAATCGATGATTTTACTATGATTCACCGCATACGCATCGCGTTTTAATAACAACCGACCCGTAAGATGCCCAATCATCGTCACGTACTCATTTTCCATCGCACGTATGATGCGACGCGTCATATCCTCTTCACTCAGCGTAAAGGCGTTGTGAACAGAGGCGACACAGTAGTCCAATTGCGCCAAAATCTCATCGGAAAAATCCAAACGACCATCTTTTAGAATATCGACCTCAGATCCCGCAAATAGGTGAAAGCCCTTTTGCATCGCATTGTAATCAGCAATTTCCCTTACCTGCTTGAGCAACCGCTCTTCGTTGAGTCCATTCGCTTGAAATGAGGATTGAGAATGATCGGCAATACCCAAGTACTGCAATCCCAAATCCTCTGCCGCAGCTGCCATTTCAGCAAGCGAGTTTTTTCCATCGGACTCAGTGGTATGGTTGTGAAACGTGCCCCGCAGATTGGTGACTTCAATCAAACGCGGCAATTCATCCGCCAATGCCGCTTCAATCTCACCCAAGTTCTCGCGCAGTTCTGGAGCAATGAAGCGCAATCCCAACGCATGATAAATATCGACTTCTTCATCAACCTGAGGGAGCGGTTTAGCATCGTCGCGTACTACGGTAAAATCATACTCATTTAAGGACCATCCATGTCGCAAAGCCAATTGCCGCAGCGCTACATTGTGCTCTTTGGAGCCAGAAAAATACTGCAAAGCAAAGGGAAACTGCTTGTTTTTCACCACTCGCAAGTCGCATTGCAATCCATTTTCTAATATCACGGATGTTTTCGTGTCACCTTGCATCAACACTTTTTGTATGCCGGGTAGAGACACAAAGTATGCGCTTACTTCTGCCGGTTGTGAAGATGCCACGAGCAGGTCAATGTCATGCAGCACTTCTTTGGCTCGACGATAGGAACCGCACACGGACACTCGATGCACTTCTGGATGCTCGCGCAATTTTTCTAACAAACTTTCTACAATCGAAGACACTGTCCCAAGTCGAAATTGACCAGCAAAGCTTTCACGATGAGCCATGGCTTCCAACAAATTGCTCTGTGTCTTCGACCCAAAACCTGCCAAACTTGCAATCCGACCGCTTGTGCATGCATCGCGCAACTCAGCCAATGAAGAAATCCCCAACTCGCGATGCAATGTCTTGATTTTCTTCGCACCAAGCCCCTGTATGTCAAAAAGCTCAAATAAGCCCGCAGGAAATTCCGCGCGCAGCTTTTCATAAAAGTCCAACTTTCCCGTCGTCGCCATCTCATGGAGCTTATCCCGCAAGGCTTCGCCAATGCCTTTGATCCCTCTCAAATCGTTCGCCACAGCGCGCGCGACAATGTCATCTGGAAAGGAACGCACCGTCTCAGCACCACTGCGGTATGCCTTGATCTTGAAAGGATTCTCATCCTTCAACTCTAACAAGAGAGCGATTTCTTCCAAAATTCGAACCATTTCCTCACGCGACATGCTCCAAAACTAAAACGCTTCTCAAAAAAGAAAAGTCCGGAATCCCGCGCATCACTCTTCCTAAGCGCATGGATCCGCAAAACCAACTACGCTAATTTTTTTTTCTTCACACAATTGCGCAACTCGCTCTTTTTCCAAAATCAACGTTTTTCCTGCTTCCACTGCGATCACTGACACTCCCGCCTCGGCACAAGTGAGAATGGTTTGCGCTCCGATCACAGGAATATCAAAACGAAAATCTTGGTTGGGCTTGGAAACTTTCACCATCGTCACAGCCTTGCCGCGCCCCAAGTCTCCACCTCGCTTGATGCAGGCATTCGTACCTTCAAAAGCCTCAACCGCCAACACTGTGCCATGGCGCACCAATACGGTCTGGCCAATGTCGAGCTTTGCACTCTCTTTGGCAATGCGTTGACCAAAGGTCACGTCGTCCCACGCACGCCCTTTCAACTTTGGCCCAAAAATAACACCCTCTGAAGCCATCAAATCTTCCATGAAGGTCGATGCCAATAATAAGCTGATCCCATCTTTCTCTAGCTCATTTGCAATCGCTCCAAAAAGACTTTCCGCGTTGCGCTCTTTGACTTTGGCCAACATGAACAATAACCTCATATCAGGACGCAAATCGAAAAGATTTTTGGGAGCAATTTGCCCCACCATGATGGCTTCCGTGACTCCTTGCTTTTTGAAGTAACGAATCATCTTACCCAATTGTCCCACTCGAAACCATTCGATTGAATCGACCAAGGGAGCAATCAATGATTCATCTGTCTCATTTTCAAATGCCGCCACATGCAACTGGATCGACTCCGACTGAGCACGTGCAGCACGAGCAAATGTCGAAGGATATACGCCGTTGCCAGCGATGATTCCAATATGGCGAGTCGAACTCATGAGCACCAATTCTTTTCTCACCAGCATCCAAGGTCAAGCCTTCTTCACGATCTGCCGCATTTGCCTGACTCCATCAAAGGCGTGCATCAAGACCGTTTTTGCCTCTCCGTCACGAGCCCCATCATCAACTCCAAGCCAGTTTCGGCATCGAATCATTATCGCTGAATGATCGCTTTTAGCGCTTTCCCCAAAATCTCGTAACCTTTCTCGTTCGGATGCAAGCCGTCACTCAACAAGGCCGTTTTCCACTTTCCTTCCTGATCCAAAAATCGTGCGGAAAGATCATGAAAATGCACTTTCTCTCGCCCCGCCAAGTGCTCATGCAACTCTTGATTTAATTCTTCCGGTCGAGCTTTCACAGCCGCTGGCAACTTCCGCGGCAAGACCCCTAACACATGCAATTCCGCTTTTGGCAATTGCTGATGCAAGACGCGCAAGACTTCTTCAATTCCTTGGCGAATTTCTGCTGCCGTGTTGCGCTCAAGATTGTTCGTGCCAATCATCAGCACGACAGTCGATGGCTGAAATACCTTCACTTCCTGCTGCTGAACACGCCATAAAACGTTTTCCACACGATCCCATCCAAACCCAAGATTGACCGACGTTTTTTGATCAAAAAGTTCTACCCACGATTTTTCCCCTCGCACAATCGGCGCCTTGGGCTCGCCACCCCAGTAATGGATGATGGAATCACCTAGCATCACCACATCGACTCGACCTCTTTTACTCAGCTCGATGACTTCTCGGTGCCTCGCCGACCAGTCGTAAATCGCATGATCCCGATTCTGCGTGACGCCCTTAGTCGTATCAAAACTCTCACGTTCAGCAGCCACAACAACGGCGGCCGATGCCAAAAAACCAATCAATCGAATCCAACAATGCATGAGCGAGGACGGAATCATAACGATCATCTGACGCAGTTGCCACGCATTTTCTTCAAAGATCTGTCTTTCCGTTCGAGACTTTGCTCGCGAAAAAGCACCAAGGCTCCAACCTGCCCCATGCCACAGGTGTCATTTTTTGCGATCATGTCAGGGAAATTCCGACTTTTCCCCAAGTTATTCACAATGCCGTCCATCTCATTCATCATTCTCGCTTGGGAACATGCACTCTTTCGTAAGAGAACTCACCGATTCCAGATCTTCGATAGGCATTTTTTCTGGCGCACTTTTCTCTAGCAGCTCAAAATCATTGATAATTCAACGAATTCTTCAATATTTTGGCATTCCGTAAAATTCGTTCATACGTAAATCATCGCCGCCATCCCCCTATGTGACGACATCTTCACCAACGACTCAGCAGATCATCACGCTCGAGTCATTTCTCTCATGAACAAGATTTTCGCACTTTTTCCCAAGTTATTCACAATCACTCACCATCGATGTGAAAAATGGCGTGTTCGCTTCTTGCCATCGGCCCCTCCCTATGATGGAGTCATCTTTTCCCAATCAGTAGACCTATGCCTTACCAACACCTCACGCCACCCGCTGGCGATAAAATCACCATCACCAATGGAGTCCTCTCTGTTCCCGATCACCCCGTCATTCCTTTCATCGAAGGCGATGGCACCGGTCGTGATATCTGGCGAGCCTCTGTGCGCGTACTCGATGCCGCTGTCGCCAAGGCATATGCCGGCAAGCGTAAAATTTCTTGGTTCGAAGTTTTTGCCGGTGAAAAGTCCTTTGAAATGTACAAGGACCAAGTGACCGACCTCGGTCAAGCCTGGCTTCCTGAAGACACTCTCACTGCATTTCGCGAATTTCTTGTCGGCATCAAAGGCCCCCTCACCACCCCCGTTGGTGGAGGCATCCGCTCACTGAATGTCGCCCTGCGCCAGATTCTCGATCTCTATGTTTGCCTGCGTCCCGTCATGTATTTCAATGGCGTTCCCAGCCCAGTGAAACATCCGGAACTCGTCGACATGGTCATTTTCCGCGAAAACACCGAGGACATCTACGCCGGCATCGACTTTGAAGCTGGCGGCGAGAAAGCCATGAAGTCGCTAGAATTCTTGAAGGAAAACTTCCCCGCCGATTTCAAAAAAATCCGCTTCGGCAGCGAAACGCCCGAACTCGTAGGAGTCGGCTTTAAACCTGTCTCGAAACTCGGCACGCAGCGACTTGTCCGCGCAGCGATTCAATACGCAATCGATCAGAATCGTAAATCCGTGACGATTGTCCATAAGGGCAATATCATGAAATTCACCGAAGGCGCATTCCGCGATTGGGGCTATCAGTGCGCGAAGGAAGAATTCGGCGCGGTCGAAATCGATGGAGGTCCATGGTGCAAAATCCCCGAGGGCAAACCCGGTGCCGGATTGGTGATCAAAGACTCCATCGCGGACATCACTTTGCAACAAGTTCTCACGCGCCCCACAGACTTTGATGTCATTGCGACACTCAACCTCAATGGCGATTACCTCTCGGATGCTCTTGCCGCACAGGTTGGAGGAATCGGCATCGCCCCCGGCGGTAATGCAAACTACATCACCGGTCACGCCATTTTTGAAGCGACGCACGGCACGGCACCAAAATACGCCGATCTCGATCAGGTCAACCCTGGCTCGGTCGTGCTCTCGGGCGAAATGATGTTCCGCTACCTCGGTTGGAATGAGGCGGCAGATCTCATCATCCGCGGTCTCAATGGCGCCATTGGCTCGAAACATGTGACGTATGACTTTGCCCGACTCATGGAAGGCGCTACGCAGGTGAAGTGCTCGGAATTTGCCGACATGATCATCAAGCACATGGACGCATAATCGCAAGCTCGCTTTTACGGCCCTGGACGAACCAGAGATGTTTCGCACAGGGCCGATTTTTTGAACGGAACCATGGAAATTCCCACTTGGATTGACGTCCAGAGCGATGAGCATTTCATGCAACTTGCTCTCAAGGAAGCACGCAAAGCTCTCGCCGCACAAGAAGTGCCCATTGGGGCCGTGATCGTCAAAGACGGTCAAGTCATTGCAAGAGCATGGAACCAAGTCGAGACACTCAAGGACGCTACGGCACATGCCGAAATGCTATCGCTCACCGCTGCGCAAAGCGCCCTCGGTGACTGGCGCCTGGATGGTTGCACCTTATACGTCACCAAAGAGCCGTGCCCGATGTGCGCTGGCGCGATCGTTCATTGCCGCCCCAGTCGCGTTGTTTTCGGCTGTGCCGACCCCAAATCTGGCGCCGCAGGAGGCTGGATCAACCTCCTTCAATCCAACCCTCCACTCAATCATGCCTGCGAAATTCAATCAGGCGTATTGGCCGAGGAATGCCTTTTTCTCATTCAAAGCTTTTTCCGTGAAGCTCGCGAAAAAAAGAAAACCAATCTTCGCCGCGAGTATCGCTTTGAAGAGTGATGACTTCTCCCGCAAAATTTTTCCTTATCCTTGCCTCCTCTCTTGCCATCTCTCTTCCTGTCTCGGCTACAGATGTCACCATTATCGTCAAGGGAGTCCGCTCAAATGCAGGCCAGGTAGCCGCATTAGCTTTCCGCAAAGCCCAAGGCTTTCCGGATCAATTCACTCACGCCTCTCACCAAGCCACGGTTCCAGCGAGCAAAGGTGACGTCACGATCACCCTAAAAGATCTCCCCCCAGGCAAATACGCGCTGACTGTCATGCATGACCAAAATTCCGACGGCAAACTCCAACGCAATCTCTTTGGAGTTCCTCAAGAAGGCGTGGGGGTGACAGGAAAACCATTAGGCAATCGCGCCCCGAAGTTTTCCGAGTCGATCATCGAAGTCACCCAAAACGAAAATCGCGAAATTACCCTCAAATATTGGTAGTTTCTCCGAATCACCCGAGGACCACCATCTCGCGGTCTTGCTCATCACCCCTCTCCACGTCTCTTACACAGCGCGATCAAGCCTGGGAAAGCCATGCTCTGTAAGGCGGACCAAGGAGAACCGTTTGTCTCGATGGAGGGTAGCCGAGTTGACAAAATTTCAGAATTTTCTGAATGACCCTATTAGGAGATGAATCCCTATTCGAGAAGCCTGAAACAAGCGGGATCGGAGTGGTGAATCTCGGGATGATTGTCATGACGAAATTCTGAAAATTCTGAAATTCTGTCAAAATCAGCCTCAACCACGAGCAGGCATTCCTATCAGAAAAGATTCGCTCCCTAACTTGATCGCCCTGGCGCCCCATGGCGAATCCGCCTCTTGCCACCGCACCGATCCTGTGCTACTTCTCTCGCATGTCGCGCGATGCCATTCTAGCCAAGGTCAAGAAAGCCACTGAGGTCATTTCGGAGAAAGCTGCTTATCCTGCCTATGAGACCACTCAGCTGCATTCCACTCCTCGACTCGCAGGAGCCGATCTCTGGGAAACGTTCTCGCGCAATTTCCGCGCCGTCAATGGTAAGTGCATGCGCCAAATATCCGAACTCGTCACTTTCCTGAAAGACAGCAAACAAACCGTCGGCTACTGCGACCCGCTCCTCTGGGACTCCATCGGCAAACCTCTCGCCGATGCCGGATTGACCGTAGACACCACCTACGATCGTGCCCAGTATGATCGCTATCAATTCGGAATCACCCGCGCCACCGGAGCCATTGCTGAGTCGGGCACATTGATTCTCGACGATGAACAGACGTCCGATCGCCTCGCCGCCCTCTCGCCATGGACTCACGTAGCGGTTTTCACCGAGCAGAAAATCCTCCGCACCATCACCGATGCCATCGCCGCCCTCGGCACCGCACCGAACGTCATCTGGGCCACTGGTCCTTCAAAGACTGCTGATGTCGAAGGCATTTTGATCGAAGGAGTGCATGGCCCCGGCGAGCAAATTGCGCTTTGTCTGTGATCTCTACTCTCTGAGAGTTACGTCATCAAAAGCGATGATTTGCACACGCTTCGTGTGCGGATTTGCTTCGATGGTTGAGAAAAGTGATTGCATGATTGGCGAACCAATCAGCCCTCATGGAACGAAGAACCGCTTGCATCTTTCGATTTCCTGCTCTAGTCTTTGATCAGACCAAATCGTCATGCTGCGAGCTTTTTTTTCACTTTTGCTTCTCTTTCCAGCTCTCGGACAAGACTTGACGAGACGGCAGGACCCGCAAGTGCCGACGCAAGTGGATCAAATGTATGAACGCGGCCTGCGTTACCTTGCTTCCAAGCAAACCAAGGAAGGATGCTGGGATGACTCTCAGGGATCAGAACCCGGCGTCGTCGGCCTCGCCACCATCGCTTTTCTCGCCCGCGGTGAGGATCCGCAACATGGTCCCTATGCCGCTCACATCAACCGCGGCATCTCTTACATCCTCTCCCAACAAAATGCGACCAATGGCTTCATCGGCACCAGCATGTATAGCCACGGCTTTGCCACTCTTGCTCTGTGCGAGGCCTATGGCATGGTCGATCACCCCAAGCTCGCGCCCGCTTTGAAAAAAGCCGTGGATCTCATCCTCTCGGCGCAAAAACGCAACCGCTTCAAGGCCTGGCGCTATACCCCCGATGCGGCCGATGCCGATACCACGGTGTCGGGCTGCCAAATCGTCGCCCTCTTCGCCGCGCGCAATGCTGGCATTGCTGTGCCCGACGAGGCCATCAAGCAAGCCCTCACATACATGGAGCGCTGTCGCAGCGCCGACGGCAGTTATGGCTACACCTCGGCCGGAGGCGGAAAACCCACGCTCACAGCCATCGGCTCGCTCTGCCAATCTCTGGCAAAAAACAAACAAACCAAAGGCTTTCGAGCGAGCCTATCTTACCTCAAAAATCACATCAATTATCGCGAGCCTTACTACCCATTTTACTTCGAGTATTACATGTCCCAAGCTCTATTCCATGCCGACGAAACCCTGTGGCAAGAATGGAATGCCAAAAACATCAAACTCCTCGCTACCATCCAGTCGCCCGATGGCTCATGGCCAGGCCGCATGGGCTATTCATTCAATACCGCGGGCGCTTTACTCTCGATGGCTCTCAACTATCGTTTCCTGCCCATTTACGAAAAATAACTTCGATCCTACTATGCTGCGCACCATTCTCCTGCTTGCTCCGGCGCTCGTTATGCTCGCTGACGCTGAGGATGTATTGCGCTTCACCAATGGCGATCAACTTCACGGCAGCTTCCAAGGCATCAATGAAGCCCATGCCATTCTCTGGAATCGTCCTGACCTACAAGCTCCTCTCACGCTGCAACCCCAACAAGTCCGCCACATTCTTCTCCAAACCCAAGACGCCCCACTGAAAGCCCAGTCGTATTCCTATGTCAGCCTCACCTGTGGCGACCAAATCCCCGGCGAGGTCATGCAAATGACGAAAGAAACGACTGTGATTCGCAGCCACGCCCTTGGCGAAATCAGCGTGCCTACCTCTCAAGTCGCCTCACTCCACCCTCAACCCCTCGGCGGAGCCATCCATTACATCGGCCCCTATTCGGCAGAAGGATGGGAAATCCTCACCTCCTCCGATCAACCCCAAAAAAATCAAACCCATGTCGAGGTCAAACCCGTGCCTCCCACTCCCCATCCCGCAGAACAAAAAATAGCCCTCGAAACACACAAGCAACCCGCATGGATTCACGCGGGCACCGCTTGGTATCACACGAAGGGCACGGAACCTCTGATCCGAAAACATTGCCTCGGCGAACGCACGCTGCTGCGCTTTCGGCTTTCTTGGCGCGAACGACTCAATGCCAACATCGCCCTCCATGCCGACTTTGCTCCACCACCAAACCCTACCGATCAGCCCAATGCCGAGGACGCTGACGCAAAAGCGCAAAAGCGCATGGCTTTTTTCAACGGCATGCCACAAAACCAAGTCCAACTCTACGGCAATGCCCTCGTCCTCAACATTTACCAAACCTATTTCTCCCTCAATCGCTGCGGCTATGATGCCTCCGGGCAAATCATCTCGCAACGCATGATGCATACACAATCGAATGTGCAACTCCCCGACTCAGGAGATGCCGAAATCGAAATTCGCAGTGATCGCTCGAAGGGCATGATCATGCTCTTCGTCGATGGTCAATACGCCGCGCAGTGGGAAGAAATCGAGCAACTCAAAACTCCACCAGCAAACAAAAATGAACATGCAGACCCCACCCTAGGCCACGGCTTTGCCCTCCAGTGCACCAACGCCAATGCCCCCATGCGCCTCTCCGAATTTGTCATCGCAGACTGGAATGGCATTAAGGACAGCGCCCACAGCATGACTCACGAGCAACGCGATATCATCCTACTCAACAATGGCACAGATCGTTACTCCGGTGAAATCCTCCGCATTGATCAACAAAAAGTCCATTTCCGCACAAGCTATAGCAACCTCGAAATCCCACTGAACGAAATTTCGGAAGTCAACCTCGCACACCCCGATGCCACTCCCATCGAAACGACGGAGGGTACCATCACCACACGTTTTTACCCAATCGGCAAAATCAGCGGCATACCCATCACTTCCGCTGCGCGCACGTTACAACTTCGCTCGCGCTTCGATACCCCATGGCGAGTCGACCTCACCCACGCCATCGCCATGGACTTCAACGATGAAAATCCTTTTCTCGAAACCATGGACGCCGCACAAAAAGGCCCGCTGACTCCGAAAAATACGGAAGCCCCCGAGGAATAATCATCTCCCCCACTGCATGCGCACTCATTCATCATCGAAATCTCACAGCACCTTGTCCCGCATCGGATGCTCATGGATGATGCCGCTACTCGTCCTGCTCCCCATCATCGGCTGTGCCGACGAAGTGTTGCTCGGTCCACTCGGCAAAATGACAGGGACGCTCGAGTCCCTCGATTCTTCGTCGCACCTGACCCTGGTCACGCCCCTATCTCCCACGCCGCTTGCCATTTCCAGCTCGACTCTCGAATCCGCTACCTTCTCGCTCACAGAAACCACTTCTCCCGCGCCACCGCAACTGCTCATACTGGGAAATGGTGATCAATTGCCCATAGAAGTCATCGACCTGACTGGCGATATGCTCCGCTACCGCCCCACTTGGCCCACCACACTGAAATCACCGCGCAGCGCCATCCTCTCGCTGCACTTCGATGCCGCCCACGCTCAGGTTCTCTACTCTGGACCAGAGAACAATGATTGGGAACTCAGCAAGGCATGGAAAATCGACCGACAACAACTCGTCTCCCAAGCATGGGGGCCTGCTCATCGGCAATTTGCCAACTTACCCGATCGTTACGTCATCGACTTCACCGTTTCATGGACGGGAAATGCCGGAATCAAGTTTCTCTTCGCTGCAGACAATCCCGATGGCAATGGCAATACTCCCTGCTATTTTCTCCAATTCAATAGTGCCGGCCTAGAGCTCAAACGTCAAATCTCCAACCCACGCCAATACCTCTCTCTCGCAACGTTCAATGATCTCACCCCCGAGCAATTCGAAGACAGCTCGGTCAAATTTACCATCCGCGTGGATCGCGCGAATCGCTTGCTGCAACTCGCCCTCAACGGCAAGGACATCCGCCGCACGATCATCGACCCAAATGAGACGGGCGCCATCCCCACCGGATCTTTCTTCAGCTTTCTCTCGACCACAGGACAAGAAGATGAACACCGCATCTCTCACATCCAACTCTCCAGCTGGCCGTCCAGCAGCGCGGATGCTCGTCAAGAAAAACGCCCCACATCTGATCGGGATACTCTCTATGATATCGATTCGAATCGCATTTCGGGAACACTCCTCGCCATTAAGCCCGGCAAACCCGCTTCTGTGCTTTTTGAAAATCCTCATGATCCCTCACCGCAACCCTTGCCTGCTACACAAGTTGCCGTCATTCACTTTCCTACGCCGCCTCAACCCCTCGCTCATCCTTGCTACCGCATCGATCTCCGACATCAAGGTTTTCTCCACTTGTCCCAGTGCCAACTTCGGCAAGGCCAACTCCATGCTACACACCCCCTGCTTGGCCCGCTGACCATTCCTCAAGAACAAATTCTTTCGATCAAAAAACATCAACCCTAACCGAGCCACTACCTGCGCTCATGAAATTCTTTTTTGCCCTCTCATTGCTCGCACCCCTCGCCCTGCACGTCAGTCGCGCCGAGAATGGCACGATCTTGCATTTCACCAACGGCGATCGACTGGTTGGCGAACTTCGCAACATCAGCGACTCCCAATTGATTTGGCACTCGCCCGCGCTGCAAAAAGATACCGCATTTCATCTCGATCAAATCGAAACCATCACTTTCCCTGCGCCCACAACACCCCCACCATCCGTCGACCACATGGCGCACATCCGTTTTCATCCCGACTTACGCCAGCAAAACGAAAATCTTCCTGGTGACATCATTGAAGGAGAGCTGTTAGACATTCAACCCCAAACGCTCACGCTCCACACATGGTATGCGGGAAAACTCACACTCCAACGGAACATGATCCAAGACATGGAAATTTCCGATGTCAGCCCGCTCCTCTATCACGGACCGAACGAAGCTCAAGAGTGGAGCAGCTTTCCTGCGGATGCATGGAAGTTTGATGCGCACTCCTACACTCTCCAAGAAAGTGGTTCGCTCACCAAAGAATTTCCTACCATTCCTCCTCGCTATTGTTTCCGCTTCACCGCCGCTTGGAAAAATCGCTTCAACTTGCAACTCGTTTTCGGCGCTGATTCCGCCACCGAGGATCACCCCGATGAATGCTACATGATCGCACTCGATAACGGCACTTCCTATTTGCAAAAGCGCATCACTCATCCCCAAGCCAATGCGGGCATGATGCAAAATGGCGGCATGATCGGCGAATACAAACCCGACCAAGCTTTTCGCAGCAAGGAAAAATCCGAACTCAAACTCTATGTCGATACCACCACAGGGCTCATCGCCTTGTATTCCGATGACACCCTCATCCAACAGTGGAACGATACCGTTCAGCCCTTTCTTCAAGGGAAATGCATTCACCTCCGCCAGAACTCTGGACAATTTCATCGTCTCACCATTTCCGGAATCCGACTCAACTCATGGGATGGCACTCTCCCCAGCAACGGCAAGAATCTTGCTCTCAATCCGATCGAAAGCCCCACTCCATCCGAAGGTGAACAACGCATCATCCTCCGCAATGGCGATTCGGTATTGGCGAAAGTACAGGACATTCAACAAAACAAAATTCGCCTCAAAACACGATTCAACGAAATCCAACTTCCTGTCTCACGCATTAAAAAACTCGCGCTCACTCCACCTGAGTATGATGAGCGACTGCTCCAAAATGGCGACGTCCGTGCATGGTTCCCTGACGGCAACTCCATCGTCTTCCGCCTCCTCGGCAGCGATGACCAAGGAAACCTGTTAGGCGAAAGCCAACACTTCGGCACAGCGCAATTCTCTCCCAAAGCTTTTACGCGAATCGACTTCAATCTCTATCGCTAACGCTCTCACACTTCACCACTGATGCAGTGCATACCCTGCTCCGAGCCCTCCCATTTCGTTCAACAATTGCTCGCAGCGCGACTTCCACTTCGCATAATCCGGCGCACTACGCTGCTCATCTCGACTGTTCGGAAAGACTAGATAGGTCACTTTCAAGTCAGATACCGGACTACGATACGGATTCGCCGATGGATTGATGGCCCGCGCCAAACGCAAGGAAGCTTCCCCCGCTTTGAAGCTCGGACCGCCATCACCCACAATCGCCGGATACACTTTGCTCTCATGAATCACAACGGCATAATCGCCCACACGCGGTGCATAGGGATCGTTTTTCGCAGTCAAAATATGAATCGGAATCACAATGAATGGATCGATCTCCGCAATCAAAAAACTGCGCGCTTTCATATCGTCGATCCCGCGACGCAGATAACTCATCCGTTCACGCAACCATGCCTGACGCGCTGGCGCCGTGGTCGCTACGGCCAATTCTTGCTCGGCCGCCTTGATGCGCTTTTCCCAACCCACAATCATCGGATTAGGGACGTTGCTCGTTTTTTTCCACCCATAACTAGTAAATGGTTGATAATTGGTGGAGTCGACAATTTCCGGCGGCATCACAGGCATGCGGTCGCCATCGGAACCATCTGACACCACATCCATTTCCGATTGCATGAAAAAGGCCCGTCGCTTGGTCACCGGATCTCGCAATAATAAGATCGTCTCCAAATCATAGAGATTGTTTTTGCTCAATACTTGATTCAACTTCGTTGCATCCTGCTTAATTCTTTGAAATTTGTTGAAATACAATGTTTGAAATTGCGGTGAAACCATGGATTTTTCTAACAAAATCGGCAATTGGGGGAGAATTTGATCGATCAGAGGATTCACCGTTTTGAGCTCATCGAGCGACTTTGCTGCCGTCGGCATTTTCAAGGTGAGTTTGTATTCCGCTTTGTAACTCTCTCGATCCGTCCGCTCTCTCGAGGCAACACCACCGGGCAAGGTCTGCACTTCCGAATGAAAGGGAATGCCGTTGCGCAACGTGGTAATGTCGACACCCGACGGACCATAACTCGGCGCTGGTGCTGGAGCCGGATCTTCCTCAGGAATGGCTTCCGCTTGCTCCATTTGCTTTTTCCAAGCCGCCATTTTTTCCGCGAGCTCCACTTCCCACTCCGCACGCAAGCGATTCTCGATTTGACGAATCAAATCTTTTTCCTCTCGAACCGTCGCTCGTTGCGGCGCGCGCAGACTCCACAAGGCGCGCTTGATCTTTCCTGCCACTGGCGAAAAGACAATCGCGGCCATCAACACCATACCCGCCAGCAGCGTAATCCAAAGCCAAGGAATTTTTGGTTTGTGCGGTGGCGGCGCAGAGAGCGAACGCGGACGCACAAGATAGGGCGCAGGATCTTCGTCTTTCACTACTGGCGTTTTCATGATTGCTAAAATGGGCTCGACGTCTGGTGATCCGCACGCCGATTTGTTGTTAGGTTTTGGCAGAAGGCATCGGCAAAATCTCGGCAATCTCAAAGTCGATCAAACAAAATCGTCCGAGCTGTGGCGAATACGTCACGTTGCGCGGTTCAGCATCGCCATGCCGCACACCGAAGTCTCGTTCGAGCTCATCAAAGAGCTGCTGTGCTTTGTCCCGCGATAAATTGGGAACCGGACTTCCGCAATTGGAACTTACGAAATACAACTCCTCTGGATATTCTTCGAGCAACTGCGGCACATACGAGCATCCTCGCTGCGCTAGGGTCTTAAGCACCGCCACTTCGTTCGCATAACGCTTCTCCGCATCACTGCCGCGAAAGCGCTTGTGCACTCTGCCGTTCCAGTCGATGCGCACATGAGCGCGTATGCCGTCTTTCAAGTTGCGCATGATGGATGTTTAGAGTGATAACAGCAATTTGGCCGATGTAAAGTAAATCAACATTCCCGTCACGTCGACCGTCGATGCCAAGGAAGGCGACGACACCACCGCTGGATCAAGTCGAATCGCTCTCGCCCCCAATGGCAACATGGCACCGAGCATGGTCGAGGAAAACACTTGCACCAACAACGCACCACTCACCGTGAAAGCCAAATGCTGATACGACACCTCTTTTTGATCTTGCAACAAAGGCAACAGAAAATAAATGAACACTCCCATCGAGAACGCCAATGCCGAACCTAACAAAATCCCTGTTTGCATTTCTTTCCAAGCAATTCGCCATGCGGTCCCCGGACTCACTTCACCCAGTGACATGGCACGAATCACCATCGTCGCCGCTTGGCCTCCCGAGTTGCCCCCAGCCGCCACGACCATGGGCAAAAATAAACTTAAAATGTATGCGCGATCCAATACCTCGCTGAATCGAAACATCACATAACCCGAAAAGATGGAGACAAAGGCCAAGACCACTAGCCAAATCACGCGACGCCGAAAATGACTCTGCGCTGATGTGTTCAGATAGCTCAGCTCGGATTGCTCACCACCAATCGCCGCCAACTTTTCGATGTCTTCTGTGGATTCTTCCTGCAGAATCTCCATCGCGTCGTCATAAGTGATCACACCGAGCAAGTGATCAAACTCATCAACGACCGGCAGCACAATTAAGTCATACTTGGAAAGCATCCGCGCCGCCTGCTCTTGGTCCATGGTCGCTAAAACTCTCTCATCCGCATCTTCCATGATGTCGTGAATCAATGTCGCCCAAGGATGAAACGCCAGATCTCGCAAGCGCACTTTCCCGACCAAACGCCCTTCTTCATCCACCACAAATATGCGTGACAAAGTCTCCGCAGAGTCCTGATGCCGTCGCAGCACCGTGATGGCTTGTTTCACCGTCATGTCAGCCGTAATGCGCCCAATCGCTGTCGTCATCCGCCCACCCGCCGAATCTTCCTCATACTTGAGCAAGTTCCGCGTCAGCTGCTCATCTGCTGGACCCAGCAGGGAAAAGAAACGCCGCTGGCTCTCCGGAGAAACAATTTGAAAAATGTCAACCCGGTCATCATCCGATAAATTCCCGAGAATGATCCGTAATTGCGCAGGCTTAAAGTGCAGCAGCGCGTCCTCGATCAATGTCCACGGCAACTCGCCAATCACATCGGTCGCCAACTCAGGACCGATGGTCTTGAGCAAGAAATCTCTCTCATCGTCATCCAAATTCTCATACTCGTGCGCAAGGTCCGCATAATGGATTTCTTCCGCCACAGCCAATAAGCCCGATGCATCTTGCGCTGCGATCGCTAGCCGCAATTTTTCCACTCCTTCGATCTCTCGCTCGTCCGACACGTCGCTAACATGCTACGATCCAGCCTCGTGAGCAAGGGTAAAGCGTCGATTCTCCCGTCACCTGAATCAAACGAGTATCCGAAAAACCCTCAACGAAGCAGGATCGGAAAGGTGAATCTCGGAATCATTGCCTTAGAGAAATTCTGTCAAAACCAGCCTCCATCACCAACTGGCGTTCTGATCAGAGAAGATTCTCTCCCTAGTTGATCACCGTGCCCCCGTGGCGTTTTTGCATTGCTCCTCGCTCCGCTTCCCCGTTAATGTATCGCCGACATGAGCATCGTCGCATTATTTTCCGGACAAGGCGCCCAAAAAGTGGGCATGGGGCAAGATTTCTACGAATCATCCGCCACGGCACGCGCCATGATGGATCAAGCCAATGACATTCTCGGCTACTCCCTCACCTCGGTCATGTTTGAAGGCCCAGAGGAAGAACTCACTCGCACCTCACGCTGCCAACCTGCGCTCTACCTTCACGGCCTCGTCGCCATGACGCTCTTTGCAGAACGCGTGAAGGATTTTTCTCTCAGTGCTACCGCTGGATTGTCTCTCGGCGAATTCACCGCCCATGCCGCAGCCCACACGTTCTCTTTTGCCGATGGACTCAAACTCGTCGCCAAACGCGGCGCGCTGATGGAGGAAGCATGCGAAAAAACACAAGGATCGATGATTGCCCTGCTCGGCGGAGAAGTCGAACAAATCCGCGCTCTCGCCCAAGCTTGCGATGTGGACATTGCGAACATCAATGCCCCCGGCCAAATTGTGCTCTCAGGCTCGGTTGCCGGCATTCAAGCGGTCAATGACCAACACAAAGAATTTGGCATCCGCCGCGCCGCCATCCTCAACGTTGCGGGTGCTTACCACTCGCGCCTCATGCAATCAGCGCAAGACCAACTCGCGCCAGAACTCCAAGCCGTTGCCATGCAAAACCCCAGTGTCCCTGTCGTCTGCAACTTCGGCGCCTCGCTCGTCTCCGATCCCGCAGAGATTCGCAGCATGCTGGAAAAACAAGTCACCGGCACGGTGCGCTGGACCGAGTCGATCGAAACTCTCCGCAGTCACGGCCACCAACGCTTCATCGAATTCGGTTTGGGCAAAATCATCGCCGGCATGGTGAAGAAAATCGACAAAGATGCCGAAGTCATCAGCATCGAGGACATGCCCAGCCTCGAAGCAGCCCTTGAAACATGGGGCTAAATCCCTGTCGATGGAGAAAAATTCACTTTTTTGCATTTTCTTATTGTCAAATCGCGAAAGTCTTACTACTTTCCGCCCGCCCGAGTGAACGGGGAGCGGTAGCTCAGTTGGTTAGAGCGCCAGCCTGTCACGTTGGAGGCCGCGGGTTCAAGTCCCGTCCGCTCCGCCATTCGTTTGGGTCACACATTTGTTTTTTGTTTTCAATGTTTTTGCGAACGGCTCCTTGGTTTCCAAGGAGCCGTTTTCTTTTCCCTGCTTTTTCTTTTCCCTGCTTTTGCTTTTCTCAGCTTTTGCTTTTTCCCATCCTTTTCGACGCGTGAGCCGCCATCGCTTTCTCTGCAAGCAAGGCAAAGCCATGCTCTGTAAGGCAAACCAAGGAGAACCGTTGATGTCGATGGAGGGCAGCCGAGTTGACAGAATTTCAGAATTTTCTGGATGACCAGAGAAGGTGATGAATCCCTATTCGAGAAACCTGAACCAAGCAAGATCGGAGTGGTGAATCTCGGGATGATTGCCATGACGAAATTCTGAAAATTCTGAAATTCTGTCAAAACCAGCCTCGATGGCCACTTGCGTTTCTATCATGGGAGATTCGCTCCCTAGCTTGATCGCCCTGCAAGCAAGGGACATGATTTCTGCTTTTCAGCAATCACTCCTTACTCTATCTTTCCGCCCTCATGAGTGATTTTTCTCTAGTCGAAACGAAAATGAGAGCCGCCGCTGTCTCCTCAGCTGCCATCGATGCCTTTCGCCACAATTTCCAGGCTCTGGTCCGGCAAGAATCCGGTATGATTGAAGAATCGACCATCACCCCCGCCCAAGGTTTGCCCAATTGGACCACTCTCGCCTCTCAAACCCCAAAGGCCAACGCATCTCGTCTCGGCGAAGTCGTTGTGATCAAACTCAATGGCGGACTCGGCACGAGCATGGGACTCCAATCCGCGAAAAGCCTACTCCACGTTCGCCATGAAACGACGTTTCTCGATTTGATGGTGCAGCAAATCCAAAACCTCCGCGATCTCAGCGGACAAAAGGTTCGTCTTTTGCTGATGAATAGCTTTAATACAAGCAAGGACACATTGCAGCATCTGCAACGCTACCACGCGAGCGGTCTCGACCAAGCATCGGAGGTCGAATTGATGCAAAATCAAATCCCTAAGCTCGATGCCCAAACTCTCGCCCCCGTTGCGTGGCCGACCGATCCCGAACTAGAATGGTGTCCACCAGGCCACGGTGACCTCTACCCCGCCCTCGTCGGCAGCGGTTGGTTGGATCGTCTTCTCGCGGAAGGTGTGAAATACGCGTTTGTCTCGAACTCCGACAATCTCGGCGCCATCATGGAGCCCGAGTTGCTCGAATATTTCGCGCAAAGCGGCGCCCCATTTCTGATGGAAGTCACTCGCCGCACCAGCGCCGACCGCAAGGGCGGACACCTCGCGGTGCGTCAAGCCGATGGCCAATTGCTGCTCCGCGAAGTCGCTCAGTGCCCATCGAATGACTTGGAGGCATTCCAAAACATCGAAAAACACCCGTATTTTAACACCAACAACCTATGGCTGCGCCTCGATGCGCTCCGCGACCGCCTGCTTCAGAGTCAGGGCATTTTACCGCTGCCCATGATCATCAACCGCAAAACCGTCGATCCACGCGACAAAAATTCTACGCCTGTGATTCAACTCGAAGTCGCCATGGGCGCCGCCATTGAATGCTTCCCCGGCGCATCTGCCATCGAAGTGCCACGCTCCCGCTTCGCCCCAGTGAAAACAACCGCTGACCTCTTTAGCCTGCGCTCCGATGCCTACGAAGTCGGCGCCGATGGACGAGTCGCGCTCCGCGCAGAACGCCAAGGCCTACCCCCCGATGTTGTGCTCGACGATCGCTACAAACTTGTCGACGCCATCGAAAACATCGGCCAACCCTCGCTTCTTTCATGCTCTCGCCTAGAAATCAAAGGACCTGTTCGCTTTGCGGATGGTGTCACTCTTGCAGGCAATGTCGTCATTGAGAATCTTTCCGATGCCTGCGTCGTGGTGCCCGCTGGCACTTATTGCGACACCCAACTCACCTATCACTGAACTTTCCACGATTCTGTTACAGCACCCCCATCACGCAGAAAGATCACGAACTTTGCGTTCTTCCATCTTGCCGCTTGCATAATCTCCAGTTTTTGACAAAAACACCCCACGCCAACTTCTATGAAGCCTCACGAACTCTACAAAGCCGTCGACCCCGCTACCATTAACCAAATGCTCGAATGGTTCCGCTCGAACGACAAAAATGTCTACAAGCACTGCGTTGCGACTTTGGCCAACGCCCGCAAACTCCGCCCCGTGTTCGTGGAGAAAAAATCGATTGCAGACCAATACAAGTGGATTCTGCAAACCCTTCAACTCCGCGCTTCCGATGCGATTGGTGAGCACTTGCTCCAAGCATGGTTCATGGCAGGACACCAAGCAATGCTCGCAGGCTTCTGCGATGCTCTCGGCATTCTGCACGATGGCAAAGGATCGATTCAAGGCGATCTCCCGAAAGCTCTCGATCACGATCGCCTTCAGGCAGGCGTCGAGAAACTCCTCAAAGAAAACGATCCCAAGATCGTCGCCGTGTACCTTCATGTCTTCAACATGCAGAGTGAAAATGGCTGGGAAAATCTCAACGAAATTCTCGCCAGCAATCCATCGCTTGCCCTCGCGTAAGTTCGCCTTACTTTCTCCTCATGGCCGAAGTGCTCGCCAGCCTGTTGTTAGCGGTGGACGATCAATTGCGCTCACCGCAAACACCTTATGTGAAAGCATGCTACGATCGCCTTGTCGGCTTGGGCATGAATCACGAGCAAATTCGCGAAGAAATCGCCGATTGCCTCGGACAAGAACTCGATGAAATGCTCGAGCACAAACGCAGCTTTTCAGAAGCCCATTACCGAATGCTGCTCGACGCACTCCCATGGCAAGAAAACCCCATCTCCCAAAACGATCTCCATTCTCTATAATCAAAATCCCCCACCTCGCCTTCCCTCTTCCCTCCTTCGTGTCTTCGTGCCTTCGTGTGAGACCAACTTCCACATTGACTCAGCCGCGCCTTCGGCCCCAAGGGCCACCTCGTATCCACTGGAGTCCAAAACGGCTACAAGCCTTCACCATTCACTCTTCCTTCCCCTCTTCCATCTTCCGCAATTTCTCCCGCGCCATCTGTTCCCATTGTTCGGGTGTTTTTTCTCGCGCATCGTCTTCAACCATGAATGCGAGCATTTCCAGTGCTTGCTCCGCAATTTCCGGATCAGGATGATTTTTCAATGCCAGATAGGTTCGCAATTGATCGGCCGGTGAATCATTGAAATTGATCATCTCCCGCAATAAGGGCCCAGCCAGCTCCACGGGTAAATCCGACTGCGCTTCGGCAAAGCCCCCAAAGGCCGACGGTTGCAAATTCAACCCATGCTGCAGGGCCTCTTCTCGTTGCGGTAAGGGGAATGATGGATCCGCCGCTATGTCCCGCAAGCGCTGCGCCGCTTGTTCATGCGTCATGCTTTCATCGACCAAAATCGCATCTACCTCGGCACTCGCTGGAGTCGACGGCGCAAGATTCGACGACTTTGTGTC
>JBDLWB010000136.1:0-4375 GCA_039804425.1 Verrucomicrobiota bacterium
GTCAAGTCCTCAGCCAGGAAATGCTCGTCCATGGTGACGTGGAGCTCGTGCGTGCAAAGATTGGTCGGCGAGTGCAGCACGCCATTGGGCATCACGAAACCGTTGTCGATGTGCATCATGGTGTGCGGCGAAAGGTGTCTCACACCATTGTAATCGCCTTGTCCCCAGCTCTTCATGCAAGCGAGGAACTGCTGCTTGTCCACGAAGGGGTAAAGCCCCATGGCGGTGGTGTGGTAGTGCGATGGACTGACGCCAGGGTTGTCGAACGAATTGATGTCGTAAACCTCCCACTTCGCCCAGTGGAGATGGTGGGGAATGGGGTTCAAGTTGTCGAATTTCTTCGAAACAATCGGCCAAGTCGCCTTGCCAAATAGGGTCTGGGAAAATGACGTGATTTTTTCTCCCATGATGGCCAGCGGATTGGCCTCGATGAGATCTTGCAGGGAAATGACTTGGCCGCCAGGGGTGAGAACGTGCGCTTCTCCCTCACGAAATGGCGCTTTGCCGGTGCGGGTGTCGATCACTCCGGTCACGATGGGCACGGTGCAGCACATCCAGATTTCATCCAGACCCGTTCCGCCCATGTAGTCGGGGTAGTAGGATTCTTCATCCAAACGCAAGCGCTTTCCAGGTGTGCAGAATGTCCGACCCGCATAACGGTGCAGAAGCTGAAGCACTCCATCGTTCTGATTGAGGCAATCGTCGAGAATCGAGTCGCATCCACCGATCGATCCGTCGATCACATCTTGGTGGGGATATTCGTGGAGTTTTTCGGAGAGAATGGAGTTTGGAGTAGCCATAGCGCGCGCAACTTAGAGAGCGATGCGGGCAGAATCAAGAAGGAATTGCTGCATGCATCAGCACGGCGATCAAGCTAGGAAATGCCATGACAAAATTCTGAAAATTCTGAAATTCTGTCAAAACCAGCCTCAATGGCCAGTTGGCGCTCGTATCACGGAAGATTCTCTCCCTTGCTCGGTCGCCCTGCTTTCCTACCTCTACGCCCGTGGACAAGAGAACGCTAGTTCCGACCACTCAATCCGGAAATGGTCTGGAAGATGGAGGTGAAGATCAGATACATCATGCTGCCGATCAATCCTGCCATGATCACCAGAATCACCGGCGTGACCATCGCCATCAAACGCTGCATGTCCTTGGCCATTTCGCGGTCGTAACGCTCGGCGGCCCGACGCAAGGAGAGGTCGATTTTTCCCGTCTGCTCGCCCACAGCCACCATGTCGATGAGCAAGGGCGGAAAGGCCCCCACGCGCGACATGGCTTTGGTGAAGGATCGACCATCGCCAACCAAGGCAATCACTTGGTCGAGTTGCTTGCGCATCACAAGATTCCCCGCCGCATCGCGCGAGAGTTCGAGCGAACGCAACAAGGGCAAACCGTTTCCGACCAAATTCGCCATGGTTTCCAAAAATTGCACGTAGAATCGACTGGAGATCAACTTACCAAACAAGGGCATGCGCAGTTTCATCCCGTCCCACGCCATGCGGTTGTCGGGATTGTCTTTCCACACTTTGAAAAAAATCGCCGCTGCCACGAGAACCAAAGTGATCACGGGCCACCAAGCTTTGAGAAAATCCGACGCCCCAATCATGATCGCCGCGCCGAGCGGAACTTTCGCCCCCGGCGTGCTCTGGATCAAGGAGGTCAATTGCGGGATGAGCGTGGTCACTAACAAAATCGACACCCCAATGCAGGATAGCACCAGAAAGGAAGGGTAGATCAGTGCCAAAATGAATTTCGACTGCAATTCCTGCAAGGTCTTCAAGTAGTGCGCCTGACGCCGCAAAATGGTATCCAAGGCCCCGGAAGCTTCCCCCGCCGCGGCAAGACTGCAATAGAGGGCATCGAAGCCCGCACTGGTTCTGCGCAGCGCGCTGGAGAAGTTCATGCCATCGCGCACATCCTGCCTGAGGCGCTGAGCAATGGCTTTGAGATTGCCCAGCTCTTGTCGATTTTCCATCGCCATTAGGGCAGGCTCGAGCTGCAGGCCGCCACCGAGCATGTCGGAGAGCTCTTCGGTGAACATCACCACTTCCGCGCGCGACATTTTGAGCAAACCGGTGCTTTTTTCCGCGACTTTGCTTTTGCTGTCGCTCGTCGACTCCACCACTGGTGTCGATTTTTTCTTCGCTGGCGCTGCCGTTTTGCTGGGCTTGGCCGAAACGGCATTGACCGATGCATTTTCTCGCAGTGAGACGGGCTGGAGCCCTTTGCGATCGAGCAAGCGCAAGGCTTCCCCGCGATCGACAGCATCGATCTGCCCTTCGCTAACGGCGCCCTTGGCGTTGATGGCTTTGTAGGAAAATGCCGGCATGGTGTTTCAGGTTCAAATTTCGTCGCCGATGTCGGTCGCTGTCACCGAGATGATTTCCTCAATGGTCGTCAAACCTTGCATCACTTTGTGCCAGCCGTAGGTCCGCATCGGCACGTAGCCATCGCGCAGGGCCTGCGCACGAATGTCGGCGGCAGGAGCTTGGTGCGTGACCATTTCCTGAATCGTTGGCGTAATCAACGCGGCCTCGTAAATCGCCAGTCGACCCGAAAACCCGGTATTGCGACAGCGATCGCAACCAACTGGTCGGTAGGCTTGGCCTACGATGTCGAGCGGGATGCCAAATTCTTCGCGCTGCGCCGCTGTCAGCTCGCGCGGCTGTTTGCAATGCGGACACAATTTCCGCACCAAACGCTGTGCCAAAAAGGCCCGCACGGCGGCGGCGACGAGGAAGGGTTCGACGCCCATGTCGATCAATCGACTCAAGCCGCCGAGCGCATCGTTGGTGTGCAAGGTGGAAAAGACCAAGTGACCGGTCAAGGAAGCGCGAATGGCAATCTCGGCTGTCTCGAGGTCGCGAATTTCCCCGATCATCACGATGTTGGGGTCGGCTCGCAAGATGGATCGCAGAGCGGTGGCGAAGGTCAAGCCGATCTCCGATTTCACCGCAATCTGCATCACTCCGGGCAGTTTGTTTTCTACCGGATCTTCGACCGTGACGATGCGTCGATCAGGGTGATTGACTTCGGTGAGGAAACTGTAAAGCGATGTCGATTTGCCCGAACCGGTCGGCCCCGTGATGAGGATGATGCCGTTGGATAGATGCAACAGCGACTCGATGCGCTTGCGCACAAAGGGCTCCATGCCGAGTTTGTCTAAGCTGAATTTTTCTTGGTTGAGCAAACGCAAGGACACGCTCTCGCCTTCCACCGTTGGCACGGTCGCGACACGGACGTCGATGGTTTGTCCCTCGAACTGCAAGTTGATCCGACCGTCCTGCGGCACGCGACGCTCGGCAATGTCGAGCCGCGCCATGATTTTCAAGCGCGCAATCACCGAACTCTGCAAGGCTTTGATGTTCTCAGGCACGGTGACTTCCACCAGCTTGCCGTCGATCCGATACCGTATCCGCAAGTTGGTGCTCAGCGGTTCGACGTGGATGTCGGTCGCCCGCTGTTCGAGCGACTCGCGAATGATCTGATTGACAAATTTCACCACGCTCGCCTCTTCATCGTCGTCTTGGTCGATCACGTTGGCCTCGTCGTGCGTTTCTAAGCGCTCGTAGTCGAGATCCCGACCTTCCAAAATCTGCTCAAAAGTATCCGCACCCACGCCGTAGAGCCTGCGCAAGGCTTCGTGGATTCTACGCCGCGAGGCCATGCACCATTCGATCGGCACGTCCAGAGCCTGCGCCGCAGCCTGACGCGCGACGAGGTGAAAGGGGTCAAAGGTCGCAAGCTTGAGCCGCTTTTTGTCGCCGGTCTCGATGATCGCGACGGGCAATAGTCGATGCCGCAAGGCCAAGCGCGGCCCACACATGTCTCGCAAGGGCACGGGATTTTCCACCACAGGAATGCTCTCCAGCCACTCCATGCTGAGCTCCCCCGCCAACTCGCGAAGATACTTTTCCTCGTCCACCAGATTGGCATCGAGAATCTCATCGAGCGGCGAACGCTGGCGTAGCGACGATGCCTCAATCACTTTTTCTAGTTGCTCCAGGTCCTCGCATCCACTGCGCCGAGCCGGCTCGATCAATATCTCCCTCATGGTGTCAGAACTCTTCTGCCTGAAAAACCGCCGCTTGGCAAACTTGTCTGAGAAAAGATTTCACTGGAGGCCGCATGATTCCTTCATAGCAAAAATTTTACGAAAAAATTTGAATAAACTTTTTTCTATGGTGTCTTACCGATGACAAGAAAATCAGCGCACGAAAGGGCAATCCTTGCATTGCCATTCATGTGCTGATCAACGAACATGATGACAACCAAGAAAGAACAACTATTATGGGACTCGATCGTATCACGCAAAAACTCCAAGAAGCTCTGCAACAAGCACAACGCCTCGCCTCGAAGTCGAGCCACGCGG
>JBDLWB010000137.1:0-12232 GCA_039804425.1 Verrucomicrobiota bacterium
GCGATGGCAGTTTCGCGCTTGGGGCGCTGCAAAGCGACTGCGAGATCATGGGCAGAAATGACGACCTGCGGAATCAATTGGTGTTGGTCATTGCGGATGAAATGCTCACGTTCTTCTCCACCGAAGCTGACGTGCAGCACTACCTCGCGGTAGGCCGGATTGATGGAGTGCTGATGATGTTCCCAGTCGCTCGCATAGGGATCGAGCTCGAGTGCGCCGTGATGCGGTATGCCATCGATCAACACCACAACGTGATGAAAATCTGGTCCAGCACCGCGATTCCATTCGCCGAACTGCGTGACTTCCACTTGTTGTCCAGCCGTGCTAACAAACCTTCGGCCAAACGATCCAGAGAACCAGAGCGCTTGTAGTTCCATTTCTGCCGGCAATGGCGTATGCAGTGGCTCGCATACCAGCCCAGGTTGGTTCCACACGCTGTCGATGAGGGTCGCGTAGTTCACTCTAGCAGTTTTACCAAAATCGCGAGTTTGTCAACGTCGCGCTTCTCGCTGGACGCATCGATTTTTCGCGCGTAGCTTGGAGTATGTCTTTTAACACTCCACTGCTCGCTCGCATCTGCGAGGCCCCCGGCGCGCCCGGCTTTGAAAAAGAAATCCGCCAGCTTGTTCTCGCGGAAATCAAGGACCTCGCCGATGAGGTTTCCGTCGATCGCATGGGCAATGTGGTCGCTCTGAAAAAAGGGCGCTCGTCCGAGAAGAAAATCATGGCCGCCGCGCACATGGATGAGATTGGCTTCATCGTCACGCACATCGACGACAAGGGCTTTGTCCGTTTCAATCCACTCGGTGGGTTCGATCCGAAAACGCTGACCTCGCAGCGCGTGATCATTCACGGCAAGAAAAACATCATGGGTGTCATGGGCAGCAAGCCGACCCACATCATGCAACCAGAGGAGCGCAATAAAGCGGCGCAAATCCGCGATTATTTCATCGATACTGGACTGAGCAAAAAAGAGTTGGAAAAGTCCATCCAGGTCGGCGACCCAGTTACGCGCTACAGCCCACTGATGGAAATGGGACATTGCGTGAACGTCAAATCTCTCGACAATCGCGTTTGTGTGTTTCTTTTGATCGAAACTTTGCGCGCGTTGAAGAAGCCGAAAAACAAACCTTGCTATGATTTCTATGCGGTTTTCACCGTGCAAGAAGAAGTCGGCCTGCGCGGGGCCCATGTTTCCGCGCTGCAAATTCAGCCGGACTTTGGTTTCGGACTCGATACCACGATTGCCTTCGATGTGCCTGGCTCAACGCCTCAAGACCAATGCACCGCGCTTGGCAAAGGTGCGGCGATCAAGCTGATGGATTCTTCGACCATCTGCGATTACCGCATGGTGGCATTCATGAAAGAAACCGCCAAAAAGCATAAAATCGCGTGGCAACCCGAGATCCTCTCAGGTGGTGGCACGGACACCGCTGGTTTGCAGCGCATGAGCCCAGGTGGCTCGATCGCAGGCGCTGTTTCGATCCCGACGCGCCACATTCATCAAACCATCGAAATGGCCCATAAAGACGACATCCAAGCTGGCATTGCGTTGCTTACGGCATGCGTCGGCGAGCTTGATCAATTCGATTGGTCGTTTTAAGCGTTTTCTCTCATTTCACTCTCTCAGCGGCTGCGGTGGTTCCATCGCAGCCGTTTTTTTAGAATTTCTTTGCCAATAAATCAGGGGATCAAAGGATTCCGATCAATCTTGTTCATGATCTAGTAGTGGCAAAATGACATTTTTTTAGAAAATTTTTTCCAGGGTCCGTCTCTCCCTTTTTTTCATTTTTTTTTGCGCACAAGGCGCCCTCCCTGAGATGGACTCCAAGGCTTGATGTCGCGATGTTTTACATTGTATTGCATCGATCAATAACACAATATATGGTATTGTGAATAATTTGTTGATACAACATGAGCGAATTTACTTTGACTTCCGAAAGAAAATTCGGTAATTGTTTTTTCGCTGGATCACCTGCGCTAGGGTGTTTCAGTGAGATTTTCCATTTTTGTCATAGGATTCATTTTTTCTCATCATCATGCAAACTTCCACATCTACCACCACTGTTAAGCTCGGCAATCGTTCGTTCGTTTTGGACAAAGAAAAAGCCGAGGCCGCCTTCGCTGCTAAGAAAGTCATCAATGGCCGCGACACGATGTTCTTTAACATCCTGCCACTCAAATACACCTGGGCTTATGAGTTGTATAAGACGATGAAAAACAACCACTGGGAGCCCGAGGACATTCCGATGCAAAAAGACGTCGAGCAATGGCGCTCGAATGAGATCTCGGACGTGGAGCGCTGGATCATCAAAATGGGCATTGGTTATTTTTCGGCAGCAGAAGGCATCGTCGGCGACAACGTCCTCCACGTCGTGCGCGAGGTGGTTACGGCTCCTGAGCTGAAGCTGGTGCTCGGTCGTCATGCGCACGAGGAAAACATTCACGCCGACTCGTTGGTGTACATGATTTCGTCGTTAGGTCTCAATCCACACGAGTGCGAGGCGATGTTTGAAGACATCCCGACCATTACGGAGAAAAATCATTTCGTCGTTTCGAACAGCCGTGCGATGCGTCGTGACATCGATCTGACCATCACCGCGAACAAGCAGGCTCTGGCGAAGAACATTTTTATGTTCGGCCAGGTGATGGAAGGCACGCAGTTCTATGGACTCTTTGGCATGATCTTGAGTCTCTATCGTCAGAACAAGTTCCCCGGCATTGGTCAAATGTTCCGCTACACTCTGCGCGATGAATCGAATCACATTGAGGTCTTCCGCAATTTGTTGATGGATCTGGTCGATGAAAATCCCGACATCTGGACCGAGGAGTTCCGCGAGGATTTGCGTGCGACGATGGCGGAAGGCATTCGCTTGGAGAAAAAATTCATCCGCGACTGCCTGCCTGTGGCGTCGATTGGCCTGAACTCGGGCGATTTTGAAGACTACATCGACTACATTGCCGATCGTCGACTTGTTTCCTGTGGTTTGGCACCGCTCAACGAAAGTGTTGCCAATCCGTTCCCTTGGTTGGCAGAGATGATGGACATCAAGAAAGAGCAAAATTTCTTCGAAGGTCGCGTCACCGAATACCAAAAAGCCGCCGCCCTCGGCCACATCGACGACGATGATCTTTAAAAAGATGTAAAGGGCTTCACTGACATCAGTAGCTCTTTCGGACGGATAGGCAATGGCTGACAGAATTTCAGAATTAGAAAAATTAACAGAATGATTGAGGAGGGTTCATATGATTTGGCGGGAACCGTGATCGGAGTTGCGATGGCGGTTCATCGCGAACTCGGTCACGGCTTCCAAGAGAGCGTTTACCAAAATGCGCTTGCCTTGGAATTCGCTGACCGAGGCCTCGCCTTCGAGCAATACATCAAACTCTCTGTCTTTTACAAAGGCCGCCTTGTCGGTGACTTCGAAGCCGACATGGTCTTTGGTAAAGAGCTCATTATCGAGCTCAAAGCTGTTTCCGCCATTCTCCCCGTTCACGAAGTGCAACTCGTCAACTACCTCAAAGCCACTGGCATCAACGAAGGCCTTCTGCTCAACTTTGGTGCTGAGTCACTCCAGTTCAAAAAGAAATACCTCCACTCTAAAAAACTCCAATAACAATCTCATACAGCAATTCTGAAAATTCTGAAATCCTGTCAAAAATAGCCACCATTACCATACAGCACTCTCTCGCTCTTGCATCATTCTCAAACTCAAAAAACCACCCTTATCACCATGTACCGCTCCCTAACATTAGAAGAAGACCTCGCCTTGAAAAAGGTTATCACCGACCGCACGAGCATCACTGATACGCAGTTCGCGTGGCGTGAAGTACTCGGTAAAGATTTTCATGGCTCTCATCCGGAAATCACTGTCACTTCAGGTGCCACGGAGTCGCAGTTTTCGCTGGCCCAGGTGGCCGATACCATCGGTAGCGCGCTGACGGATTTGTTGATCTCCCGTCAAACAAAACAGGATTCGATTTTCAGCGATAGCAACCGCGCGTTTGTTTCCGCAGTTGCGCACTCGGTCGCAAAGTCGTTGACGAAAAACATCGAGGAAGGGGGCCGTTTGCGTCTTTCGGAAAATGACCTGTATCTGCTGATCGAAAAAGCGCTGGTGGAAAATGATGCCTACGATGTCGCCAAGTCGCTGGCTTTCCGTCGCTCGTTTGAGCGCAGTGGCGATGTCGATGTCAATGCCGCTCCGCAAACCATGCCGGTGCGCTTGATCCGTCGTAATGGCAATGTCGTGCCTTGGTCGGAAACGAAGATCGAAATCGCCGTGCGCAAGGCGTTTCTCTCGATCCGCGAAAATCCTGAGCCTTCGCTCGAAATCGCCAAGGCGGTGACCGAGCGTGTGCGCGCTGGCGAACAGGCTTTTGTCAACATCGAGGACGTGCAAGACATGGTCGAGGAAGAGCTCGGCCGCGCCGGTTATCTGAAGGCGATGCGCGCCTACATGGCCTATCGCTTTGAGCGTGCTCGCTATCGCAGTGATCAAGAGGAGGTCGTGGAGGACATCAATCAGGAGTCGATGATTGTCGTCACCGATGACGATGGCCAATCGGCATTCTGGGATGGAGCTGACCTGAAAAAACGCATCGCCTTTGCCTCGATCGGTTTGGATCTGTGCCTTTCGGAAAATGAAATCGAACGCGAGCTGCGTCGATCGATCGGTTCGGAAATTTCTGCCAACGACCTCAAGCAGACGATCATTCTCAATGCTCGCACGATGATTGAAAAGGATGCCGATTTCGCCAAGTTTGCGGGTCGCATTTTGCTCACATACATTTACGAAGAAGTGCTGGGCTGGAACATCTTGCGCGATGGCATTGCTGGCATCAAAACCGCACACCGCAATGCGTTCCGTCGCCACCTCTCGCACGGCGTTGCGATCAAGCGCATTCACCCCGACTTGTTAGAGTCTTACAATCTGGAAGCTCTCGCGGATGCCCTGGATCCGAGCGCTGACCTTGATTTCGATTACCTCGGTGTGCAAACGATGTATGACCGCTATCTGATCATCGACAAAACGGGTGCGAAGCCACGTCGCTTGGAAACGCCACAGTTTTTCTGGATGCGCGTCGCCATGGGCTTGTTCAAAACCGAAGCTGAAAATCGCGAGCAGTGGGTCATCCGCCTCTACAACCTGTACAAAGGTCGTCGCTTTTGCTCGTCGACTCCGACGCTGTTCAACTCGGGCACGCTGCACAGCCAGCTGTCGTCGTGCTACCTGTATAAAGTCGATGACTCGATCGAGTCGATCATGCAACGCGGTATTGCCGAAAATGCCTACCTCTCGAAATGGGCCGGTGGTCTCGGTGGTTCATGGACGGCGGTGCGCGGCACCGGTGGCTACATTCAAGGCACCAATGGTGAATCGCAGGGCATCATTCCTTTCTTGAAGCTTCACAATGACCAGCTCGTTGCGGTGAATCAAGGAGGCAAGCGCCGTGGCTCCGGTTGCGCTTACCTAGAAACTTGGCACAATGACATCGAAGACTTCTTACAACTTCGCGTGAACACGGGTGACGAGCGCCGTCGCACGCACGACATGAACACCGCGAACTGGATTCCCGATTTGTTCATGAAGCGCATGGAAGCGCGCCAGCATTGGACGCTTTTCCGCTCGAATGAAGTGCCGGATCTCCACGACCTCTACGGCAAGGCTTTTGAGCAACGCTATGAGGAATACGAAGCTCTTGCCGCCACCGGAAAAATCTGGTCGCGTCAATTGCCCGCCATCGATTTGTGGAAGTCGATGCTCAAGATGATTTTCGAAACCGGTCACCCTTGGATCACTTTCAAGGACCCTTGCAACGTCCGCTCGCCACAAGATCATTGCGGCGTGATTCACTCGTCGAATCTTTGCACGGAAATCACCCTGAACACTTCGGATGAGGAAACCGCCGTCTGCAATCTCGGTTCGGTCATTCTTGATACGCACATCAATGAAGATGGTTTGATCGACCACGAGATGCTGAAGGAAACCATCACCGTGGCCATCCGCGCGCTCGATAGCGTGATCGATATCAATTTCTATCCGACCGAAGCCGCGAAAACGGCGAACATGCGCCATCGCCCCATCGGCATGGGCGTCATGGGCTTGCAAAATGCACTCTACAAAAAAGGCCTCGCCTTCAGCTCGCAGGCTGCGGTGGAGTTCAATGATGAGTTCATGGAAGCAATCGCCTACTATGCGTATAGTGCTTCGTCCGACCTCGCCGCTGACCGCGGCACTTACTCGACCTACAAAGGTTCGAAGTGGGATCGCGGTTTGTTGCCGCAGGACACGATTGATTTGCTGGAGCAGGAGCGCGGTGTGAAGATCGACACCCCACGCGGCGGCAAAATGGACTGGTCTTTTGTGCGCGAAAAAATCGCCAAGCAAGGCATGCGCAACTCGAACGTGCTCGCCATCGCCCCTACAGCGACGATTTCGAACATCATGGGCACCACGCCTTGCATCGAGCCGAATTACAAGAACCTGTTCGTGAAATCCAACCTCGCTGGTGACTTCATCATCCTCAATGCCTTCCTTGTGAAGGACTTGAAAAAAGCTGGTCTGTGGAATCAGGAAATGCTCGATCAATTGAAATACTTCGACGGCGAACTCGATGCGATTCCTACGATCCCCGAGCACATCAAAGCGCGCTATCAGACGGCTTTCGGCGTCGGCTACGAAGCCATCGTCGATGCCGCCGCGCGTCGTCAGAAGTGGATCGACCAAGCGCAGAGCGTCAACCTCTTCCTCGCCGACCCCGACTTCAAGGCCCTCAGCCACATGTATCGTCGTGCCTGGAGCAAAGGTCTGAAAACGACCTACTACTTGCGCACCATGCAAGCGAGCAACATTGAAAAAGCGACCACGGCCGTGCAAAAAGAAATCCGCGGCACCATGGCCGGCGAGCCCAAACGCTCCTACACCGAAGCCGAAAAGAACGCGTGCTCTCTGGACGCGATGCTGAATGGCGGGACTTGTGAGGCTTGTCAGTGAGGTTTTCGATGATCAGTTGGATCAGTCAAATCCGACTGATCTGACCGATCCTTCCACGCGCTCATCATGGAAAGTAGAAAGAAACTCCGGCCTAGTGGCGGCTACCGGAATACGGCGAGTTTCCAGGCTGCTACCATGATCTATGATGCTACGTATTGGTTCTGTGAAGCATTTCTTGACCCGCGCTCTCGCACGGTCGATCAAATGGTGCAGGCGGCACGCAGTGGCAGGCAAAACATCGCGGAGGGCAGTCGCGCGTCCGCAACTTCTTCGCAAACAGAACTGCGCCTTGTGAACGTGGCACGCGCCAGCTTGGAAGAGCTGCTGTTGGATTACGAAGACTTCCTGCGCCATCGCCGGCTTCCGCTTTGGGACATGAAAAGCCCTGAGGCACAAGCCGTGCGGGCTGTGCCAAGCACCTTCAAAAAAGATCAGACGGATCGGTCCCATCCGATAGATCTGACGGATCTCACGGACGCCCAACGCTGGCAGCTCTACTCCCCGTGGCTTGACCACAAAGACGCGGCTGTCCGCGCCAATGCGCTGATCTGCATCATCCACCAGGCAAACTTTCTGCTGGACCGCCAAATCGCTTCTTTGGAAGCCGCGTTCATTGAGGAAGGCGGCTACAGCGAGCAACTGGCTACTGCCCGCTTGCAGAAAAGGAAGCAAGATCAGACGGATCGCACGGATCTGTCCCATCAGACGGATCATTCCAAAGCCAAGCCACCCAACTGCCCCGTTTGCGGCAGCCTCATGAGCCTGCGCACGGCGAAGACTGGTAAGAACGCTGGCCAGTCTTTTTGGGGCTGCACTAGCTACCCCGACTGCAAAGGAACGGTAAAAATCTAACATTCCCTCACAAACACATGCTCAAAGCAGGCCTCTACGATGACCTGATCACGCAAAAACTGCGTGATGAGATTTCGCGTTTGCAAGGAGAAGGTGTCGTTTCTTTGCTGGGAAAAATTGAAACCTCGCAACTGCCGGATTATCTCACTCGCTTTCTCGCGGCAAAGTTGTTTCAAGCGATCCGTAGCTTGGGGAACAATGATGCGCCTCGTCAGATTGCGCTCACGAACGCGGTGCTAGAGCTTGTTTCACAGCAAAGCGAAGACTTGGCGTATTTGCTTCATGAAAAAATCACGTTAGATGGTGAAGTCGATCTTCTGGAGGAAATCTGCGGAGACAAGCAAGAGCGGTCACCACGGCCGCAGACGCATCTTTCTTCCTCATCGCTCCTCACCGGTGCTCCGGGCCTTCCGCAACTTGGGCGTGAGATTGAACTGGAGCTCGCGACAGCGGATCGCTGCGATATGCTGGTCTCCTTCGTGAAGAGTGGTGGCATGCGTCTGATGCGCGACACCTTACAGCAATTCACCGCACGCGGTGGAACGTTGCGTCTGATCACGACAAGCTACCTCGGTGCCTCTGATCCTGCGGTGGTGGAAGAAATTGCCTCATTGCCGAATACAGAAGTTCGTATCAATTACGATACCCATGCGGCGCGGCTGCATGCGAAAGCGTATTTTTTCCATCGGGAATCCGGCTTGTCCACGGCTTACATCGGCTCTGCGAACCTTTCGCATGCAGCGATGACGAGCGGGCTTGAGTGGACAGTCAAATGTGCCGCACGGGAGTTGCCGCATTTGTTCCGTCGCTGTGCTGCGGAATTTTCTGGTTATTGGGAGAACCCTGCCTTTGAGCTGTATGATCCGCAACAACCACAGCGATTCCGCGATGCGATTCGCAAAGAACGGAATGACTTTGATGGCCAAGCTTACACACCGCTAACCGTATTTGATCTCGCGCCTCATCCATTTCAGCAAGAAATTCTGGAAGCGCTGGCTTTTGCGCGTGAGTCTCGCTCGCATTTCCGCAACCTGATCATCGCGGCAACAGGCACGGGGAAGACGATGATCGCGGCTTTTGATTATCGCAACGAATCGAAAAAACTAGGACGACACCCGAAGTTGCTTTTTATCGCGCATCGCAAGGAGATTCTTGAGCAAGCATTGGCAAGCTTTCGCCAAGTCCTCAAAGATGGCAATTTCGGTGGCTTGCTCGTGGATGGTCTGAGACCGCATTCGATGGATCATGTGTTTTGTTCGATCCAGTCTTTCACGGCACAACAACTTCATGAAGTTCACGGTGTCGATGCTTGGGACTATGTGGTCATCGATGAAGCGCATCATGCTGAGGCAACAAGCTACGATGCGATCATCGGTTTGCTGCGACCCAAAATTTTGTTAGGACTTACGGCGACACCTGAGAGAACCGATGGCTCAAGCGTGGCGGTGCATTTCGATCGACCTGTCGCAGCGGAAATTCGTTTACCCGATGCGTTGCAGGATAAGTTGCTTTGTCCCTTCCATTACTTTGCCATCAGTGATGCTACTGTGAATTATTCGCAGGTGACGTGGAGGCGAGGTAGGTATGACGATCATGAAATCCAAAATCTTCTCAATGCCAATCATCTCCGTGCACAGTTGGTGTTAGACAAGCTCCGTGAATATCTTCCCGATCCTTATGGCAGCGGTGAGTTTGATCAGAGGTCGGTCAAAGCCTTGGGATTTTGCGTGGGCGTAGAACATGCGGAATTCATGGCGCGTTTTTTCCAACAAGCGGGGATCGCGGCGGAGTCACTGACATCCCGCACGAGTTCCGCGATGCGCCATCAATTGCGCGCCGATCTTGCAGCGGGGCGCATCAATGTTTTGTTTGTGGTCGATGTTTTCAATGAAGGCGTGGACATTCCTGAAATCAATTGCGTGCTGTTTTTGCGGCCAACAGAAAGTCACATTGTGTATCTACAACAGCTAGGTCGTGGATTGCGGCGCACGAGCGAGGATAAAGTTCTGACCGTGCTCGACTTCGTCGGTCAGTGTCGTCGTGAGTTTCGCTACGATCTGAGATTTTCCTCGTTGCTTCCCGGAAAGAGAAATCGCTTGATCGATGAAGTAGAAAGTGGTTTTCCGCATCTGCCGAGTGGATGCGCCATCGTCATGGAGCGACAGGCAAAAGAAACCATTCTCACCAGCATCAAGCGCACCTATCAGAATCTCGAATTCCGTGTTCGCGATGCTTTTTCTCAATGGCCTGCTGATCAGTTGCCGTCGTTCCGTGAGTTCATCGAAATGACTCAAGAGGATCCGATGGAGTTGCTGTGCAAGCGGAGTTGGTCGCAGTGGAAGGCATGGGCCAGAAACGAGCAGCTCGCAAGTGATCCTGATCTGGTCGAATTCAAATTGCACCTCGCCTTGGCAAGAATTGCTTTGCAACGTGCACCGCAGTATCTGCATTGGTTGGCGAGATTTGCTGCAGTATCGGATGAAGTGTTGCCATCGTTAGTAGCAGAGTCGTTCGCCAAGCCTGCGTATCAAATTTTGTGGAATCGTAATGCGAGCGAGATTGGCGCAAGTCATCTAGGAGAAGCCTACCAACGTCTCACTCGCAATCACTCGGTGATGAGCGATTTGGCTGAGGTCGTGGAGTTTGCTCAAAGCCTATCGCCCACGCATTCGAAGACGATTTCGAACTTGCCAGAAACACTGGAACTCCATGGCGTTTACTCGAGTAAAGAAATCAATGCCATTTTTGGGGCAGATGCTTTCAACGGCAGAGGGTCGACTGGTGTGGGCGTGATTCATTTCGAAGAGCAAAAGGTCATCGTTCATTTGGTGACATTTGAAAAAAATGAGAAACAGTTTTCGGAAAGCACCATGTATCGCGACTACCCCACCGCACCTGATTTGTTGCATTGGGAGAGTCAGGCGAATACGACACAAGCCAGTAAGATTGGTAAAATTTACGCCAACCACGAGGCCTTAGGTTACCGCATTTTGTTTTTTACTCGGATTCGAAAACAAGCCGCGAATGGCGTCACTTCGCCCTTTCTCTTTATCGGCGAAGGCAAGTTCCTCGATGCCACCGGCAATCGTCCGATCGCGATTCGTTGGCAACTTTCACATCCGATGCCCATCGCGCACTACCGCGAGGCACGTCGTGTTTGTGGTTTGAAAGAATGATTTTTTAGTCGTGAGTTGCGATAGATGCTGTGCTCGATTTCCTCGTTTCCTCGAGGCTGTCATCGTTCACCCTATTGGTAGGATTTTCCATGGCGTAGCCATGTAGAAAAATAGCCGTGGGTTTCAACCCACGGGGATGGTTGCCGTTATCCCATTCGTGTCGCATCGCGATACAGGAAGATCGAGGGGGAGAGGGACGATGGTTGGAGGGCATACGCCGTTCCGGTGTCGCTATGCGACACGAAATATCGTCGGGCGTTCGGTTCCGTGGGTTAAAACCCACTACTATGGTCCATCACCGCGATGCGATGGGGTTTATGATTTTGTGAGATTGAACAACGGTTCGGGAAATCCGGCAGTGGTCATGGAATGAACTTGCGATTAGGCATTGGGCTGCTAATGTCATGTCTATGAGAAAGCTTCACTACACACTCTATCGCGAAGATGCTGATTTTGTGGCGCAATGCCTCGACTATGATGTTTCTAGCTTTGGTGCCACGGAAGAAGCGGCGCTCGCGAACCTCAAAGAGGCACTCGAACTTTACCTCGAAGACCTTCCTGAATCCGCCGCCAGTCCGCAAATTACCGAAGTTACCGTGGGGGAACTTGCCATTGCCTGAACGGATTCCCGTGTCATGCCGAAGAGAATCTCATCCTCCGAGTTCATCGCCATTCTCATCGATAACGGTTTTGCCTTTGTTTCCCAGCGTGGCAGCCACACCAAATACCGCGACACTCAGGGGCACACCGTCATCATACCTCACCCGCGCAAAGACATCCCCATCGGAACGCTACGTTCCATGATCCGCCAAAGCGGTCTGCCAAAGGAACTCTTTGAGTGAGAAAAGAATCGGGAGGAATAGCGGGGGAGTAGGTGAGCGAAAAAGGTTCCGTTGTCACGACGTGATACGACAAATCGTGCGGGCGTTCGGTTCCGTGGGTTAAAACCCACGCCTATGGTCCATCACCGCTACGCGGTGGCTATCGTTTATCACCGTTACGCATTGGGGAATGCCTTTTCCATGGCGTAGCCATGTGGGAAAATCGCTGTGGGTTTCAACCCACGGGGACGGTTGCCGATTTCCCTTATGTGTCGCATCGCGACACAGGAACATTGATGGGAATGGCGGGGCGTAGCTGATTGGCGAAATTTCCTTCAAAATCCTTGCCATACCAGCATTCTGCCCTTGCGCCAGCGTGTTCTGT
>JBDLWB010000138.1:0-5027 GCA_039804425.1 Verrucomicrobiota bacterium
GGTGCTGGATATTTCATCTTTTCGCTTGTTGCGCAAAAATCAAGTAGCCCTGAATTTGCCACACTTCTACTCTGGACGCCGAATGTCTTGTGTGTTTTGATAGGTAGTTACTTATTTTATCGAGCGAGGTTTCACTAACACTTTCTCCCATGAGCTCACGCCATCCAGCAAAGCGCTTTCTTGCAGGCGTTGCATCGTTTTTTTACGGTGAACACCTGAGTGCCTTCCCTTGGATTGGCCCCATGCGTCGCTACAATCTGGAAAAAGGCAAAGCAGACCTTCGTGCCGCAATGAATGTAACGGCGCTCTCCATTCTTCAAGGCATCGCTTTTGCCGCCATCGCAGATCTTCCTATCGTATTTGGCATCATCGGAGCAGTCGTCGCGTCATCGGTCGCACCTTTTTTTGCAGGTTCACGTCATACGATTTTAGGTCCTTCGAACGCCACAGCATTCATGCTCTTTTCGTTTTTTGCCGCTGCTCCCAGTTTGAGAGCGCGAGAAATGGAGTTGCTTCCCCTACTGGTTTTAATGGTAGGATTGTTTTGTCTTATCGGGGCTTTGCTACGAGTCGCAGACCTCCTGCAGTACATTTCTCGCTCGGTTCTCGTGGGCTATGTCGCAGGAGCCTCCATTTTGATTATCACCAATCAATGCAAAAACGTGCTTGGACTGCAACTCGATGCCGATGCCACACGCACGTTTATCGGTAGCTTAATCGCCCTCTTTGGAAATATTACGCAAACACAATGGCCACCTCTCGTTGCGGCTAGTTCGACGCTAGCACTCTATCTCACGCTTCAACGCAAACGTCCCAAGTGGCCGAATTTCGCGATCGTGCTGATTTTCTCGTCTGCGACGTGGGGGGCACTCGCTTATCATGACATCGGACCATTGGCCCATCTCGATTGTTTCCGAACATTTCAGATGCAGGATTTGATACCGCGCGGATTATCGCTGAATCGCAGCGGGATTTTTGCCGATATTAGCAGCATGATGGGCCTTGCTTTTGCACTCGCTTTTCTCGCTTCACTGGAAAACACGATTATGGCCAAAACCTTAGCGGCTCGCACCGGTGAGCCAGCTTTGGTCAATCAAGACATGTGCGCTGTGGGCATGGCTAACGTCGCCTGCGCCCTCGCAGGCGGCATGCCTGCATCGGGCTCACTGACAAGATCTGCTCTCAATGAAGCATCAGGCGCTAGGACACGCTTTTCGTCTCTCTACTCTGGACTAGGGACCTTAGCCATCTGCCTACTCATCGCATCTTCTCCCTCATGGGGGTTGCCACTCATCGACTTTGTTCCCAAAGCCGTCTTGGGAGCTCTCATCATCGGGCAATCGTTTACGCTGTTCAATCTGCCCAATATCAGGGTCTGCTTGCGATCGACGCCAGATGACGCGGCTGTCTTAATTGCCACCTTTGGATCATCGCTGATCGCTCGACTCGATACGGCGATTTTCCTCGGCGTCGCGGTCTCGATCATGCTTTTCCTTCGACGCGCCAGTCGTCCTGCTTTTGTCGAATACAATGCCTCCGATTGCGGTAGCCTCAGTGAAATGAGCCCACAAAAACAACGAAATCACCCCTCCATTTCACTGGTCCACGTGGAGGGCGATTTGTTTTTTGGAGCTACAGAAATTTTCCGCTCGCAGATTCAACGCATTACTTCTGACCCATCGCTGAAAGTCATCATTCTTCGGCTAAAAAATGCCCGACATCTCGATGCGACATCGGTGATGGCCATGCAGGAACTGATTCGCTTCGTCCGAGCCCAAAAGCGACACTTGCTCATTTCCGGTTGCCCAAGATCCATCTACCGCGTCCTCAAGAACTCCGGCTTGCTTGCGGTTCTGCAGGAAGATTGCGATCGCAGCGCTGGAGAAAGTAATATTTTCCCAGAAGTGCCGAGCAACCCCAATCTGTCGACGCGAGCAGCACTCAAACGCGCCCAAGCTCTGCTGGGAACAACCAAAGCCGATGTCGTCATTTTTGTGGACCAAAATAAAAAAACGTAACGCGACGCAACTTTCAAGCTGTCGAACTGTTCCATCGAGTAACAAGCAGCATTGCTCGTCATTCCAACAAACCAAAACAAACTATGACAAAAATCATCACATGTCTCGCCCTTGCATCGGTCATCTCGATGGCTCATGCACAAGCTCCAGAAGGCCCCAAGGGATCCAAAGGTCCTCGCAAAGGTCCGCACGGTGGTCCACCACCAGAGATCGTCGCTAAGTTTGACCTCGATGGCGATGGCAAACTGAATCAAGAAGAGCGCAAGGCTGCTCGCAAGGCCATGCATGAACACCATCGCCAAAAAATGCTCGAGAAGTTCGATACCGATGGCGATGGCAAACTCAGCGAGGAAGAACGCAAAGCCGCACGTGAAGCCCGTGCCAAACACGGCAAAGGCGGCAAGGGAGGCAAAGGACCTCGTCCTGATGGACCTGCTCCTGTGGAATAATCCATTTTCTCGCAACAAAACCCATCATTTTGCGCCCGGCTGCCTAACCCGCAGTCGGGCGTTTTATGTTTCTTCGCAGCCGTAAAATTCCTGCTTTTCCATTGACAAATCGCCGTAAGCCTCTCTACTTTCTGCCCCCCAGCGCACACTTCGCAGCTCACCACTCATGAATATTACGATCGAACGCCAAGAAAAATGCCTCGCCACTCTGCGCGTGGAAGTCCCCTCTGCTACGGTTTCTTCTGAAAAAAGCAAGCTTCTCGCTCTCTACGCCAAAGACGCCAAAATCCCCGGCTTCCGCCCTGGCAAAGCTCCTATCGCCGTTGTCGAAAAACGCTACTCGAAGGAAATCACCGAGGAAATGCAGTCGCGCTTGATCAATCAATCGTTCCAAGAATCACTGAAAAAGGACGCACTGAAAGTTCTCGATTTCGGCAATCCGGAAAATCTGCAACTGAAGGAGGACGGCTCTTTTTCGTTCCATAGCACGCTCACTCTCGCTCCCACCATCGATCTTCCCGAGTACAAGGGCATCGCCGTGGAAGCTCCCAGCGCAGAAGTTTCGGAGGAGGAAATCAACCAACAACTCGAAGAACTGCGCTTGCGCTTTGCTGATTTCGACACGGTCGAAGGCAAGGCTGTCGCCAAGGATGACATCGCTGTGGTCGATTTTTCCGCAACTTTCGAAGGCAAGCCACTCGATGAAGCTTTCGGTCGCGCGCTCGGCTACATCGGCGGTCGCGAAGGTTTCTGGTTGAAGATTGCCGAGGAATCGTTCCTCCCAGGTTTTGCTCCTTTGCTCGAAGGCATGAATGTCGGCGAAACCAAGGAAATTTCCTACACCGTGCCCGCCGATTTCACCATCGAGGATCTGCAAGGAAAAACGCTGGTCTATCAAGTCACCGTGAAGGAAATCAAGCAGCAGAAACTGCCCGAGCTGAATGACGAGTTCGCCACGAAGCTGATGGGACCCGACAAAACGGTCGCCGATCTCCGTCAGACGATCCAAGAAGGCATGACGGCGAATAAGAAAAAATCGATCGATGACGCGAAGATCAATCAAATCATCGCTCACTTTGATCAATCGGTGGAGTTTGACATCCCTGAGTCTCTGCTGGCAGCCGAAACCCAAAATCAAGCCGACGCCTTGGTGCAGAGCGCCGCTCAATCGGGCATGAAAAATGACGAGATCGCCGCGCAACGCGAAGCCTTGTTGGAAACGGCAGCCGCTCAAGCGAAGACGAACATTAAAACGAATTTCATCCTCCAAGAAATTGCCGAGAAGGAAAGCATCGTCGTCAATGACCAGGAGCTTGTTCAACACCTGCTCGCCATTGCCCAACGTCGTCAAGAGGACCCGAGCAAGTTCATCAAGCAATTGCAGTCCGGCGGCCAACTGCCCGGCATCCGCAATTCGCTGCTGATCAATAAAGCCCTTGATTTCCTCTTGGAACACGCTTCTGTAACGGAGGTAGCACCTACCCCATCCGAATCATGAACTCATTCCCTACTTCGATGATGCCTAAGAACAATTACTACGTGCCCGTAGTCATTGAACAGGACGGCCGTGGCGAACGCTCGTTCGACATCTACTCGCGCTTGCTAAAGGATCGCATCATTTTCATCGGCACTGGCATCGATGACTTTGTCGCGAACTCGGTCATCGCTCAGTTGCTGTTCTTGCAAATGCAGGACCCGAAAAAGGACATCCACATTTACATCAACTCCCCCGGCGGATCGGTGACGGCGGGTCTGGCGATCTATGACACCATGCAGTTCATGACCTGCGATGTGAACACGTATTGCATCGGCATCTGCGCTTCGATGGGATCGGTTCTTCTCACCGCCGGCACGAAGGGCAAACGTTTTGCTCTACCGAACTCGCACGTGATGATTCACCAAGTCTCCGGCGGTGCCCAAGGCACGGCTTCGGATGTCGAGCGCACCATCGGCTTCATGTTCAACCTGAAAAAACGCCTCAATGGCGTGCTGGCTCACCACACCGGCAAAACGGTGGAGGAGATCGAGCGCGATTCCGATCGCGACAATTATATGTCCGCGCAGGAATCGGTCGCCTATGGATTGGTCGATAAAGTTCTCACTCGTCGTGAGCTGCCCGACGCCAAGGCGTAATCGACTCTCTCACGGAACATTTCATCGCCGCAGACGCCGCCAAAGCTCTGCGGCGATTTCTTTTCACAAAAATGCATTTTTTTCACATTGTTGGATTGACATTTTACCAAAATTCCCTACTCTCCGCCCCCCGACCGCTTCTTACGGTATCCTTTTTTCGAACATCACTTAACTTAGACCAGCTATGAGCCCTACTTATCGTCCTTCCAAGCGCACCCGTAAGCAACAGCACGGCTTCCGTGCCCGCATGGCTACCAAAGGTGGTCGCGCCATCCTCAGCCGTCGTCGTCAAAAAGGCCGTAAGCGCCTGATCGGCAAAGGTGCAGAAGTGGCATTCAAACGCCACACGCAACAACACACTTCAAACTAATTGAGGTCCCGCCCCGCTGATGCGACTTCCTCGGAAGCACACCATGAAAGAGCGGGC
>JBDLWB010000139.1:0-8341 GCA_039804425.1 Verrucomicrobiota bacterium
TCTCGGCTTCGCCTACTTTTGGAGACGTCGTTGCGCAGCGGCCATTCATCGAGATGGCAATTCCGTTCTCGATGTCATGTCAGGAGCTGGTGAGATGGCACCGATTTTGATAAAACGAATCAGCCCCCGAGCGAAGATCTGCTTAGTCGATTTTTCTTCTGGCATGTGTGCCAAAGCGGAAAAAAACTCCGCGCGATGGCATCATGCAGGTTTGCAGATCATCCGTGAAGATGCGCTGCGGCTATCGAGCAGCGATGAAGAATATGATTCTGTCACTTGCGCATTTGGATTAAAGACTCTGAGCAAAACAGAAGTAGGACATTTTGCGTCAGAGCTATGGCGCATCACCAAGCCAGGAGGAGTCGTTTCGCTGCTGGAATTTTCGATTCCCCAGTCCAAGTTTCTGTATCCATTTTTCATGATCTACGTCAAATGGTATGTTCCGATCTTGGGAATGATTTTCCTGGGAAATCCCGACAACTACCGCAAGCTTTGGCACTACACATCTCAGTTTCGCAGTTGTGAGGAAGTGAGAAATGACTTTGATCGAGCTGGCTTCCGGACCGAGATCCAGAGTCATTTTTTCGGTTGCGCAACGCAGATCATTGCCTATAAAGATCTTTAAGCAACGTCCACACATGGTTTTTGGATGCATGGCGATCCCGCACCACTCATTGCACATGTTTCTATCAATTCTCAAACGATATACCCACACTTGGTGGTTACCATCGGTCGTCTATCTCATCCCTCTGGGTGGCTTCGCGGCGACGGCTATCGGCACATCGGATACCATCATGGTGTTATCCCAAGTGCTATTCTACCTTGCGGCTCTTGCCTTCTTGGGCGTGATCGCAGCTATGATCGTCAATTTTGTCAAAAAAAGACGTCGCCTCGGCTTCATCAATCTTCTTCTCCTTTTCGGATGCGGTGTGGCAAGCATGGGCGCGCTCGCGTTTGTGCTGTTCTTTTCCATGTTTGGGCCAAGTGAAGATGGGTTTGCCGACAACTTAACCATTCCCGCGGGTATCGAAATGGCTGAGCCGGATCCTGATACCAAAGACCCATTTGGCGATGATGAAACGAAAGCAAGTGATGCATTTCAGCTCGCCATCCGAAAAGCAGCCGCCAGCCCCGGCAACAACAAAACAGACTTTACCCCTTCCTTGCCCTCATTGCGCCAGGCATCGACCCATCATTCTGATGCGCTTCGCGAGTATGTGGAAGCCTCCCCTGACTGGCACGTCTTCATGGAGCAGGGGCATCGATTTGCGGCGCGATGCTGGAGCTATGATGGTGAACCGCGGCACACCTTGCATGGCTACATCTCCCGATTCGGACACGACTCTGGATTTCAAACACGCTGCCTCCTCTGTTTGGATCGCAAGCAATGGAGCCACTATGAAGTTCAACATGTGGCAGAAGGTAGCACACCGGTGCAGCCAGAGATGACTCAAGGAAATCAACTCGATGAAAGTCGAGTGATGATTGATTGTGGCGGGATCTGGGTCGAGATCTTCGAGCAATCGAACAACCCGGAACGTCGTGTGACCAAAGCCACCATCAATCAGCTGGAAAAAGAGTTTTCCGAGTTCCTGAAAGCCCCTGAAGCTGCCGTAAGAGACGCTCGTCTCAAGGCGAGAGAATTGGTCACGCGTATGACAGGCGACGGCAAACATCCCTTCCGACTTGTTTCAGGCATGCAGCCAGGCATCTACGAAGTAGTCTATTCGATCAACCCAGGGGAACCAGGATCGGTCTATCTCAAAGCATTCGAAATCACAAAAGGCACCCCGTTATCGACAGATCGTCTGAAAGAACAGTCAGCGACCCGCATGACATGGTCCGCCGATCCTTCCGAACGATTTGGTGCGAAGGCTGGATTCACGATTTACGAGGGCGACTGGGGAAAACCCTATGCCGCGCGCTTCGAGGTCTGGCTGACTCCCGATTCCGGCAAGCCGGAGCGCAAGCTTGCTGAGCGAATCTACAAAATTGAAGGTTGGCAACGATGACAGCCAGCCAACCTACTGCGCCACGCGAAGCACTGCAGCAGATCAAATAAGATCACGGCAACATGAGCGCACATCGACGCCTCTCGCACACGCTCATTTCTTAAGCGGAACCATGCCCGCCTCGGATAGCGCTTTCCAGCCACCGTACAAGGCGTGGACTTCTGGGACGATTTGGTAATCGCGCAAACGTTTCGCAATTTCTTTGCTCGTTCCGCAGCCTTGGTCATTGCAATAGACCACGACCCGTTTTTGCTCGGTCGCAAGACGCGGAAATGCCTGCTCAAGCAGCACATCAAACGACTCGCCTGCCGCTGTAGTGAGCAAGATGGAACCTGGCAAGCCATCGCGTTGCCAGTCTTCGCGACGTCGGGCATCGATCCAAATGCAATCATTTTTCCACTCCTGCAACACGGTCGACAAACAGATTTCCTCGGCTGAAATCGTTGCGGGATTGCAGACGATGGAAACCTTCCCCAGAGGAAAAAACCACGCGTGCAGGATGGCAAAACCTGCTGTTAGCAATAACACACTACCCAACTGAAATAAGGTTTTTTTCATCGCCGACATCAGAGCAAACGGATCATTGGAACTACCTACGGGGTGCTGGGCCAAGCTGCGGTTGATGAGGCGCGACCGCACGATCACGCAATACATTGACAAAAGCCATGTGTCTCTTTTGTTTGCGGATGCTACAGTCAGTTTCAATGTGAATCACACCCACACCCGGAGGCGTTTCTTGGTTTTCTAAAGGCTGCACCGTGATTTCATACTCCTTGCCTGCGACGAGCTCTTTCCACGAAAACGAAAAACTCGGGTTGTTGAGAGAGGCCTTGAGAATGCGAATCGGTTCGGTGTGCTGCATTCTGACCTTCATGGTCTTTGCTTGCCACGGCCCTGGGCCTTCCCACACCAAAGTACGCGGCTGCATGTCAACGAGGGTCGGAATGACCACATGCACCACGAGACGAATCGATGGTGTTGATTCGGGATCTCCTTCTAGCCAAAGCAAAACCTGCTTATCGACTTCACCCGTGAAATTTTCCATGTCGAAGTTCGCCCGCAGAATGCCCTTTTCTCCCGGTTCATACACGCGCTTGCCGTCATGATTGATCTGCACTGACATGCATGAACAGGTCGACTCATAATTCGCAATGGTCACCGTTTTGTCTGTGCGGTTTTCAAATGAGAAATCGCAAATCACTCGTTGCGCATCGGGCCCTGCTTGAATTTCTTTGCGCTTGGTCTCAAAAAACAATTCGGCACGGAGTAGACTCGTGAGCAGGGCAACAAGTAAAAGAACAGATTTCATGGCTGATTCGGTGGTGTTACATGGTCATCATGCTTCAAAGATACCATCAAAATGACACGCCCCTGCCGCCACTCGGGCCCTAGCACATAGAGCGGAGACTGCTCTGTCAAAGCAGCACCAGTTTTCAAAATTTTTTTACGATTCATCCACAATTCCAGATCGAGCCGCGTGAGCTCTCGAGAAGGACGCGCTTGCGCCTCAAAGCGCACAAGCAAATCATCAGAACCCGCCATCGGTTGCGCCCAGCTTTCAAAGCTGCGATAGAGCGGCTTTTGATCGACACCCAATCGCCGGTAATGCGCAAAACGCAAATGGGGATCTTTTTGCAAGCGCGTCGCGATGCCCTTGGACAACTTAGGATATTTCTGTACCGACGACACTTCTTCATGGCTAGCATGGACCAATGTCACCGTCACTTGACCAATCACATCGCGCCCCCAGTCTGCTCGTGCCACTCCTACGACCCAAGGGGCGTAGAATAACATCAGAAAAATCAAACGATTCATAAGAAAAAGTCGTTAGGGAGTTACCGCGTCACGCTTTGATTTAGCATCCGTGGGATCGGTTGTGGTCGACTCTGGCTCACCCAGTTCATCAGGCAAGGCTTCCACTCCATTCAACACGATGACAGTACCATTGGTGGGACTGGATTCATAAAAATCTGCTTTCACGCCTTCCGCAGGAGTATAGGTCAACAAGACCTTAGCGCGTGGCGATTGCTGATACCAGAGCGCTCCCGCACAAAAGCCGACAATCAACGCTGCCGCGACACTGGCAGGAACCCGCAGCCAACGTTGTTTGGTTGGAGCCACCGAAGAAACCGCCACAGATGCCGCTTGCTGCTGAAGCGCACGCATGAGGCGTTGCTGAAAAAATTCACCATACGGAACCTCGTGATCGACCTCGCGCAACCGAGTCATCTGCGCACGCCAGCGCCGCGACTCTTCTCGTTTGCGTAGCCATTCCTCTTGGTTTTGCACCCAGGCTTCGACTTGTGAGCCATGCGGCTCAGGCAACTCGTCCTCCAGCCACAACATCAACCATTCATGATCGGGCTTCGTATTCATCTTTCAGTAGGGTTTGCAGTTTCTGACGAGCATAAAACAACCGGCTCATCACCGTGCCAATCGTGCAACCAAGCACACTAGCAATTTCTTTGTACGAGAGACCTTGCACATCTTTGAGAATCACAACCTCTCGATGTTCCGGCGAAATTTTTTGCAAGGCACGCTCAATCTTGTGGCGCAATTCCTCTGTCGATAACTGTTCGTCAGGGCTCGACACCACTTGCGGGATGGCGATGGCGGCGGGGTCGATGACTTGCTGCTCCAGCGTTTCATCGCGCAACTCTCCTGCCCATTCATGCTTGCGTTTGCGGTTCCAGTCATACACGACATTGTGGGCGATGCGATAAAGCCATGTCGAAAATTTCGCCTTTGACTCAAAGCCCGCCAAGGCTTGCCACGCCTTAACAAAGACTTCTTGGGTCAAATCCCAAGCATCGGCTTCGTGGTCTGTCATTTGGCGAATCATGGCAAAAATGCGGTGGCGATGGCGCATCACCAACTCATCAAAAGCTTGCAGCTCCCCTGCTTGAGATCGCACGACGAGTTCGTGATCGGCAGCAACTTCAGCACCTGCGCCTCCTGTCAGTAGGTCATTGTGCATCGGTTCCTGCACGAGATGAGACGTAGATCGGAACCATTTATTCATGTTTTTTTCAAAAAATTGATGGGCGGCTGCGATGTCGTGAAAAGAATCCGAAAAACCCCGAGAAAAAACGACTTCATCATCAGAAGAACTCGCTGGACTCGCATAAGAAATCAAACCAAGCCCCTCATGGAAAAAAGCCTTCGCCTGCCTAGCGCACCGTTGTTAGTTCTGCATTAATCTTTTCAAAGGCTGCTTTGCATTTATCGACCGAAGAACTTGCCCAAGCCCTATGATACCAAGAAAATTGAGCAGGCTTGGTATCTTGGAATCCTCGCTGCATCAAAGAGAGCGCTTCACTGAGTACTCCGCGCAATTTCTTCTTCGCATCTGCTTCACTCATGACAAATTTTTTGCCTTCTTGATCGGTTTTCCATTTGACCAAGATTTGCACCATGGAATGGTTCGGGTGTGACTTGAAGACGCTCATGATGTCGCTACCTGCACCATCGACCATGGCATCCAACTGCGGCAAGCCCTCGGAAACTCTCACACTAGCCACGGCCAAGGCGAGTCGCGTGGCATCATCGAGATCCTGCAGACGCTTCCGTTCCATTAAGAAAGTGCCAATGCGTGAACCTTTCCACTCGATCGAGCGATTGAGCCGTGCGACGAGCAATTGAGGTTCGGTTTGTTGCTCATACGACTGTTGCCACAACTCTGGTGGCTTGGGTGGGACATGCCCCATGACTCCCAGCACTTTGCCCGATAGCGCATGAATCACAGGGCCGCCTGGAGCTGTTTTGAGATAGGTATTATCAAGAAGCAAAGCATGGGCATCGGTGCTCGTAATGCTGGATTTCTCCAACACAACTTTGCGCGATCCCTTTGCATGACCTAACAGAAGAACGGATGTTGAAGCAGGGATTTCTGCATCCACCTCAATCATGGTCATGCATTGCTCCACATCATCCAACACTTCCAATCTTGCTAAATCCAATTCTTCGCTGAGTTCAAGCGCGCCAAACTTCGTCAATGTAGTTCCTCCTTGGGTGCGAATCGTCAACTTTTGATTTCCCGCTAGCGTGCTGGCTGCGGTATACAGATACTTTTTGTCATCCACTGCTAACAAAAAACCACCGCCATGATGATGATCCCCTTCGATGGTCACATAGGCGCGCTCAATATCTCGACTAATCGTTGGCACACCCGAACCATTGCCTCCGCCGGCAATCGACATGGTTGTCGCGGCCAGTTTGGTTTTGAGTTGCTCGTTTTCTTGCTTGAGCCCAGCAAGTTGGTTTTCCAGCATGAGCATCTTCTGCACCTCAACTTCCAATTGTGCTTTACGTTCCTGCAGGGTCTTCGCCGCAACCGCATCAAGACCTCCTTCGTATCGCTTGAGAGCAAGCAAGTCAGCTTCCATGCCGATTTTATCACTTTCCAATGATGCTACTGCTGCCTCTAAATCAGCAATCCGTTGCTTGGCTTCCTCATCTTTCTTGCACGAACCGAACAGACAAAAAACTAGACTCAAAAGGATGATCGAAAATCGGCTCATGTTCATATTGGGTTCGTAATGGTGCGATGATTCTAGCATCTGCGCTCACACGAACGCAAGAAAATCCGTAAGGCAAGTCGTCAAACGAAAAAACCCTCACACGAACGAATCGCGTGAGGGTTAAGGAAATGGTGGCGCTGGGGGATGCGCCGGGAGGATTACATCATGCCGCCCATGCCGTGGTCGTGGTCGTGACCACCTGCAGGAGCCTTCGCAGGCTCAGGCTTTTCGGTGATCAAGCACTCGGTGGTGAGCAACAAGCCAGCGATCGATGCGGCGTTTTGCAGAGCACTGCGTGTGACCTTCGTTGGGTCAACCACACCGGAAGCAATGAGGTCTTCGTATTTGTCGGTCGCCACGTTGTAGCCATTGCCAGCCTTGTTGGTCTTGACGTTCTCGACAATGAGAGCGCCTTCACGACCAGCGTTGGCAGCGAGCTGACGCAGCGGAGCTTCGACAGCGCGAGCGACGATGCCCATGCCGGTGCGCTCGTCTTCGTTGGTAGCAGCTTCGCAGTATTTCGCATCCTGAGCGGCTTTGAGAGCGCGGATCAGAGCGGTGCCACCGCCAGGAACGATGCCTTCTTCCACCGCAGCGCGGGTGGCGTGCAGGGCGTCTTCGACGCGAGCTTTTTTCTCCTTCATCTCCGTTTCGGTAGCAGCACCGACGTTGATGACGGCCACGCCACCTGCCAATTTGGCAAGACGCTCTTGCAGCTTCTCACGATCGTAGTCGCTGGTGGTGTCTTCAATTTGCTTGCGGATCTGATTGACGCGGCCGGTGATGGCTTCGCTGGAGCCAGCACCTTCGATGATGGTGGTCGCCTCTTTCGAGATCGTCACGCGCTTTGCCGAACCAAGGTCGGTGAGCTCCACGCTCTCGAGCTTGATGCCAAGGTCATCGGTGATGACTTTACCGCCAGTGAGAACAGCGATGTCTTCGAGCATGGCCTTACGACGGTCACCAAAGCCAGGAGCTTTGACAGCAGCGACGTGAAGGATGCCACGGAGTTTGTTGACCACCAAAGTGGCAAGAGCTTCGCCCTCGACGTCTTCGGCGATGATGACCAGCGGACGACCGGTTTTCGCGACTTTTTCCAAGAGAGGAAGCATGTCTTTCAACGACGATACTTTCTTCTCGTTGATGAGGATCAATGCGTTGTCGAGCACCGCTTCCATGCCTTCTGCGTCGGTGACGAAGTAAGGGCTGAGGTAGCCTTTGTCGAACTGCATGCCTTCCACCACGTCGAGCGTGGTTTCGATGCCTTTGGCTTCTTCCACAGTGATGGTGCCGTCTTTGCCGACTTTGTCCATCGCTTCAGCAATGATGTTGCCGATCTCGGTGTCCCAGTTGGCCGATACAGTGGCGACCTGAGCGATTTCCTTGGTGTCGGAAACGGTTTTGGACAGAGCCTTCAATTGAGCAACAATGGCTTCGGTAGCTTTCATGATACCGCGTTGCAGCGAGATCGGATTGGCACCTGCGGTGACGTTGCGCAGACCTTCTTTGTAGATGGCCTCAGCAAGAACGGTAGCAGTCGTGGTTCCGTCACCGGCGATGTCGCTGGTTTTGCTGGAAACCTCGCGAATCAATTGGGCACCCATGTTTTCATAAGGGCACTCAAGCTCGATTTCCTTCGCCACCGAAACACCGTCTTTGGTGATGGTGGGAGAACCGAATTTTTTGTCGAGGATCACATTGCGACCGGCTGGGCCAAGAGTGGCTTTGACGGCACGTGCGAGTTTTTCCACACCGCGCAAGAGTGCTTGGCGTGCGGCTTCGTCGAATTGGAGTTGTTTAGCGGGCATA